>CANHPZ010000163.1 GCA_947462725.1 Flavobacteriales bacterium
AAGCGTTCCAGTGTCTGAGTCATGGATTCCATGCTGATGCCGCCGGCTGCGTTGATGTGGCCACCGCCCTGCCAATGCGCACGAGAAAATGCATTCACATCAAACTTCCCTTTCGATCGGAATGAAGATTTAATTTCATTGTTACCCTCTCTAAAAAAAGCGGCAAACTTCACCCCGCGAATTGAGAGAGCTTGATTGACGAGGCCTTCGGTATCGCCTTGGCGATAGTTGTATCGCTGCAATTCCTCTTTATCTAAACTGATAAAAGCCGCAGCTTGATCAGGCATCACCACCAGTTTCTCACTGAGCGCATAGCCAATGAGCTTGAGCTTGTCCATGAGGTTCGTGTCATATACCTGTCTGTGAATTTCGGAATGGTCGAGTCCGAGAGCAATCATTTCACCGGCAATGCGATGCGTGTCGTCGGAGACGCTATGAAAGCGGAAAGAACCGCTATCGGTCATTATACCCAGGTAGATGCAAGCGGCGATATCCAAATTGATATGGCCTTTCCACCCGCATTGTTCAATGAATCTGTATACCATTTCACATGTGCTGCATGCACTGGTGTCGCTATAGGTGACCTGCGGGTAGGCGCCGGGCTGCTGATGGTGGTCGATGAGTATGAATGGTTTTCCGCAGGTTTCGAGCGTAGCGCACATGGGGTCGCCAACACGAGCCAAATGATTGTAATCAAGCGAGAAGATGAGGTCGGCATGTGCAATAGCTTGCTTGGCTTGTTCTGTGTGTGTATCGAACAGCAGCGCTTCGTCGTAGTCTTTCACCCAATGCAAGAAATCCGGAGCTGCGTCGGGGAGTATGGTGATCACATTTTTGTGCAGCGTTTTTAGAAAATGATGCATAGCCATAGCCGATCCTATGGCATCGCCATCGGGGCTTTTGTGGGTGGTAATGACGATGCTTTTTGCGCCGAGTATGAGCTCTTGGGCGCGGTCGATTTGAGCAGTTTGCAATAACCTTGACATGCTACAAAAGTAACCGCTCACGCGAACTATGGGCATTCTTGCGTTAAACTTGCCATGACCTTTTAAACACGCACATGCACAGATTAATCACCTTTCGTTCTTTCATGCTGTTCTTGGCATTGCTCGCATTGACGAGTTTTTCGGGTGATCATAAGTTTTATATTTCCAAAACCATCATCGAATTCAATCCGCGCACAGCGCAGTTTGAAGTCACTTGTAAATTGTTTACGGATGACCTCGAGACAGCCATTGGAGGAGCACAGTCGGGTGAGATTAGGCTGGGTACAGATCGCGAAGTGGCAGACGCTGATCAGCGTATAGAGAAATACATGCATGACCATCTGGCATTGAAGATAAACGGGGCCCCCATCGAGTGGCGCTGGGTAGGCAAGGACGTGGATAGTGACATGACATTTTGCTACGTGGAGTTTTATCGCCAGCCTGATTTTGCAACGTTGCAAGTATTCAATGACATCTTGGTGTCTCAGTTTGCCGATCAGCAAAACATTGTGGATCTCAGTATCAATGGAACTACGCAAACACTTGTGTTTAATAAGGATGTTGTGCGTCAAGAGTTTCGTCGGTGAACAGGCAGTATGATAAAAAAGGAGAAAGTCAAATACATCTTGCAGGAGTTGGAGCTTTTGTATCCGAATCCTCCGGTACCCCTCGACCATAAGGATCCCTATACTTTACTTATAGCTGTTTTGCTCAGTGCGCAATGCACAGATGCACGCGTGAACTTGGTAACACCATTGCTGTTTGGCAAGGCCGATAATCCGTGGGATATGGTGAAGTTGAGCGTGTCGGATATTGAATCTATTGTGCGGCCATGTGGCTTGGGCCCGGCAAAGAGTAAGAATATCCATCGGCTTTCAGAGCTGCTGATTGAGCGTTATGCCGGAGTTGTGCCAGACAGTTTGGAACAGCTGGAAGCGTTGCCGGGAGTGGGGCATAAGACAGCAAGTGTTGTGATGATTCAAGCGTTTCAAGTTCCGGCGTTTCCTGTCGACACGCACATTCATCGCATGTTGTTTCGCTGGGGATTGAGCAATGGAAAAAGTGTGGAACAAACCGAGCGCGATGCTAAACGACTGTTTCCCGAATCGACTTGGATTAAGCTGCACCTCCAAATCATTTTCTATGCACGCGAATATTCGCCGGCCCGCGGAGCAACTCCGGATCGCGATTTCATCACGATGCAGGTAAGCGGAAAAATCAAATCATTGAAGGCGTGAATCAACCCGAAATAAAGGCAGCACGGAAAGCCTCCGTTAGCAAGTGAACAGCTTTTTTTGTGTTGGCCTTACCCAGGCCTTTCGGCGGACCATAAGGCGTTTTGTTGACATCGATGATGTAGATCCGTTGTGATGCATTATCGCGCAGCACATCCAGTTCACAGAATTCGGCACCCATTTTCAACGCAAAGGTTTGAATAAGCAGCAATTCTTCCGCACTAAATGTGCTCTTGATGTCAAGCATTTCCGATCGGTGTACATCGTTGGTGAAGCGCACCTCGTTGCGCTTGTATTTGCCATAAACGAGCGGAATATGACCGCCAATCACGGGCACCCGGTAATCGAGATATTCTCCGCTTGACGTGCTGTTGTCGATGACCAATTGATAAACCGATTTTCCATTGGGTTGAGCAATAGGACAGGTGATGATAGATCCATCATGCAGTGCATTGATGTCGCTTTTTTCGACTGCAGGACCTTGATGTTGCACAGGGTCGATGAATGTGGAATAACCGAAAATCTCGGCATGCAGTTGGTCTACTTTGGTCTTGGAAATGTCGGTGCATTGCGCATTAATCACTCGCGCATTGGGGTAGCTTTGAACCAGCAGGGCAGATGATGCGTGAGTGGTGTCGTGGAACCAAAGAACTAAATCAGGACGTCGCAGTCTTTTATTTGTGATGCGAAACCTGAGGGCATGCGCAATTTTAAAAAGCGTGGTCTTCTTGCTTGGGTAGTCGGGATAGACCACCATAGAAGGTAATTTGCCACCGTTGAGAACAAAGGAAGCAGCATCCTGAAGCATACTGCGCGCGTCCTTAGTGAGGACTTCGGTCCAAGGCATTTGACTGCGATAGTGATTGCGAAATCCTCTTGACCTTTGTGGCATTGGAATTAATTGAGTGAAGGATCCTCTGGTAAGTTGGCAATGAGCTCGCCTTTTTTACCCATGCTTTTCATGATGGATTTCCAGAGGTCATTATTCTCGCTATTCATGAGCATGTCTTTATTGACGTTGGCCACAAACCACGACTTGCTCTTGATTTCATTCTCGAGTTGTTCAGGAGACCATCCGCTGTATCCTACGAAGAAGCGTACTTCATCTTTTTTCACATCACCTGTGAACAGCATTTTTTTCAGGATATCGAAGTTGCCACCCATGAATAAACCCGGGATGATTTCTACACTTTCGGAGATTTTTTCACCCAAGGTGTGCAAGTAGTAAAGGTTGCTATTACGCACGGGGCCACCGATGCTGATACGTCCTTGAAACGTCGGCATGTTTTCCATGATTTGTTCCAGATCGATGTTGATGTAGTTGTTCAACACAAATCCGAATGAACCATCGTGGTTGTGCTCGCACAAGAAGATTACTGTGCGTTTGAAGTAAGGATCGTTCAGGAAAGGTTCGGCTAAAAGTACCTGGCCTTTCTGAGGCTTGATATTTTTTTCGGGTGCGAAATCCATAGTGCTAATTTATAGGAATGATACGCTTAGGCCCGATGCAAAGTTTCGAGAAAAATAGTGAAAATGTGAGGCGGTGAAATAATGAAATAGTAATTAGTGAATCATTAAGGTAGCTAATAGCTTTCAATCCTCTATTTCACCATTTTACCATTTCACTACTTCACCATTTACTAATTAAGGGAATATACCCAGCGACTGATAAGCTACACCCAGTTTATTGATGCCGCTTACAAATGCTGCTGTGCGTAGATCTTCAATCTTATTGTTTTGCTTTTTGATTTCACGAATTTCGTTGTAGGCGAAAATCATGGTCTCTTCCAAGCCAGAACGTACGTAGTCTATTTCTTCTCCGCCATTGATGAGGATTTTCTTCTCTTTGGCATCCATTGAGCGGCCGGTCATTTGCTCCACGCCATGGATGAGTTGGCGTGCTTGCATTTCTTGGAAGCGTTTTTCTAGGCGACCGAAGTTGACGTGCGAAAGGTTTTTTAACCACTCGAAATAAGACACCGTTACACCACCGGCATTCAAATACAGATCCGGGATAATCATAATGCCACGTTTATTGAGTATATCCTCCGCGTCTTTGCTTACTGGACCATTTGCACCTTCGCCGATAATTTTGGCTTTAATGCGTGGCGCATTTTCAGCAGTGATTTGATTTTCCAAAGCAGCAGGAATGAGCACATCGCATTCCATTTCAAGCAGCTCTGAAGATTTCTCGAAATTTTTTGCACCCGGGAAGTTCAGTATAGAGCCTGAAGCCTTGCGGTGTTTGAATACTTCTTCTACATCCAAACCATTCTCGTTGTAAATACCGCCTTCGTATTCGGCAATTCCGATTACGATGGCGCCGCCCTCGCTGCAGAATTTTGCTGAATAGAAACCCACGTTACCGAGGCCTTGCACGATAACGCGCTTACCTTCAAGACCAGGCGTAAGTCCCAATTCTTTCATATCATCGGCATGACTCATCGCTTCGCGAATGCCGAAGAA
Organism: Flavobacteriales bacterium; assembly: GCA_947462725.1. Lineage (GTDB taxonomy): Bacteria > Bacteroidota > Bacteroidia > Flavobacteriales_D > Sanyastnellaceae > JAIBBG01. Next base: position 4,688 of record CANHPZ010000163.1, read on the forward strand.
AATACCTTGACCGGTAGCCTCTGTGCGGCCTGCAATACCACCTTGTGCAACGGGCTTACCGGTAACACATCCCAAAGCATTGATATCATCAAACTTGAACGTAGCATAAGTATCTACAATCCACGCCATCTCGCGTGATCCGCTACCGTAGTCGGGAGCAGGCACATCCACAGCGGGGCCAATCATGTTCTTCTTGATTAACTCTGTAGTGTAGCGACGTGTCAAACGCTCGAGTTGAGAAACGGTGAGTGAGCTTGGCTTCACCTTGATGCCGCCTTTGGCTCCACCGAAGGGAACATCTACCGCAGCGCATTTGAAGGTCATCAGAGTGGCCAGTGCTTTCACTTCCTCTTCATCTACCATTTCGCTGAAGCGAATTCCTCCTTTAGTGGGCGTGGTATGATGGCTGTGCTGAACGCGTATGCCTTCAAACACTTCAATCTTACCGTTAATCTCTAGTGGGAAATAAAATTTGTAAACGCTGTTACAAACTTTAATTTGATTGAGCAGACCTTCATCAAACGTTGTGAATGCGGCTGCCTTGTCGAAATACGAGAGCACGTCATTATAGAACTGCGCTCCAACACTCTTGTGGCTCATAAAATCATTGTTTATTGATGGTCAAAAGTATCGGATGATTTGAATGGTACAACCTGAGGTAATTGAATTGTAACTAAAAGTGGAGTGTTGAAAATGTAAAGGTTGATTTGTAG
>CANHPZ010000164.1 GCA_947462725.1 Flavobacteriales bacterium
AATTCTAAATTCACCAAATGACCTTCCTCCAACGTGCGAAAATTGGTATGCTCCCAGGTGTAAGGAATGATACACACCGAAAAGACTCCCTTGTCGGAGTCGACCACCGTTAGACTTACTCCATTCACACAGATACTGCCTTTGGGAACCGTAACCCATTCGTGCGCATGATCATACGCGAAGTGGTATTTCCACGATCCTTTCTGATCTTCCATCTGAATGCACTTGGCTACTGTATCGACATGGCCTTGCACCATATGGCCGTCGATGCGGTCTTGCAATTTCAAACAGCGCTCGAGATTCACCTTAGAGCCTACACGCCACTCGGATAGATTGGTGCGTTGCAAGGTTTCATCAATGGCGGTCACCTTGTAGGTGCCGGCATCTATGCCCACTACGGTCAGGCAAACTCCGTTGTGCGCCACGCTTTGGTCAATTTTCAATTCATGCACAAATGGTGCGCGTAACGTGAAGTGTATGTTGTCGGCTTCCCGTTCAACTTGAACTAACTCACCAATGGATTCTACGATTCCTGAAAACATAATTATTTGCTGGGGATTGATGGTGATCCGTTTTGCAGTCGGATGCTGCCACTGTATGATTCGCTCACAATGCCGCTTAGTCGAATGTAATCCACACGAATCACATAGTAGTATGCGCCATCAGAACACATTTCGCCGGAGTCCTGGTTGGCGCCATTCCACTTGATAGCAGGATCGCCGGTTTCGAAAACAACTCCGCCCCATCGGTTATAAACTTTCAAATCGATTTGCCTTACATAGCGATAAGGAAACGGCACGAAAAGATCATTCAAATTATCGGCGTTGGGACTGAAAATGCTCGGCAGTGAATATTGCGGACAATTGTCAATGCAGATAACATTGGAAAAAGCACTTTCGTTTTGGTGGTAAATCCCATCCGGCCAGAGGTTGAGCGAATCAAATGCAGTAATGACATAGCACCCGGCAATACTCGGCGGATCGTTGCGCACATAACCGTCAAAAACAAACACGCTGTCTTGGGCTTGGCTTATGGATGCGATGAGTACCAAAGAATCGAGCAGTGTTGGCGCGTAGTAAATTCCATAGCCGGAAATATCATCGGCACAGCCAGGAACGTTCGTCCACGAAAGTGTATTCACGCCATTGATACAGTCATCGTCGACGGCTAAAACAGGCGGACAAGGCGGTGTCTGGTCGTAAGGCGTGGCGCAGATTTCCTGGCTCCAATTCTCGAGTGGATCGGGAACATCACCCACGTAATAAGAGCCCAGTGCTTTGATGCGATAGCAGTAGAGTTGGTTGTTGACCAGATTCGTATCTACGTATAAGTAGCTATGAGAAATCCCCACTTCTATGAAGTCTAATGCGCCCGCATCTTTTCTGAAAATATGATACTCGTAATTGGCCCACGGAACTGCAGCACCCATGTTCAACGTCATCGAGTTATCGCCGGGAATGAGGTCGAGATGAATGGATGATGCTAAGGTCGATCGCGCAATTTGCGCGCTGCTTTGTGATTCTATTTCTACACGGTAGCGATGCGCAGGGCCAACGGTATTCAGATCAGTATGCACAAACGTGGAGTCACCATCTGAGAGAAAGTCGAATGCAGGCGAAGTATAAATCAGATTAGATGGATAATTGCCCGCATCGGTGTGGAAGAGTTTATAGACATACGGACCCGGAAACAAGGTGGTATCTAAATCCGTCGGTTTCGACCACTGCACGGAATCAACGCCGGCGATGAGATCAGTAATACCAATGCTCACCTTTGTCATCACAGGAACATCTTTTTTCACCGTATCGCAGAATTCTTCGCTCGCATAACTGATGGCTCCATCGGGCCAAACGGTTACCACCATGTAGCAATACACGCCACCGTAAAACACACTTGTATCCGTGAAGCTGTTGTTGTTGGCGCCATCACTTGCCCCAAGGTAAGTGTAGCCGGTATAATCAGGAACGCCCAATTCACAAGGGTCGGGCTCGAATCCATACAATTCGTTTCGCCTGTATATGAGATATTGTACTTCGTTAATTTCATTCGGACTGAACACACTGTAGCATGGACTCAAATCCCACGACAGGTTCATTTGATTTCCTACCGCATTGGCCAATGGATTCTGCACAGCTGGCGCCACTACTTGAATGCCTACGGTTTCAACGTCGGTGAGTGGAATATTGCCTTCATCGGTGGCCATGAACGATACGTAATAAGGCTCTGAACGCACCTCGGCGCACTGAGGATTCCAACTGAAATAGCGCGACACATTGTCGTAAATAGCCACATGATCCACATCGCTCATGGGGCCGCCGAGGGCTTCGATATGCACTTGGAATGGACTTCCGTTGGGGTCTGAATAGTTGAGTTGGAATTGCAGTACTTCTCCTGCACCGATGCAGTAGTCGGGTAACTCTGCAATGTCTGGTGGCACATTGGCGCAGGTTACCACGGTAATCTGCATATCACGCTCCACCGAGCCTACAAAAATGCCGCGTCTGTATTCACGCACTTCGAAGGCAACGTTGTATTCACCGGCAACAAGTGGAGTATTCCATGTAATGTCTCCGTTGTCAGCATTGATGGAAAAAACGTCGGAAGGATTGTCCGTATAATCGGTGGGCGACTCCCATGTATCGAGTGGCTGAGCATTGAGTCCCAAGCATGAGACGAGTGCGAATACCAGCTGATCACCTTCGAGCGAATCATAGGCTACCGGATTGTGTATCCATTGCTGATAGATACAAGCGTCTTGAATGGGGGGATTCAAAAACTTGATGGAGTTGTTGTGACCACCATTGCCGGGTCGTATCACTAACACCGAGTGAATAGCAAAAACAGCCATTACCGATGTACTCGTTTTGTCGGCCTCCGGTGTGCCGGGTTCGCCATTGTTGATGTTGAGCACACCGGCGTTGCGGTTGGGGTCTTCCACAGAAATTTCGAATGTTCCCGGACCGCTATAGGTGTGTAGGCCGGAGTATTCGTTGCGCTTAACATCGATTCCAACATTCAAAACTTGATTGGTGCGAAACAAACTGTCGAGGTCTTGTTCTGTAGTATTCGGGCCCTCATCACCCCATCTAATTTTAAGAGAATTACGATCGGCTATAGCGCTTTGCTTGGTGTAAGTTGTAATTCGAACGCGATAGGTAAATCCACTGACGTGCTCATAGGTAATATCACCCGCCCTGTTATGGGTGGCCCATGCCGAAATGCTCAGCAGCATACCTAGAATACACAATCCAATTGCCCGCACCAAGTGTGTGTTTTAACGGAAACGAAAATAAGACAAGAGCACCCACACATTCCCCTACTTTCATCATAATAAGCGAGAAACAGAATCCATGAGTTTAGAGTGGTGTGCGTTAAGTCAATTCTCAAAAGGGACGCCTAGGAATTTATCGTTGTGTGCGCAAAGTCAGCAAGCCAAATTGACTCTGTGCAATTCAAAGGAAGAAAAATCTCTGCTTAACTCTGTGTAATCCTACGGTCCTAAAAAGCAGAATGCCGGAGAGACAAAGCTGTCTCGCCGGCACGTCCACTTATTTCCAGTTTAAGCGGAGGAAAGTCTTAGTTGGCATCCTTGTGCCCTACCAATACCGAAACACATCCTTCGTGATTCGATACGGCTGATTTTTGATCGGGCACGTGGAGTTTAACAATGAGTTGCTGCGTGTTCACCATTTTGAAGTCGAAACTGTTTCCTGCTGCAGTATTGCCGCGGTAGATAGAATCGCCATTGGTGTCGGTGATTTCATAATCAACGCTACCTAGAATTGGGTGCGCACATACCACTAAGCGATATTCTTTACCGCCGTAAAATGTGAGAAGCAACTCAGCGTCGTCGCCAGGAACCAATACAGCTGAATTGTAATTGTCGTTTTGAACGTATCCATCCAATTGAGGCAGACACTGGTTTTTTGTAAATGCTCTGCATTGTGCATCTGAAGCCATTGGCATCAGCAGCAAGAGCGGGAGGAGTATTTTGATGAGTTTCATAATCTCTGCTTTTTAGGGTGGGTTTAGAGCGAGGTATATTTCGTGCGAAGATCCTTGGCCAAGGTTGTGATTTTGGCCAATGTGGCATCGTCTATCGCCAATGTTGTGGTTGAACCAATCACCATCTTGCCGGAAGCGTCTTTGTTGGCCGAGGTCTTGCCCTTGTTTTCAGCCACGCTGTTGTAGGCGTCATGAAGGCTGGTCAAATCTGTCTTCAACTCTTTCAGCGCAGGTGAATCACCGAATTTCTCGAGGTAATTCATCAGATTATTGAGCGAGTATTTCTGCTCTGCTATGCGCTGACGCAATTCAGCATTTCCATCGGCACCGTATTGAGTTGACAAGTAAAGTGCTTCCAACCAGCCACCCGTAATGACCATAGCCGAAACTTCAATTCTATCTTTCTCTTTCAAATGATCATTCATATCGGCATAGGCCTCAGAAATGATGTTGAGCATTGAATCGCGGTTTTCTTGATTCTTCTCCATGCGCTCAATCAATTCGGAGGTGATCACACCGTCCGCATCCATCTGACGAGCCAATTTTTGAGCTGCAGCGAAGTATTCCATCGACATCTGCTTCTGATCGAATACAGAGGCGTAGCTCAAGTCTGCGCCATAAACCCCGAGCATGACTGCCTGACGTGTTTCGCCAGTGTACTTGTCGACATTAGCGGTAGCCACTAATTTGCTTGGGTCGAACTGAAAGCCTTTGGCTTTGATGAGCGTCGTCATTTCTGTCGGCGACGGCAATGAGAAGAAAATCTTTTCTAATTCTTTTGTTCGGGCCACATCGGCTGAGTCCAATTTCGCCTGAACGGGAGGTTGAGTGGTTTTTTCGGTAGTATCGCCGCATGAGGCCAGCATCAAGCTGAAGCCTAAAATCAACGATAGGAAACCATAAGCATTATTCCTGTGCATGTTCTTGATGTTTTTTAAGGGTGGACGATTGCTGCCGGTATGAAAGACACACAATCCATCGGTAATTTTCGTCCAATAGAGGCTTGATACGGGGGGTGTCTAAAATAAGTTTTAAAAATCGCACTGTTTATTTCAACATACCGTTCATAACTGAGGAAAATCAGATGTGAGAGCTTCTTCAGGGTAGGATTGTTACACAGAGATTCACGAAGTCTTTTTTTTTTGAGCTGTGCAAAGCCAACTTGGCTTGCTGACTTTGCGCACTTAGCTGAAATTTTTTTGGTGTGCTTTGCGAGAACCGAGGGGTTGCGCCATAGTAAGAGCGCAGCCGAGGTTTGGTGTCCGAGCGCAGCCGAGGACGTTCGCCTTTAATTTCGCATGCAGCAACTCCAATCAGGATTGAAGACTATAAATTTCAATAGCCAAGTGATTTCCGCCATGAAGAGAATTCTTCCGTGG
>CANHPZ010000165.1 GCA_947462725.1 Flavobacteriales bacterium
CGGTGTTTTCTGACTATGAGCTCTTCGTCCTTCCTGCAAACGATAACTGGCAAGGACGTATGCGCATCGGCAATTTGATTTCGGGTGAATATGCTTGGGCTGTGCCAACGGGTCCCACACATGTCTCAACAACAACCGAAGAGGGAGTTATAGTGTATGCCAACCAACGCGAGATCGTTGGTCTTAGCAATCACCTGCAGGGAGTAGCTTTCGTCTTTGATCAAAGCGGAAAGCTGATGGAGCAATTGAACTTTCGCAACCGGTTTGAAGTTTCAACACAGGGCTGGCCATCGGGCATATACACGGTGAAATGCACTTTTGCGGAAAATCAAAGCTCACAATCATTTCAAGTTTTCGTGCACTAATTCTATGAATGCAACAACAGTTCAAGCTTCTACTCGCCGGGAATGGCTTTTCGTTATCCTAGCGGGTTTTTTTATTACCAATGCGGTTACCGCAGAGCTTATCAGCAACAAGCTTATTGATGTGCCTATTTCTTTCGATGTATTCGGAATGCATGTTGGGCCATTTGTAACCGTAGTGGGTGTGTTGCCTTGGCCATTGGTGTTTATCTGCACCGATTTAATCAATGAGTTTTATGGAAAGAAAGCCATTCGCAGGCTTTCATGGATTACAGCGGCGCTCATCAGCTATTGCTTCATCATGGTGATTGTGGCTTTGGCGGTTCCCGCCAATACGGCCATTTCACCCAATACAGCCAACGATGCTGAATTCTTTAAAGTGTTTGGACAAAGCCGCTGGGTGATTGTAGGCAGTGTGTGTGCTTTTATGTTTTCACAATTACTGGATGCTACTTTGTTTTCCTGGATTAAACAACGTACGGGCAACAAGCACATTTGGCTCAGAAGCACTGGAAGCACCGTCATTTCACAGCTCTTCGATTCTTATATTGTGATTTATATCGGCTTCATTTTGCCGGGCACACTGCCGATTTCAGCTTTCTGGGAAATTGCCCCCACGAATTATGTGCTCAAGCTGTTCATTGCCATTGCACTCACGCCGCTTATCTATCTTGGGCATTACCTGGTGCGCCGTTATTTGGGAGAGCATGCGGTGGAAAACGGAGGGGCGCAGAGTACGTGAGATGCGCGGAGTTTTTGTATAGTTCGAAAGCTCTGAGTAACCAACTCACATTGGCCTATCTAAAAACGGAAGCCAACGCTAAGCATCACTTTTGTAGCACGGTCGTTTACGGTTGCCGGTTGCACGAGCGCCGGGTCGTAGAGGTAATAGGTGCTCGCGACCTTATAGCTGCGTAGTGCCATGTCAGCAAAGAAATGATCGTCGCGATAGCCAACTCCGACCGACCAACTATTGATGGCTGCATGGATTGCGGCCGCCTCGTCGCTGAACGGATGTTGCTGAATGCCATAGCCGGCGCGCACATAATACGTACTTAAAATGCGCGACTCAATTCCAATGCGAAGTTGATTGGTCCTGCGGAAGATCTGCTGGTAGAGTTGATTCTCTGCCTTGTAGTCGTAGGTATTCGCATCTGTTCCTTTCATGCGAATACGGGTGTAATCGGCCGTTTCGTAATCTATAGATACAATCCCATATTTGCCAACGATGCCTGCTGCCCCGAATGTCGATTTGGCTGGTGAACGCAGGCTGTAATCTGAATTCAACTGAGGAGATTCAGACGCATAGCTGTCGATACCTACTTCCGACAATGCTTTGCTGGAGTAGATGTCTTGTAAATAAGTGGCGGTTTTGGTTTGATGAGAAGCGCTTATGCGCAGCCAGTCTTTAGCTTTATAGATGATGCCAACATGCGCAGCGAATCCTGTGCCCGAGGTGGTAAGATCTTCATTGAAAGAAACGCTTGAAACTCGCGCATCGCTGGCATAGCTCTCCGTGTAGTTTGTCAATTCGGTGAAATATATCCCGGTGATGTTGAGGCTACCACCAATGAAAATGCGGTCTTCCAGATTTCCGGCTAACGCAAAACTTGTTTCATTCTGTCGGCCTTCGCGCTGGATGCGTTTGGTTTGATGCGCCAAACCAAAAGTCGCAGGAACGTAGTATGTACCGGCTTCATCGGCAGGATCGATACCATACACTTCATACGCCGGACCGGCGGTGAACGAATAGGTGTTGTACAAATCAGCCGGCGCAATGCCTTGCGCTTGCCAGGCAAACTGTTGCATGATGGTGGTTTCTGCCTTGCCCTCTATGGTGAAATTCTGATAGAAATTGTTGGTCTTCGCGAAGGCAATGCCATAGCTGATGTTCTTCCAATGTGGCGATCGAGTGCCTCGCACTGCAACAAATCCCGCGTTGCCAATGGATAGTCGCGACTTTAATTCCTTATGCGATTCGCCGGTGTATGTCGATTCCGTGAGGTGACTGTTGTGCTCCAGAGCGCCTTCAATGTTGGTGCGTTTGTATACCGCAAGTCCTGCCGGATTACAGAAAAAACTACTCATGTCGACGCCAACTGCACTATACGCTCCGTTCATTCCCATGCTGCGTGCGCTCAAAGCCGGATCGCATGTGGAATAGCGCAATGCTTCGACTTCGTTTTGTGAGTGAACATCATGTGCAGCAATGCACAGCATTGCAATAAGCTGCAGATAAATAGAGGTTTTCATCTCCGTTTATTTATGGCGTGGACTGTTGGTGCTGCCACCACCACCCCCTGAAGGGCGACTAGGTGAAACCGATGGCGAGGAACTGCGTGGCGGAGAAGAATCTCGGCTGGGTGTCTTAGGCGCCTCATAATGGGGGCGTGGGGCGCGTTGTTCTTGGCGCGGCGCGTTGTGACTGGGTTGCGTTTGCGAAGGTGCTGGCCTGTCTGTGCGCGGCTGCTGGGGTCTTGTTTCAACAGGCTTGTTATTTCTAGATGGCGCATCTGCAGGGGTAAATCCTGGCTTGACATTGCGATTGATTTCGCGCTGAGGCTGGGCAGGTTTGTAGGATGGACGTTGAGTGGCTGGAACTGTAACGCCTGGTTTGGAGGGCTTAGTGTTGAATGGTGCTTGGGGTTTAAGCGGCGCTGAAGTCGGAGAAGAAACAGAGGGATTAGACTGGCCCGTGTTGTTCAGTGTTTGCACATAGTTGTGCCTTTCTCCCTTCTTGATGCCACTATAAAAGAGGTTACCGCTATACGATGAGTTGTTGCCGCTGGCTGTGGCAATCGGATTGCGAGGACCGTGCACGATAGTGGTGGCGTCATTACCGTTGTTGCCGTAATAAGGAAATCCACTCGAGTAATAATTGTATGGACTATACCATGAGTTGTAAGACCAGCTGTTGTAATAGCTAGGACCGTAGTAGGGGGTGTACCATGAGTTGTATGGCGAGTAATAATTGTTGCAATACGGATTCATACCCGAACCAAAGCCATAGCCGAAGTTGGTATAGTAGCCGCTATACGGGCTCCATCCAATGCCCATCATAGGACCATAGGAATTCATGTAACTGCCGTATCCATAATTGCCAAAACCGGAATAGCCATAACCGGAGTTACATCCCCAGGGGTTCGGACTGTAGGTGTTAGCGTTGTTGTATGAATTGGGAGAATAAACTTGTGGAGCTGCGTAGTTCGGGTCGTAATAATCATCGGAGGTGCCTGCTGATGAGTCTCTGGTTGAACTCATCTGCGCCTCATCATCCACCAAAGCAAAGTCTGTGATGTAGGTATCGCTAGTGGCGTAGTAGGCATCATCGCTTTCGTATGGACCGGTAGTAGCGTATTTGCTTTGCGTGCACGACGCAAGTGCTACGACAAAAGCCAAAGGAAGGAGTAGAAGGTTCTTCATAACATGAATGATTTGCCTATTGACTTCAAACATAGTGCAAACTTTGAATGGAGCTTCTAACATGGGATGTTGAATTAACTGACTTTCGGTTTTTGGGAATTCGGAGAACACCTGGCTTCGACTTCGCTCAGGCACCTGGCTTCGGCACTTGGCTTCGATTTCGCTCAGGCAACACGCAGGCGAGGGTGAGCAAAGTTGACCACCCAACGTTCAGACGGAATAGTGATCCATCGCTGCTCGGTGTTCTCCAATGACAAAAAATCTCCCGCGACACTGCGCAACAAAACTGCTCTCCGAATTCCCCCCTCATCCCCTAAATTCGCGGTCTCTAAAATTCTCGACAATTATGGCCGATAAACTGACCTCACGCGCAACCGATTATTCCAAGTGGTACAATGAACTGGTGATTAACGCCGACCTCGCTGAGCACAGTGCTGTGCGCGGCTGCATGGTTATCAAACCATATGGTTTTGCTATTTGGGAAAAGATGCGCGATGCGCTGGATAAGATGTTCAAAGACACCGGTCACGTGAATGCCTATTTCCCGCTGTTCGTTCCAAAGAGCTTCTTGGAAAAAGAAGAAGGCCATGCTGAAGGTTTCGCCAAAGAATGTGCGGTGGTAACACACTACCGCTTGAAGGTTGATCCTAATGAAAAGGGCAAATTGATGGTGGATCCTGACTCGAAATTGGAAGAGGAACTCATTGTTCGCCCAACCAGTGAGGCCATCATTTGGAATACATACAAAGGCTGGATTCAGAGCTACCGCGATTTGCCCATTCTGGTGAACCAGTGGGCCAACGTGGTGCGTTGGGAAATGCGTACCCGCCTGTTTTTGCGCACTGCGGAGTTTTTGTGGCAAGAAGGTCACACGGCTCACGCCACAGCTCAAGAGGCGATTGGTGAAACCAAAAAGATGTTGGACGTGTATGCAGAATTTGCTGAGAAGTGGATGGCCATGCCCGTGATCAAAGGCAGCAAAACAGAGAGCGAGCGATTTGCGGGCGCACTCGACACCATGTGCATCGAAGCGTTGATGCAAGACGGCAAGGCGCTTCAAGCCGGTACGTCTCACTTCCTCGGACAAAATTTCGCCAAGGCATTTGATGTGAAGTTCACTTCGAAAGAAGGCGTACTCGATTACGTGTGGGCAACATCATGGGGAGTTTCGACCCGACTCATGGGCGCACTGGTCATGGCGCACAGCGACGACCAAGGTTTGCGTTTGCCTCCAATGTTGGCCCCGATACAAGTGGTGATTGTTCCAATTTATAAAGGCGAAGAACAGCTGGCGACCATCGGAGATAAAGTGCAGCCGCTCATGCAGGATCTGAAGAGCCGTGGCATCAGTGTGAAGTTTGACGACGACGATACCAAGCGCAGCGGTTGGAAGTTTGCCGAATACGAATTGAAGGGCGTTCCTGTGCGTTTGGCGATGGGCCCGAAGGATTTGGAAAATGGCACGGTGGAGATTGCGCGTCGCGATAATGGCACCAAGGAAACTGTTCCATTCGAAGGCGTTGCTGACCGCATCCAGCAACTCATGACCGACATCCAAGACAACCTGTTTGC
>CANHPZ010000166.1 GCA_947462725.1 Flavobacteriales bacterium
CATCGTTGGGTTGCCTTTCGTGAGTTTCTTGATGGTCAGGTCTTCGGCCTTATCATTGGCCAGTCGCAGATTGTTCTCGGATGAAAGTAACGCATCCTTGGTCTTCTGAAGATGATTGATAGACTTGTCGATCTCGTCTATGGCCTCCTTAAACCTCTTGCTTGCCAAGTTGTAGTTGCGCGCAAAACCATCCTTGAAGTCGTTCATGCGCGATTCGAAATTCGTGATGTCGATGTTTTGATTACGCACCATGGCCAACTCGGCTTTGTATTGCAATGAGTTCATTGCGGCGTTGCGCAATAGTGTGATGATCGGAATGAAAAACTGCGGACGCACAACATACATCTTCGGAAATTTGTACGACACGTCCACAATGCCTGTGTTGTATAATTCGCTCTCGGTTTCGAGCATCGTTACCAGCACGGCGTACTCGCACTTCTTCTCAGAACGGTCTTTATCCAACTCTTTGAAGAAATCCTCATTTCTTTTTTTTGTAGCCGTCTCATCGCCTTCGTTTTTCATCTCGAACATGATCGAGATGATCTCGTTGCCCGACTCATCTTCCTCGCGATATATATAGTCACCCTTGCTGCCGCTTTTGGAGTCGTTATCTTTCTCGAAATAGGCGCGCGGAAAGGCTGTTGCGCGTAATTTGTTGAACTCGGTTTCGCAATGCTGCTCCAAGGTTTCTCCAATCATCTTGGTGGATAGCTTGAGCTTCATGTCCTTGCGCATAGCAATCTCTTCATCTTTCAGTTTGATGAGTGCCTCCTGCGCTTTAATGGTGTTATTGAAATCTTCGGTAATCGATTTTTTGAGCAGTTCTTTCTCTGTTTCTTTATTCTTCAATTCATTTTTCAAGTCATCACGCTCTTTCTCTATTGCTTTAAGGGATTCAGAAACGAGTAGCTTTTTTTCGAGATCTGTCTGGTCAAGCTTTGCGCGAAGATCAGCCATATGCTGATCCTTTTGTGCAAGCTGCTCGATGAGCTCGCGATCATTCTTGGCCGTAAGCTCAATGATCTGTTGCTCTTTCTTCAGCAACTCTTGCTGAATCCTGTTTTGAAGGTTGGCTTCGGCTAGCTGAACGGCGGTGATTTTCTCTTTCTCCGCAAGCGTCAATCGCTCGTTGATTTCTTTGTCGAACTCGTTGTTGCGCACTTGACGCAGAATATCTGCAAAGCCGGATTCGTCAACCTTAAAGGCTTTGTTGCAATGGGGGCAGATGATGTCGTTCATGGCTATGTTCAGGCAATTAGTGATTAGGGTTACGAATTTACACTACGTGTTGGTTGTGCAATTCCTGTGTTGATGCTATTCGCAAAAATTAAAAAGAAATGGCACGCTCTGAATGGTTGTGCGCAATTGAGAGACATGCTGTACACTCATTCTTCCAGAAATTGTAGATCTTTTCCAAACGTCTCGGGCAAGGCCAGCAGCGATAAAAAGGAAAGCGCCAAACAAACGCCACCCACCACAAGTGCAGCATTCACGTCGCCTATGCTGCCGGCGAGCGCCTTAAATGATAGCACAATCGGCACCGTAGCTCCACGCACAAAGTTGGGAACTGTGGTGGTAACTGTCGCACGAATGTTGGTGCCGAAAGTCTCTGAAGCGATGGTCACAAATAAGGCCCAGTAGCCGGTGGCCGATCCTATCAGAAAGCACATGAAATAGTAGAATGAAACCGAAAAACCACTACCTAGTAAAAACACGAGAATTACGGTCACGCAGCAGAGCAGATAGACGAGTATCACCTTCTTTCTGTTTTTGAAAACCTGACTCAAATAGCTGCTCATTAAATCACCAAACGATAATCCAAAATAGGTATAGACAATGGCGTGTCCGATTTCGAATGGCTCGCCGGTTGCACCGTTGAGCACGGAGAATTTTTCGGAAAACTTAATCAAAACACCCACGCAAAACCAAACCGGCAATCCCATGGCAATACACGCCAGGTAACGCACGGCGCGCTGGCGATTGGCGAATAGCATAAAGAAGTTTCCTTTAGATACTTTTTGATGCTTCAACTCATTATACATCTCGCTTTCGTGCGTGCCGGCGCGCAACGTAAGGAGAAGGAGTCCCAATGCTCCGCCCGTGATGTACATCATTTGCCAGTGGGCCAATCCGAAAAAGGAAATGTCGAGCTTGTTGAGATAAGCTGCGGCCACCGCACCCAATGCGCCCATCGTTACAATGACCATCGTTCCATAACCGCGTTTTTCTTTCGTCAGAATTTCATTCACCAAGGTGATGGCTGCGCCCAACTCGCCCGCTAATCCCAAGCCGGCGAAAAATCGAACCGCTGCATACATGTGAATGTCGGTCACAAATGCATTAGCCATGTTGGCAAGAGAATAAATGAGAATCGAGCCGAGCAGAATTTTGCGCCTGCCTTTGATATCACCTAAAATCCCCCAAATCAAGCCGCCCACCAACATGCCCGACATCTGCCACAGAAAAAGAGTGTAGTCGAGCTCCGCTAATTGCGCAGGATCGGTAACCCCGATGCCCTTTAAACTGGCTTTGCTTACGATATTGAACAACTGCAAATCGAAGATGTCGACAAAGTAGCCGAGCGATGCAACAAGTACGGTAGGCCAGTAATGTCGGTTGTTCATGGTGATTATTCTTTCGGGCGAAAATAACCAACGTACGTCCAATGGTTCATAATTCTGTGCGAGGGGTTACCCGCCGCGCGCTTTGTTGATTTTCCTTTGCGGCATGTTCTTGTTGCGACAAATGGTATGGCTTGTAGTGTTCTTGCTCTCGATGAGTGCAAGTGCCCAGCAATACTTTGTGTCATCGCAAAATGCCATCATGCAAGCGGCATCTCAGCAGTGGTTGTGTCGTGAATTGCGCGAGGTGAATCCACGCTATTTCGATTGCGAGAAGTCGCACTGGGTGCTTCCCTCAGCAGGTCAATTCACTTTGTATAACGATACGCTTTCGCTCACGCAAGAAGAAGTAAATCGATACGCCGGTGTATGGTTTCCTTCGGGCGATTGCAAGCGTTTTCTGTCTATAGTGGCCCTTTGTGATGTGTATTTTCCATTGTTTAAGCGCAAAGCCGAATTGAATCATTTGCATTCGGATGTTTCGATTTTACCCGTTGTTCTTTCCGGATGCAATCAACAGTATCAAGGCGATGGCGATGCTGCGGGCCTTTGGGCAATGCCATATCTGGCTGCTCGCAAAGCGCATTTGCGCATCGATACTTTGGTGGATGAACGCTTGGGTGCAGATTTCACAACGGATGCCGCCCTGCAACACTTTGCCTATATGCTGCACGTTCAGCACGGCGATTATTTGCGAGCCACAGTTGCGTATCGGTATGGCGCGTATGTCGTTTCGGCGATCGATACATTGACGCGCGGAGAGGAGTTTTTAAAGGTATTGCCAACCGATGCTGCTGAATTGCTGCGCTTTCAAGCATACACCATCAAACTTTTGCGCACGGTGCATACCGAAAATCAAATGAGCAACTGCTTTGATATCCTCGGGCATCAACAGCCTATCATCATTGAGCACCCGATGCGTGTTGCCGCTGTTGCCGCAGTGCTGCATACAGATGAACGAAGGTTACGAGATACCAATCCGGTGTATACAGGTGATTACTTGGTGCCTGGTTACCGCAGAGTGCCGTTTGTATTGGAAGATACCTTGCTCGGTCGATTCAAGTTGAATGCGGATAGCATAGCACGCTGGCAGCCTATTCGACCGAAGGTGAGCGAAGAGCGCTGGGAAACAACATGGATTAATCATCGCGTTGGGCGAGGCGAAACGCTGGGTCGTATTGCAGAGAAGTATCACGTGCGCATCACCGATATCAAAAAGTGGAACAAGCTGAGGTCCGATAAAATACGCAAGGGGCAAGTGCTGCGTATTGAGCAAAGGAAAAGGGTTGTAGTGGAGGTGGAGAAGCATCGCATGGATGTCATGCCTGAGGTTGTGGATTCCGCTGGGGTCGCCTCTTTATTACCGAACGACAGTCTCGTTGCTGCGAATAAAGTTGCTGCTATGCTCGATCAGGCCCGAGCATTTATGAAGCAGAAGAAGTACGCAGAAGCGAAGCGCAAATGCAACGATATTTTGAAACTGGATCCGCAAAATGCCGACGCTCCATCGATACGTGAGGAGGCTATTGCAGCCATCGCCAAGCAGCAGTCCAATCCGTCAAAACAAAAGGTCTACACTGTAAAAAGCGGTGATTCATTATGGTCGATCGCCCGCAAGTATCCGGGTGTAACCGAACAGGATATCATGAAGTGGAACAAATGCGGTGAGCGCATTCAACCCGGGCAGAAGCTTATCATTAAGCAATAAGGGGCTATCAAACGGCTCTTTTCTTCGCTTGAATGGAGGTGTTCATAGTTCACATTATATCGTTGATATCTTGATGTTTAACTTCTTGGTAAAGGCAACAAACAGCCGCTAATTAGCAACGCATTCTGAATGGAGATTGATCACATGTAAATGCGTCATTCTTCAAGTTTTCTTCGATAGCTGCGCGAACAATGGAAAGAGATGTTGAACGATTCGCGAAGTGATAAGTGTTGTTCTGTGGTGAACAGGCTTTAGCAAATCGACAGAACAGTACCCTATCATTTATTATGGCCGTTGGGCCCCCGGAGTTGGATTCTATAATCGGTTCTCAAGTCACCGATTGGTTGAATAAGTGTATTTGAGTTGTGTAAATGTTTCTTGGTTTTTTTGGTTAATTGGAGAAACCACCTTTCGTCGAGGGTGGTTTTTTCTTTTTGAGGATTCTAGGGATTAGTATTGCAGGATTATAAGGATCAAGACATCCAATACTCAATTCACTAAATCTTCTTCTGCAAATCCGTTAGCGCGACCAAACACAATTCTCCACATCATCGGTGATGCTTACGATACCGCGGCCGTATACGATGGTAACTGCACTGAAACGTGGGGCAGTGGTGGGCGAAAAGTTGGTCAGTCGAAGCGTGTCACCGAAGGCTTTGCCGACAGGCGCAAACGGAACACTGCTAAAGAAATAATCAATTGAGGGAAGACCGGTTCTAATGGTGAGTCTAAGCGCACAGGTGTCTACTTCATTATCCACGTCGATCGAGTAATCAATTTGATTGGCATCGGATGAAAGGAAACTTGAACTCTGCGAGCACGACGAACGACAGTAGGGCTTGGAGTTTGATCCTCCAACACTCAACCGGTTTCTTGTCATGGTATGCGGTTCCGACTTATCGTATACATCTGTCCGGAACAACAAACTGTCGCCGTCGGCATTAAAAAGCACCATCCGACTTTCGTTGGGGATGTAGGGAACAAGATTCTCTGAAAATGCAGG
>CANHPZ010000167.1 GCA_947462725.1 Flavobacteriales bacterium
CTGCGTCATCTCACGTATGTGGGCGCAGAAAAGCGCTACGGTGAAATCAACACCGACATCCGCGAACGTCTCGACTTTGAGCTGGCCACCATTGCCAACACCGGTTACCCCGGTTACTTCCTCATCGTGCAAGACTTCTGCAACAAGGCACGCGAAATGAGCGTGAGTGTTGGTCCCGGTCGCGGAAGTGCTGCCGGAAGCGCGGTAGCCTATTGCATAGGCATTACGAATGTCGATCCCATCAAGTACCAGCTCCTGTTTGAGCGTTTCCTGAACCCCGAGCGTGTAAGCATGCCCGATATCGATATCGACTTCGACGATGAAGGTCGCGATCGAGTCATCGACTACGTGCGCAACAAATACGGCGCAAACATGGTGGCACAAATCATCACCTACGGAACCATGGGTGGCAAATCAGCCATTCGCGATGCCGGTCGTGTGTTTGAATTGCCATTGCCCGACACCGACAAGATCGCCAAGTACATGCCCGACAATCAGGACCTGCGCGACCTGTTGCATTGGGACGACAAGAAGCTAAGTGATGCGCTAAGCGGCGAAGATCTTCAAAACGCCAAGCAACTGCGCTCCATCGCAGCGGAAGATTCGCATGAAGGTCGTGTAGTTAAACTAGCAAGCATTCTTGAAGGATCGGTGCGCAGCACGGGCATTCACGCATGCGGTGTGATTATCACTCCTGATGTCATCACCAACTACGTGCCCGTTTCGACGGCCAAAGACAGCGACATGTGGTGCACGCAATTCGACAACTCTGTGGTTGAAAGCGCAGGCTTGTTGAAGATGGACTTCTTGGGTTTGAAAACGCTCACACTCATCAAAGACGCGCTGCGCATCATCAAGCAACGTCACAACATCGATATCGATATCGAGGCTATTCCAATCGATGACGAGCTCACCTATCAGCTCTTCCAGCGCGGACATACTGTCGGCATTTTCCAGTACGAAAGTGACGGCATGCAGAAGTACATGAAAGACTTGAAGCCAACTGTATTCGATGATCTCATTGCCATGAACGCATTGTATCGTCCGGGTCCGTTGGAATACATACCATCATTCGTCAAGAGGAAAAACGGACAAGAACCCATCACCTACGATTTGCCGGAGATGGAGGAATATCTGAAAGACACTTACGGTATCACTGTTTACCAAGAGCAGGTGATGTTGCTTTCGCAAAAGCTCGCGGGCTTCACCAAGGGAGAGGCCGACGTGCTGCGTAAGGCGATGGGTAAAAAGCAGAAAGACGTGCTCGACAAAATGAAGGGCAAGTTTGTAGAGGGCGCCACAGCCAATGGACATCCGGCGGATAAACTTGAAAAAATCTGGACCGACTGGGAAGCATTCGCGAGTTATGCATTCAACAAGTCGCACTCCACATGCTATGCGTGGATCGCCTATCAAACAGCATATCTCAAGGCTCACTATCCTGCCGAATACATGGCTGCTGTACTCAGCAACAACATGGGCGACATCAAGTCGGTGAGTTTTTTCATGCAAGAATGCAAGAAGCAAGCGTTGCCAGTATTAGGCCCGGATGTGAATGAATCGAAGTCGTTGTTTAGTGTGAATGATAAAGGTGAAATCCGCTTTGGATTGGCCGCTGTGAAAGGCGTTGGTGAAAGTGCTGTTGAGAGTATCATAGCCGAACAGAAGAACGGCAGATTCGCAAGCATCTTCGACTTCCTCGGTCGTGTCGATTCCAAAGCATCGAACAAGAAGACCATCGAAAACCTCGCGTTTTCAGGCGCTCTCGACGCATTCGGAATTCAACGCTCAGCCTATTTCGGTGCTGATGGTAAAAGCGAAACATACATCGAAACACTGGTGCGTTTTGCCTCGGCCATTCGCGATAACAAAAACACAAACCAAGTTTCTCTTTTCGGCGACAGCATGGAAACAACCATTGCCGAGCCGCAGCCTCCAAAAGTTGAACCCTGGGATACCATGTCACAACTTTCTAAAGAGAAAGAAGTCATCGGCATGTTCATCAGCGGTCACCCACTCGACGACTTCAGTATAGAAGTGAATGCGTTTTGCAGCAAAGGTGGTTTATCACTTTTGCAAAACCTCGAAAGTGTGAATGGTCGAGAACTCAAGTTGGCCGGCACAGTGGTGGATGTGATGGAGAAAACTTCCAAGGCCGGAAAGCCTTATGGCTCGTTCAAATTGGAAGATTATGAAACCACATCCGACTTCATGATGTTTGGCGAAGAATGGTTAAAGTTCCGTCACATGGTGGCGCGAGGCGCGAAACTATTCATCGTTGGTCGCGTGCAACCGCGCCGCTTTGGTCAGGAAGTGAATGGTATGGAGTTTCGCATCAACCGCATTGAACTACTGTGTGATATCCGCGCGAAGCTCGGTCGCTTTCTCGACATCGCCGTGCCCATGCACAAGCTCAATGACTCTCTTGTACAACGCATAGCAGCCGCGCTGCAGAATGGATCGGGTCGCACTCAAGTGCGCATGAAAATCATCAACGAACAAACAGAATTGCGTCTGCCATCAAACGCATTCAACAAAGTGAACATTGAAGCCGATGCTTTAACAGCGTTGCAAGAAATAGATGATATCGACTTTGAAGTGAGCGAATCGTAACTACCGCTTCTGCAGCAACTGCATATCCGCAAGTACCAGCGCAGCCATGGCCTCCACAATGGGCACTGCACGTGGCAACACACATGGATCATGACGGCCGGCAGCTTCGAGCTCCACGGCTTCACCGCCACTTGTGCGCGCCACTTGCTTTTTGCGAATGGTAGAAACTGGTTTGAATGCCACGCGAAACACGAGGTCTTCGCCTGTAGAAATTCCGCCCGATACTCCTACCGCGCGTGCATTGTTGGCAGAGCCATTCAACCGCGTTGCAGCAAATCCACCGAGGAGTTCAAAACCCTGCGTCGCATTTATGGAGAGCATCGCATGCGCCATCACGGCATGCAACTTATCGAACACAGGCTCACCCCACCCCACCGGCATTCCCTTGCATACACAAGTAATCACACCGCCAACACTATCACCCGAATCTCTTGCATCCTCAATACACGCAATCATTTGTGCTGCAGTTTCAGGATGCGGACAGCGCACGATGCTGTCGTCGGTGGTGAGTAAATTCAACTCATCATAGCGCAGAGGCACCTCTATATCTTTCACCGCGCTCACATAGGCTTGAACGGAAACACCAGATTTTGCTAAGAGCATTTTTGCAAACGCTCCGCCTACAACTCGACAAGCCGTTTCGCGCGCACTGCTGCGACCGCCGCCGCGATGGTCGCGAATACCGAACTTCTTGTCCCACACTTCATCGGCATGACCGGGACGATACACATCGCGCAAAGCATCGTAATCATCGGAATGCTGATCTTCATTGTACATCATGAATCCAATGGGTGTTCCCAGAGTCTGACCTTCGAAAATTCCCGAGAGAATTTCCACGCGATCCGACTCCTTGCGCGGCGTGGTTATCGCACTCTGACCGGGCTTGCGCCTGTCCAATTCAAACTGAATGAAATCCAGCTCCACCTTCAGGCCTGAAGGCATGCCATCCAGCACACCACCAATGGCAAAACCATGTGATTCACCGAAGGTCGTTAGTCGTAGTAATGTTCCAAAAGAATTTCCTGCCATAGGGCGAAGATAAGACGCGCAATCACGCGCAACGGCAGCAATTGAAATCGTGATTACTTTCGCCCGTATGTCGCGCATACTCATCAAAAATATCCGCTCGCTACTCGGCGTATACGAACAAGCACCAGAACGTTTGTGTGGCTCCGACATGAACGTGCTTCCTGCCATCAACGATGCGTGGCTGGCGCTAGAAGACGGCGTGATTGTCGACTATGGAACCATGGCCGAATGGCCGGGCATCAGCGATTGGCGCGACCTGGAAGTAATCGAAGCCGATGGCCGAATGGTTCTTCCCGCTTGGTGCGACTCACACACGCACATCGTTTACGCAGGTTCGCGTGTGGGTGAATTTGTTGATCGAATCCATGGCCTCACCTACGAAGAAATCGCGGCAAGAGGCGGTGGTATTCTCAACTCGGCTGCGTTGCTCAAAGACACGCCGGAAGAAGTGCTTGTTGAATCAGCATTGAAGCGATTGCACGACATACAAGCGCTCGGAACGGGTGCCGTTGAAATCAAAAGCGGCTACGGACTTTCACTCGAGAGCGAATTGAAAATGCTCCGTGTGATTGATCGCTTGAAAGGCTTATCGCCGTTGACCATCAAAGCGACATTCCTGGGTGGGCATGCTATTCCCAAAGAATACAAAACCAATCCCGAGGGGTACGTTGAACACCTCATCAACGTCATGATTCCCGAGGTCGCCGCGCAAGGCATCGCCGAATACATCGATGTGTTTTGTGAAGAAAACTACTTCTCTGTTGCTCAAACCGAGCGCATTCTGGAAGCCGGGGTGAAGCACGGGTTGCGTCCCAAAACGCACGTCAACCAATTCAATGCGATTGGCGGCGTGGCAGCGAGCGTGAAATACAATGCACTCAGTGTCGATCACCTCGAAGTGCTCACCGATGAAGACATCACTGCACTGCGCGGCACCTCTACTATGCCCGTTGCCCTTCCCGGCTGCTCATTGTTCATCAAGATACCCTACACGCCTGCCCGCAAAATCATCGATGCAGGCTTGCCTTTGGCATTAGCTACCGACTACAATCCCGGCAGCGCACCGAGCGGCAACATGAATTTGGTGAATAGTCTGGCGTGCATCTACATGAACATGACACCCCACGAAGTCATCAACGCATCCACGCTGAATGGCGCGTATGCAATGGGCTTGCATGCAACGCACGGCAGCATTACCATTGGTAAAAAAGCGAGCATCATCATTACCGAGCCCATCAGCGAGCCTGGTGAAATGATGTACAGTTTTGGAAGAAATACCATCGAGCGCGTGATTCTGGCCTCGGCTGCGCGGTAGGTGAGCTCAGTCGAACCTCGGCCACCGTTTATCCTAAGGTACCAAGCGAAGACAAGAGCCGGTTACCGAGCGAAGCCAAGAACCGGTTACCGAGCGAAGCCGAGGTGCCCCATATTTGCAACCGAAATCAACGAACCCATGCAAAAAATTATTGAGTGCATCCCCAACATCTCGGAAGGCCGCGACAAGGCTAAAATCAACGCCATCACTTCCGTAGTAGAAACCGTTCCGGGCGTCATGCTGCTGGATGTAGATCCCGGTGCCAGCACCAACCGCACGGTCATCACGTTTGCGGGATCTCCCGAAGCCGTTGCGGAGGCTGCATTTCAACTCATCAAGAAAGCACA
>CANHPZ010000168.1 GCA_947462725.1 Flavobacteriales bacterium
CGCGATCGGTGATAATGGATGTCCACGTACGTCTTCATTTACTGTATCGGTATTCCCCTATCCAGTGCTCGAAGTTTTGGGTGAAAATGTGGTTTGCTATGGCGATAGTTTGCACCTTATTGCAACGGGTACTGATAACTATTTATGGAGCAATGGACTTACTGGAGGTGATGTGTCGTTTGTTCCTGCGGGCAGCACTACGCTTTTGCTCTATGGCTCAAGCAATGAAGGTTGCACTACCATTTATCCATTTCCAATTGAAGTTCATCCGCGAGCCAGCGTTGCCTTCGCTTTTAGCGCCGATACGCTTTGTGAGTCGGGCTCAGGTGTGAGTTGGATAGCCAGTCCGCAAGGAGGAACTTTGAGTGGCGACGGAATAGTCAACAACTGGTTTGATTTGGGAAGTGCCAACCAAGGCTTGAACACTGTTACCTACACATACGTAAACGAATTCAACTGCGAGTCTGCAGCTGCTGACCAAATTATTGTGGAGTCATGCCTCGGATTGGCGTCCTTGAATGAAGATGGTTTGCACGTTTTTCCAAATCCGGTGAGTGATGTGCTTACGATTCAATTGGATGGTGAGTCGGGTAGTTATCGCTTACTGAATAATCAGGGAGCCGTCGTTATCGCGGGTTTATTGAATGGCAGAAATCAGATAAATGTGCAGGAACTATCTTCCGGAGTGTATCTGCTGGAGGTCCAAGGCACTTCAACCAATAGTCGGAAGCGTATCGTAAAGCTGTGATAAGGGAAAGTGGTTAATTATTTAAACCACTTCAGCGACTGACTCACTTTGCTTTTCAAATCTTTGCGTTCTACGATGTAGTCGAGGAAGCCATGCTCCAATACGAATTCCGAGCTTTGAAATCCCTCCGGTAAATCTTTACCAATCGTTTCTTTCACCACGCGAGGACCTGCAAAGCCAATCAGAGCTTTGGGTTCTGCGATATTGATATCGCCAAGCATGGCAAACGAAGCGGTTACTCCGCCCGTCGTTGGATCAGTCAAGAAAGAAACGTATGGAAGTTTCGCATCGGCCAATTGGGTCAGTTTTGCTGAAGTCTTGGCCATTTGCATGAGTGATAGACCGGCTTCCATCATGCGCGCGCCACCTGATTTAGAGATACAGATGAACGGGCATTTATGGGCAATAGCTTGATCAACGCCAATGGCAAACTTTTCTCCAACCACGGAACCCATGGAACCACCAATGAATCCGAAGTCCATGCAGGCAATCACAGCATCTACGCCATTGATTTTACCGCGGCCTACGCGTATGGCATCCTTCAATCCTGTTTTGGCGATTGTAGTTTTGATGCGGTCTTTGTAGGATTTTGTATCCTTGAATTCTAGCGGATCAGCACTGGTGAGTTGTGAGGCGATTTCTTCAAATTCATTTTCATCGAAGAGAATACTGAAGTATTGCAGCGAGTTGATTTTCTCGTGGTAGCCGCATTTGTCGCACACCCAATTGTGTTCGGCATGCTCCTCACTGGTGGAAACGTGACGGCATTCGGGGCACTTATACCACAGTCCTTCGGGAATCTCTTTCTTTTCCTTGTACTTGGTAGTAATACCTTGCATTTTGCGCGTAAACCAACTCATATCTGTGCTTTTTGAATGATGCAAATATGGGCGAAAAATAGGACTAACGCAGCAAATAGATAGTGCCCGTTTGAATCACTTGTTCACCGTTGAACGTCGTGGCATCGATACGGTAATTGTAGATGTCGTCACCAATGGATTCTGAAGGTTTCCAGGCTTCTTCCCATGTTGTCGTGTGGAATACGGAATCACCGAAGCGATTGTAGATTCGAAGATCAATGCTCCTAATGTTGTATCCTGTCACATACCAGCCAGGGTTGAAGTCGTCGTCGTTGGGAGTGAATGACGACGGCGCAAAAATCTGCCAGCTGCAGGGGTAGTTGGTAACTATAATTTCATCCGATACAGTGCCGCATACATTCGAAACCTCGACGCGGTAGCCGTCGCTTCCTGTTGTAATCGTAGTGGATGTAGTGTCTCCGGTTGACCAGAGATAGGAGTTGTTTTGAGGCGCGCTGGCATCCAGTATAAGCGGATAATCCTCACAAAACGTGCTGTCGTTTCCAAGCCATACTGCAGGTTGCAAAATGCCTGCAATCACAATGGTGTCATGCGTTGTGCAAGGGCCATTGCTAACTGCAATGGCAAACGTATCGGCGATTGCAATAGTCATTGCGGAAGCATATAATCCCGTATTCCAATAACCCGGGTGGTCGGAGGTAATGGTGACTGTAGTGCCTTCGCAAAGAACCGTGTCAGCAGGCAATTGCGCGAAATACTCGTCATAGAGGGTCACCGTTAAAGTGTCTGCTGCCTCGCATCCATTCGCTGCATAATGGAAAAAATACGTAGCCGATTCAATGGCAGTAATTGGATTGGTTGCCGAATCATTGTTCCAAAGCCATGTGCCATCGAATCCCGCATCGAGCAGCAGAAGATCTATATTGCAGTGTTGGATTGAATCAGGCAAGCCGGTTGATGGAATCGCAATGGCTGTAATAAGAACGGTGTCTGTTTGTGTGCAATTACCTTCTGTTACACTCACCCAAGCATTGCCCGCGCTGGCATAAATGCTAAGTTCATGGGAACTATCAAACCAGGTTTGAGCCTCCCACAAGTTCGGAATGCTGAGTGCAACGCTATCTAGCGGACAAATGCTGATATCTGACCCGAGGTCCAAATCATGAATGGGAAGAATGGTGATGCTCAACGTGTCGCTTGCTATGCAGCCGACGTTGGCTGAATCACGTGTAATAATGAAATCTTCGGTGATTATAGAATCTGTTTCATTGGCCAATAGGAAAGTGGGGTTGGAAATGTTGAATGCAGAAAGACCACTGCCACTGCTCCATTGGTAGTTGTACCCGGCCAAGGCTGTTTGTCCAAGTTGGAGCGGAGTGTTGCTGCAAATGGTGGCATCGTTGCCCGCAAAAGCGTTTTGCGATAGATGAATCGGTTCGCATGCAGTAAGCGAAATGTCATCAAGCCCGAAGTCATTGCCACCGGTTTGCGATTGCACATCGGTGATGCATACATTGAGCGTGGTTGACTGGCCGCTGTTCCATGTTGTAGTAAGCGACGACCATCCACCGGCGGCTACGAGTGTGTCGCCGGCCGGTATATTATTGAACGTGGGAATCAGCAGCGCTAATGGATGTGCGTTGGGATTATCGGTCACATCGCGAGCCCAAAAGGTGAGTGTGTAGTCTGTATTTGGAGCGACACTCAACGTTTGGCACCATGCATTTGTTCCCGGTGATCCCGGCGCGTTGGCTATGAAGAAATCGCCAGATGGCGGATTCGTGTGGTCGTTACCGATGAAGTCGTTGTGAAAAAGAGTAGCGTTGTTGCCAATGGCGTAGTTGTTTTCTGGACACAGCGTGCAGATAAATGGAAAGAATGTGACGTAGTTGAAAGCAGAAGTAAATCCGGTATTGCCGCTTTCGAAATCACCATTCACAATTCGGTTGGTTTGTCTTTCGCAAGCGTTGCATTGGGCCTGAGCAAATTGGAAATGGCCGACAATAAAAACAAGTATGGTTGTGATGATACCACTACGCATGCTCGGCGGGTTGAATGGGAGATATGTTTTCGGACTCGAGGTTTCTCATATTAATCACAGGATTGGCATACATCTGCAATAAAATCTCACGCGCATACGTGTTGAAGTTCTCTGCGGGAAGTCCCTGACGTTTGCGCGATAAAGCAAGTTTGAGCACATGACCGCGTATGTAGTTCACGAAAGCTATGCGCTGTATGTTGGAGTATTTTTCCTTGTAGTCACGAGTGCCATGCAGCAGATCAAAAGCGATGTAATTGTTTGGCCATAGATTAAAGATGCGGTGCATTTCGTCGTCGATGGCTTCGCTAAGTACTTTTATTTTTTCGTTTTTGTTGGTGATTGACCGCATGCGCTGGTAGGCATCTTCAAGGTCTTTTCCCACGGTTATGTTTACGCGGCCTTTGTGTCCGGTGAGGCCGGTCACCATCGAATGAAAGTCTTCGCCCGGTTTTTTTTCATACTTGCCAATAAGCTTGATGTGCAAGAGCTCATTGGTTTTAAGCAAATCGCAGGGGTCAAATTCGTAACTCACACACATGGGACGGATGTTCAATTGGCTTAGCCCATCTTCGATGCCATCTTCCGAACTCATGGTAAACATCTTCAATAAGCCCGTTGCAGTGCGGTCATCGCCGTCTTTGCTTCGGCCTTCACGCTGAGCAATCCAAATGGAAGTGTTCTTTTCGGTAATGGTGTGGCGGATGTAGTTGCTCATGCGCAGTGAGTAGTAAAACATCTCTTTCGCATTTACATCTCGGCTTACGATGAAGTTCTTATTGCAACGAACGATGTCGCGCACCAAAGGCAATTTGAGCAGGTTGTCGCCAATGGCAATTTCGGTTGTCGGAATGTTGCGCTCGATAAGACTCACATTAAGCAGCGCGCTATCAAGTATGATGTCGCGGTGATTGCTCACAAACAGATAGGCCTGGTCCGGCTCAATTGAAGATTCGTTTGTGAATGATACACCGCTGGTAGTCATCTGGGTGATGACATTCACGGCCGGTGCGCTAATTTCTTCTTGAAACTGCTGCACACGCTGAATCTCTTCAAACATTTGAATAATCTCAGCCTTACGCAAACCGGGATACACCCACTTCATCATTTTGATGAGCAAGGGTTCAGCAATCATGCGTTGAATAGCCGCACGAAGTTCGTCGTCGGTATAAGGACGCATGGCACTGAAGTCGTGCACATCGATAGGAGATTCTTGCATGACGCGAATTTAATTCGCAAATGCACTTTCAGAAAGCAAAGGGTATAATTACCAAGCAGGGCAGGGCTGTGCGAGCTTCGTGCTGACTTTTCTAGCGTATTTCTCTCGCTTGGGCTCAGCGCCGCATTTCGGATTCTTGAAGATGGTGTATTTCAGGCTGAAATAAAAGTCGGCACCGTAAACGTCTTTCTTGAAGAGTATAGCTGCCAAATCATCACTACCGATCACAATACTATTCAGTCGCAGACACAGGCCGAGTTGCGGACGTTTGTATTGATACATGGAGAGTGGCAGCGACGCTTCGAAGCGTTTGGTTTCCCAGCGCGGCGCAATGCCGATATAACCGGAGCGTTGAACACCGAGTTGATTGAGCCATGGCACACCATACGTTGCAACTCCATACAAGTACAAATGGCTGATGAGGTTTAAATCGCCCTGAACGGAAAG
>CANHPZ010000169.1 GCA_947462725.1 Flavobacteriales bacterium
ATAGCGTTTTATTGCTCGTCGATCTCATGGGGCGGTTTGGAAATGAACACCGTGCGATATGCCTCATGGATGCGCGAGTTGGGGTATCGTGTAATCGTCTATGGTGTAGCCGATACGCCACTGTATAACGACGCTATTCGAAGTGGCCTAGAAGTAATGGCGGTGATCAGAAATCGCAAATATTTTGATGGTGTAAATGCCCTGCGGATAGCACGCTTTTTTGCGCGCGACGAAGTGTCGATTTGCTGGTTTCGCGATACGCGTGACATGGATGTGCTCGGCTGGGCCAAGCGATTTTCAGGCGGATCTTTTATGCTGCTTTATCATCAAGCTATGCAGTTTGGAGTGTCCAAGAAGGATGCATTACACACGCTGCGCTTTAAGCCCGTGGATGCGTGGGTAAGTACGCTTGATTTCCTCAAAGAACAGGTTATTGCCAGCACCAATTTTGATGCTTCGAAAATTCACGTGGTGCCTCTGGGTGTAGATGCCGAGCGATTGAAAGCGACGGATGTGACACGCGAAAGTGCGCGCAACGCCTATGGTATTCCAATCGATGTCGTGCTCTTTGGTTTGATAGGAAGGATTGATCCGTTGAAGGGACAGCATGTCGCCATTGAGGCACTGCACATTTTGCATGAACGTGGATTGAACTATCATCTGCTTCTTGTGGGTGAAGCAACACACCATGAAGGCGATGGATATATGCATGCGCTCGAGTCTTTGATTGCGAAGTATGGTCTCAAGTCTTTCGTGCATGTTCGTCCGTATAGTCAAGATGTGAGCGTGTTCTATAGTGCAATTGACACATTTCTCCTTTGCAGTAAGGGCGAAACATTTGGAACCGTAACTGTTGAAGCCATGGCGTGTTCGCTGCCAATCATTGGCACACAAAGCAGCGGCACACCTGAATTGCTGCACCAAGGAGAATGCGGAATATTGGTTACACCGGAGAGTCCTGCGCTATTGGCGGATGCTATGGAGGAAATTATCGCAAATCATCAAGAAGCTCGAGTTATGGGATTCAGAGCCCTTAAGCGTTTCAACCAATTTTATTCGAAGAAGGCGAGTTTACAACGCATGGATGAAATTGTAACGAACTTGTTACGCAAACACTAGTGCAATCGAATTAGTTTTACCTGCTGTGAACGCGCTGCGCAATCATATTTTTCTTGTGTTGCTGATGACAGGCACTTTGGCCTCGCGTGCTCAGTTGGATTCGGCTGCGAATTGGTGTTTGGCAATTTCTCCGCATGGAGGATTTGTGATGCCACACCACAAATCGATGGCGCATCTCATACAAGGACACTCCGCGGGTTGTCATCTCTATGCTAAGCGTTTGGTTGACGGAACAAAATATTGGCATGAGGCTTACAACATGCCTGAACACGGACTAGATTTCACATTCACTAATACAGGCAATCCAGCTCAACTTGGGCAACAGTATTCTCTTTCATACTTGCTCAATTTGCCCCTCAACGGTAAGCGCTATGTCGATGATTATCTGCGCATAACACCGCGCGGTTATGTGCATTGGTTGGGGCTTGGTTTAGGCATGGGCTACTCAACGAAGCGCTGGGATTTGGAAACGAATCATCAGGCTGCTGTGTTGGGGTCGCAACTCAATGTGGCTATTTCTCTGCAGTATGCGACACGATTGTTCTCTTTTCGCACTGGTGAATTGCGGGCAGGTTTGCGCATGAGTCACCTATCGAATGGTTCGTTTCAATTGCCCAATTTGGGAACGAACAACGCCGGGGTTTTTCTAAGTTATGTGGCCGGAAAGAATCGCGCTTCCTATATGAAGGTGATCCCCATGCCGAAGTTTGAGAAGAATATTTTCAGCGTGGGTGTGGTGAGCGGCTTGAAGGAAATTGCTCCACCCACTGGACGCAAGTATGCGGCTGTGGTGTTGTCGGCTCTTTTTGAGCGCAGAGTTTCCTACAAGAGCGCTTTTGGTGTGGGTTTAGATGGCTTATATGACTCATCGCTTCGACCGCTTATCCAGCAGCGCACGGATGAGTTGGTTGCGCCGATTCATGTGATGCAACTCGGTGCCGTGTTCTCGTATAGCCTTTTCTTCGATCGATTCGCACTTAAAATTCAACAGGGTTATTATCTTGCTGATGCATGGCGCATCAATGGGTCGCTCTACCATCGTGTGGGATTGCGTTACAATTTGGGCCATCACATGTATGCGCAACTTACACTCAAAACACATTTTGCAAAGGCGGATTATGGTGAGCTTGGAATAGGGTATGTGTTTAGAAAATGAAATACGAAAATCACATAACGATATTTCCATGCATGAGCATCTTGCTTATGTTTCTTGTGTCGGGGTGCAACCGCGAGCAGTCACCGGATTGCTTTCAGGTGGCAGGTGAAACCAAAACGGTGCAGCGCGACTTGATTGCCTTTACTTCCATAGAGCTGAATGATTACATCCAGTATGAGTTGTTGGACACGGCATATTTTGGTGTCATCATCACTGCTCCCGGTAATTTGATTCCTGATGTCAGTACCGAAGTGAAGGATGGTAAGCTGATTGTGCACAACGGCAATACATGCAACTTTGTTCGGTCGTATAAGAATAGAATAACGGTGCGCATCTGCGCCCCTGATTTTCGCGATATCCAGAATTATGCAACCGGTGATATCAAAACAGTAAATGCGATTGATGGGGCTCACTTCTCGATGGATAACCGCAGTGCGGCAGGCGTGCAAACGCTTTCCCTTTTTACCGACACAATCAACATTGCATCTCACACCGGCGTGAGTGATGCAGTGCTCAGCGGAAGTTGCGATGTGGTTTATTTATTCGAACAAGGATTGGGGCAGATTGACGCGCGTGAATTAGAATCCAATTACGCGTTCGTCAATAACTCGTCATTGAATGAGGTGTATGTGCAGGCGCACAATTATCTCTATGCCTACATACAGTTTAGTGGCAACATTCATTACAGCGGCCAACCGCAATACATCGATCAGGAGATTGATGGTGATGGTGAGCTCCTGCCGTTTTGATATTATTGAAAATGAATCTTCAGCTTGTCTGCAATATCTGCAGGACAACGCATCGGTTTACCACTTTTTTCATTCACAAAAACCAGATCGGTCTCTGCCTCATTGAGCAAGGTTATGCCACGGTGCGTTTGGTAGTGAAAGCGCATGCGCGCAGCTGGCATATCCGCGATTGTCGTTTCAATGCGGATTTCATCATCGTAATGAGCCGGAGCGAAATAGCGCACATGGAAATCAACAACCGGGAGTAATATGCCGTCATCTTCAAGCGACTTGTAGGTAATACCAATAGAACGCAGCGTTTCAACACGCGCAACCTCGAAGTATGTGGCGTAATTGCCATAGTAGGCGTAGCCCATGCGGTCGGTTTCGCCATAGCGAATTCGGATGTCCATGCTGTGTTGAATCATGTTGCGAATGTGCGGCAAATCATTTTTGAATTGTTGAATGTTGAATGAATGTGTGTTGTGTTCCTGTTTTTTATCATGAATGCTGTTGCGTGTGAAAACGAACTTTACGCGCGATGAATTGATTTGGTTTTTTTGAAGCTTTACAACTAAACTTATGGAAGTAAGCTGTTTAGTGTTTTGACGTTGAATGATAACTTGCTCACCTGTGAAAAGCTTTGATTTTGCAAGTGTTTCAAAAGATTTTCTTATCTATTCAAACTTTTTTTGAAGTCAAGACTAAATAACTTTTTTTTTTCACTTTTTTCTGTATTCATTTGCCTCGCATTCGAATGTCGAAGGATACGTGTGGAGCACGAGTGCATCGGAATTCTTAGTTAACCAATTTTTTAGAACTACTCACCTACATGAAGAAAGACCATAATCAGGTATGGACGAATTGCCTTGAAATTATCAAGGACAACGTAAGCCCTCAAGGATATAAAACCTGGTTTGAACCTATTAAGCCTGTTCGTCTTGAAGATAGCGTGCTCACCATTCAAGTTCCTTCTCAATTCTTTTACGAATGGCTCGAAGAGCACTATGTTACTTTGTTGAAGAAAATCATTCGCAAAGAGCTTGGTGCAGAAGGCAGATTGGAATACTCCATTATCATGGAGAACAATAGCAACGCAAGCCCTTACACCATCAAAGTTCCAACAAGCAATCGTAAAGCTGTAAAAAATGCAGTTGTTACCATGCCGTTGGATATGGGTGAATCCCCAATCAAGAATCCGTTCATCATTCCAGGTCTGCGCAAGATGCAGGTCGACTCGAATCTAAACCCGAATTATTCTTTCGACAATTTCGTTGAAGGTGATTCCAATCGCTTGGCGCGCAGCGCAGGTTTTGCTGTTGCAAATAAGCCCGGCGGTACAGCTTTCAATCCATTGCTGATTTACGGTGGTGTAGGTTTGGGTAAAACCCACCTTGCCCACGCAATCGGTATTGAGATTAAGAATAAGTATGAGGACAAGACTGTCCTTTACGTGAGCAGCGAAAAGTTCACACATCAGTTTATTGATGCTGTGAAAAACAATAGTGTCAACGACTTCACACATTTCTATCAGATGATTGATGTGCTGATCATCGATGATGTGCAGTTCTTCAGTGGAAAAGAAAAGACGCAAGATGTGTTTTTCCACATCTTCAATCACCTGCATCAAACCGGCAAGCAAATCATCATCACGAGCGATAAGCCGCCGGTTGAAATGCAAGGCATGGAGCAACGTTTGCTCAGCCGTTTCAAGTGGGGATTGAGCGCCGATTTGCAAGTGCCATCATTGGAAACTCGCATCGCGATTCTCAAGAAAAAAATGTATGCTGATGGTATCGAGCTTCCTGAGGAAGTTGTTGAATACCTCGGATATTCGATAACTTCAAACGTGCGTGAATTGGAAGGCGCGTTGATCTCATTGATTGCTCAATCATCATTGAACAAGAAAGCGATTACGTTGGATCTTGCCAAGCAGATGATCGACAAGTTCGTGAAGAACACCGCCCGCGAAGTGAGCATCGATTACATCCAGAAAGTGGTGTGCGATTACTTCGACTTGCCTATCGAATTGCTGAAGAGCAAAACGCGCAAGCGTGAAATCGTTCAGGCTCGTCAAATCGCGATGTACTTCGCTAAGAAGATGACCAAGAGCAGCCTTGCCAGCATTGGTGCACACTGCGGCGGGAAAGACCACGCAACAGTACTGCATGCTTGCCGCACGGTAAACAATCTCCAGGAAACGGACAAGCACTTCCGCAAGTACTTGGATGATTTGGAGAAGAAGCTCTCTATTGCATAGTGACAAC
>CANHPZ010000170.1 GCA_947462725.1 Flavobacteriales bacterium
CACGTATATTCAGGCAATGGCTACAATGTTGATCCTACGCAGTATCATGTTTACGGAATCATCTGGGAAGAAAATCTCATTCGTTGGTACGTGGATGGAATACAGTTTTATCAATTTACCGTGCAGCCATCGAATAACTCCGATGATGGGTTTCGACATCCGTTCTTCTTGATACTCAACCTTGCTGTAGGCGGCAATTGGCCAGGTTATCCAGATGCTAGTACAGTGTTTCCGAGCAATATGATGGTGGATTATGTGCGCGTTTATCAGGCGGCTTCAACTGTTTTCGTAAAGGAAAGCGCAGGTGCGGATGTGTCGGTTTACCCGGTGCCTTCGCGTGATGTAGTCCAAATTACTGCGCCCGATGCACTAATCAGCTGTGTACTGCGCTCGGTTGATGGTCAACTCATCAGTGATTTAGGCAAACAACCCGCTCAAACTTCGCTAGTGCTTGGTCATGTTCCTGCAGGTTATTACTTGCTCGAGTGCACTTGGAATGGAGGCCACGTAGTGAAGCCCTTGCTGATAGAGTAAGTTTACATGCGCTTCAAGCGCGGATTGTATTGATGTCGTATTCGTTGAATTTCGGATAGCAATTGCAGGCTTTCTCTTTGAGCATCCCGTGATATGGATTGCCAATAGCTCATGAGCTCATCACTTCCCGGTTTATAATTGTGGTTGTCGATTCGTTGCAACTGCTCACCCAATGCTTCGCTAGCCGAATGTATAATCTGGTTGAGTTGGTTCGACTCCTGTGGACGGTTTACCAATTCATGAAAACCTTGTTCAATTACTTCATTCATGAGTTCTTGAACGATAGTCCTAATGGACTCTCGAGAATTCTCCATACTTACTAAGGGTTAAGGTTTAACTGAACGGCCTCTAAATTCTCTTTGTAAGGGGAGATTCGCGCAACAATTGTCACTTTGAGGTTTGACATTCATCGCAGTAGAACATCCTCTTGCTGAGCCAATATAGGAGGAAATTAATCAGATTCCATTTGGTGTTGAAATTTTCCCTCGTTTGAAGTCTTGTTTCCTGCTGGCATTGCCATTCATTTGGGGATTGAAATAACGCCCCATATATGTATCCTACTATTTATCATGCTTTGCTCGATATGTTCGGTGTCGATTGGGGCTGGACACGCTTATTGAACAGTTTCGGTTTTTTTGTTGCCATTGCCTTTGTGGTAGCTAGCTATACGCTCGGTCTTGAATTGAAGCGCAAGGCTGCAGAAGGACATTTTCAACCCACCATCAAAACTGTAATTAAAGGCGGCAAGCCCGATTGGATGGAGGTTATCACCAGCGGGTTGATGGGCTTTATTATCGGTTGGAAGTTTATTTACCTCGCCATATACGGAGGTGATTTATTTGCATCCGGATCGAATCCTCAGCGATTTCTATTTTCGCTGGATGGCAGTTGGCTCATTGGCATTGCTCTGATGCTGGTGATGGGCGGCTGGAGATATTGGGAGTTTAAAAAGCAACAATTGCCGGAGCCAATCAGTGAAGAGTTCAAGATGTATCCTCATCACCTCACGGGTAATTTCACTTTTGCGGCAGCAATCTTCGGAATCCTTGGCGCGAAGCTTTTCCATTTGCTAGAAAATCCTCGCGAGTTTGTGGAGTTCTTTCAGCACCCCTCATTCAACACGTTTGTGAGTGGCCTCACGGTATACGGCGGATTGATACTTGGTTCGATTGGAGTAATCCTATACGCTCGTACAAAGGGAGTGAACGGATGGCATCTATCGGATGCAGCAGCACCCGGATTGATTTTGGCCTACGGCATAGGGCGCATCGGATGCCAGGTAAGTGGTGATGGCGATTGGGGTATTGCCAACACAACTCCCAAACCGGGATGGCTATCTTGGATACCCGATTGGATGTGGGCCTATGATTATCCCAACAACGTGAATTATGATGCCGGTTACCCGCAATACTTGGGACAACTCAATGATACCAATGTTCTGCCCATTACGGATCCGAATGTGCCTTGCTTCGACGGTTACTGCACGCATCTCGATCCGATGGTGTTTCCAACGCCGTTGTATGAAACGATTATGGCAACATTGATATTTTTATTCCTGTGGTCCATGCGCAAACGCTTAGCCGTGCCCGGACTCATGTTCGCCTCTTACCTCATGTTGAATGGTGTCGAACGTTTCTTCATCGAGAAAATTCGTGTCAATAATAAATTCGACTTGCTCGGCATTGAAGCTACACAAGCGGAGGTAATTGCTGTATTGTTCTTCTTAACCGGCGCTATAATGTTTTGGGGCCTTCGTAGATCGGCCAATGCAAACAAGGTCAATCCACGCTAATTTTACGTCGTCAAATCAACATCTATGAATGCCTTACTGCTCAAAGAGATTCGAACCTTTCTCAGCTCGTTGATTGGCTATGTGGTCATCGCCGTGTTCTTGCTTATCACGGGTTTGTTCCTTTGGATTTTCGATGGTGACTTCAATATTCTGCAAAGCGGTTTTGCTTCGATTGAGCCTTTGTTTTTCATCTCGCCGTGGGTGCTCATGTTCCTTATTCCGGCCATCACCATGCGTTCCTTTGCTGAGGAAAAGCGCACAGGAACCATCGAGCTACTGCTCACCAAACCCATCACCGATATTCAGATTATTCTGGCAAAATATCTCGCAGGATTTCTTCTCGTGGCAATTTCCATCGCACCAACTCTGGTCTATTATTTCACAGTTTATTCTTTGGGTGATCCTATGGGCAACATCGATAGCGGCGGCACCTGGGGCTCCTATATCGGTCTGCTTTTGCTTGCTGCCGGTTATGTGTCGATTGGCATTTTCGCATCGAGCATCACCAACAATCAAATCGTTAGCTTCTTGGTTGCTGCTATTTTATGTTTCTTCATGTATACCGGTTTTTCGTCGATAGCATCATTTGAAATGCTCGGTTCTGCTGATAGTTTTATCCAGAATCTCGGTATCCAAGCCCATTACAATGCGCTCAGTCGCGGCCTCATTGATAGCCGCGATGTGGTCTACTTCATGGCGCTAATTGTTATTTTCCTATTACTCACCAAGACGGTGCTTAGTGCCCGGAAGTGGTAGTTTTTTGTTACGCGGAGAAGCTCAGTGATGTTGTGTTGCGCGGAAAGAGAGATTCCATAGTCAATCCAAACGCTGTCATTTTTGTGTTCAAAAGAAAAATTTAATCGTTTTGATTCTCGATGCAAAGGCAAGCACGAATTTTTTAAGCGATCATTAAACCAATTTCTCCCTCAATCGTCAAACCTTCGCATGAGTGAAACTGAATGGATGGAAATGCTTCGTGATTCGGACAAACGCTCCGAAGTTGTGAGGTTGTTCGTTCAGGAATTTCAACGGCCGGTGTATTACTATGTGCGGCGCATGGTGCTAAGTCATGAGGATGCTGACGACATCACGCAAACGGTTTTTATCAAGGCTTGGCGCGGCATCGATTCGTTTCGGGGTGAATCGAAATTGTTGACTTGGATGTTCCGCATAGCACACAATGAGTGCATTTCTTTCTTGCGCAGTTCCAAAAGATTGATGCATGTGCCTGCACACGATGTAGAGGAGAAACTGGGAAGGGCATTGCAAGAAGATGAATATTTCTCGGGCGATGAAATTCAACAGCGATTGCAAACCGCTATTGCCTTGCTTCCTGAAAAACAAAAGGCAGTGTTTATCATGAAGTATTATCAGGAAATGAAATATGAGGAGATGTCGGAGATAACCGGAACAAGCGTTGGCGCTTTGAAGGCGAGCTACCACCATGCTGTGCAAAAAATTGAAGCTTTTTTAAAACAATCATGAAAGACATGCATCACACCGATGACGCTACTTTCTCGCCAGAGTGGGAGCAAGCGATGCAGGCTTCTAAGACGGAGAAGGATTGGAGTGTGCCATCAGGTTACTTCAATTCGCGACAGACGTTGTTGGAGAGTGCATTACATGACGAGATCCTTGTTCCCGATAATTATTTTGAAACGCAAGCCGCAATGCTGCAGGTGAAGTTGAAAAAGGAATCCGTCGAAAGTTCTGGTATACGTGTATTGCGACTTTGGGGATTGTTGGCTGCTGCTTGTGCCGTTGGTGTTGCTTTGTTCGTCTACTCATCTTATACACGGAAGGAGCCTTCCTTCGCCGATCAGCTGGAGCAGTCCAATTTGGAGTTTGAGGATTTACATGAAATAGAATTTGACGAATCTATTTATGAGGAATTTATAGTCGACGATACCATTGTGTGTGACACTACCGCCGTACAAAAAACACCGATTGACGTGCACGACTTTAAACCATCCAAAGGACAGCACGTCATCACTTGGGACGACATTGATGATGAAGATATTCGGGAGTATTTAAAAGATGAAGAACAGTTTAATGTAATAGATGACCTTTAAATTCACGATAATGAAAAATACAATTTGCTTGATTTTATTCGCTTTTGCATTGAATGCAACAGCGGTTTTTGCTCAGTCGGAAACAGCACCGGAGAATGGTCAGAATCGCAAGGAGAAAGTGGAGACACTCAAACGCAGCTACTATTCTGAAAAGCTCGACTTGACGCCTGCTGAGGCGGAGAAATTCTGGCCTATTTACAATGAGTTCAGCAAGAAGGAAGATGAGTTGCGCAAAGCAGCTAAGGGTGATAAGAAGAAAGGTGAGGTGCCCACATTTACCGATAAGGAAGCATTAGCCGAAATTGATCGCAACGCTCAATTCAAAAAGTCACATGTCGATTTGGAAGCACAGTACTTGAAGGATTGCATGCCTGTGCTTGGCCCTAATCGCACGATGCGATTGTCTAAACTCGACCGCGAATTTCAGCGCGAATTGGTTCAGCACATGAAAGAACGCAAGGAAGGTGGTGGCGGCAAAGGCCCGAAGAAATAAGCCTAAGGCAGTGGAAAGAAGCGGAAGCTGCTGAAGGCGCCGATAACATCCGCGCTTGCGGGGACTTCGATAAAACCACATGCGCCGCTGAGTGCGCTGAAATCCCCAGATCCCTGATTGCGCATTAACTCTATCGTGACTGATTGCTCGTCAATTCTGTAACGCACGGGAATGAACTGCGTGAGTTTTTCAAGTAAAGTAATTTCATCTTTTACCTCGACCCATTGAGGAATACAGCGGCCCTGGTGGGATTGAATCCATGGCATTAAGTATCGTGCGGCGCATACCAGCGTAGACACAGGATTGCCCGGGA
>CANHPZ010000171.1 GCA_947462725.1 Flavobacteriales bacterium
GCCACAGTTGAAACAATCCATAAATCAGGCTGATGGACAGTGAATGAAGCCGTGAAATTATTACCGCAACCGTCTGTTGCTGTAAGGGCATAGTCACCGGGACCGATATTAGAAATGTTATGTTCATTGCTGCTGTAGCCATTGGGGCCCGTCCATGAACAAGAGAAATCAGAACTTCCACCTGTAAGAAATGGGTATATAGATGATTGAGGGATTTCACCTTTGGCTATCGGACATTGGATATCATTAAAAATAGCGGTCAATTCATTCGTAACATTAACCGAGCGAACAGTAATTTCTGCCTCGCCCACGGCTCCTTCCCAACCGTCGACCTGAATATAATAAACAGCCCCAGCGTCAAGGCAATTCGCAAACATCAAGGATGAATATCCATTGGACGTGCTGCATCCATATTGTGAGTCGTCGTTACTTACGACCAATTCAAAAGATGACCATCCTATGCAATCATTGGCGCGATACAGAGCCAATTGGGTATCGAAGCCCGGCACACTGTTGCATGAAGTGATTTCATAGGTTACTCCCGCTTGAGCAACAAAGTACGCCCATCCTGTATTGGTAATGTTTCCTTCGCACCAACCACCATATAGATTACAACCCGTGTTTGCCGGATGTGGTTCAGAGGTTTGTGCAATGCAAGAAGTATTATCGATTAGCACACCTGCGCCATTGGGAGTAATTTCCAATGCGCCACAGGGAGAATCATATGCGGGCAATCCACTATTGCCCGGCTCAAAGGTCCATGTATTACCGAAGCCAGTTCCCACAAAAGCGTGGGCAAATGACCCATTTTCATAAATTTCGAATACCGCACCACCGTCACCATAAGAGTCTACAAAAATCAGATCGAATAGCTGACCGGTGGGCAAACAAAATGGAGCTACCGCAAAAGTTGTATTATCCGGATACCCGCCCTCAACGACAGGCGGTGTTCCTGCGCATCCGACTAAATCATTGGCACCGAAATACAAAGTTCCATTGCCGCAGCCATTTCCGGTAGGAACCAATTCCCAATAGTTTTCTTCAGCCCATGCATCATTCGTGATGAACATGCTGATTAGCGTGGAATCTGGTCCGCATTGAGAGAATACGTCAATAGAAATTAACAATGCGAAAATGAGTAGTAGACTTGAGCGCATAGTATTGGTTTTGGTTGGTGCCAAATGTAATTAGCAAGCATCAGCATTAGCATACGATTTTTTTAAAAATGTAGGTAACCAAAAAGCCCCGCTCGATAGCGGGGCTTCCTGGCTTAAACTGAAAAACTAAAAACTATCGTAATTGTCTTGAGTCATTGCGACTCAACTCAACTAACTCTAAATACAACACACATCTCTGAGCGTTGCGCGGCAAATGTAACATTGAATTGTTAATAACATAAAGAAAAGTGAAAAAAAATGTCGGAGATTTTCACAAACAGTTATTAAACAGGCATTTGAGCTGGGAGAATTTTTGCGGGGTTCAAGATTTTCCGCTCATCCAACGCCAGTTTCAGCCTGTTCATGACTTCCAACTCTGTCCGATTAAAGGGAATATCCATGTAATCGCGTTGCACTAAACCTATACCGTGTTCACCGCTCAATGTTCCGCCGAGCGATACACAGAGCGTAAAAATTTCACGAATGGCGTGGGGTAATTCATCGTTCCAGCGGTCATCAGGCATTTCACCTTTGATAATATTGACGTGCAGGTTGCCATCACCGGCATGTCCATAGCAAACCGACTGGAAACCAAATTTCTGACCTATTGCCTTTACACCACTGAGAAGTTCAGGCAATTTGTAACGAGGCACAACCGTGTCTTCTTCTTTATAAACGCTATTCGATTTTACCGCCTCGGCCACTTTGCGACGCAGCTTCCACAGTTGAGCTTTCTGTGCCTCGTCATCTGCAAAGAGAATTTCGCCGCAACCAAATTGCTGCACAACATCTGAAATCACCTCGCAGTCTGCCATCAAAGCATCCATATGATTGCCATCGACCTCTATGAGTAAATGCGCTTGAATCGAGGCCTCTACTGGAACATTCACATCATCCACAAATTTTAGAACCCAATCAATGGCATCACGCTCCATAAACTCTAATGCACTTGGGGTGATGCCTGCGCGGAAAATTGCGCTAACGGCTTCACACGCTTTACTAGCATCGAAAAATGGGACAAGCATCAACAAATTGAACTTGGGCAAGGGCACAAGTTTGAGCACAGCTTTGGTAATGATACCTAGTGTACCTTCACTACCAACCATCAATTGTGTGAGGTTGTAGCCTGTAGAATTCTTTAGGGTGTTGGCACCGGTGTTCATAACATCACCATTGGCAAGCACCACCTCTAAGTTTAACACAAAGTCTTTTGTAACACCATATTTGACGGCGTGCGGACCACCGGCATTTTCAGCCAGGTTTCCGCCAATAAAACACGTACCTCTGCTGCTCGGATCAGGAGGATAGTACAACCCTTGTGCGGCAACAGTTTCTTGCAAAACCTGAGTTATCACACCCGGTTCCACGGTAACCTGAAGATTGAACTCATCGATTTGCACGATGCGATTCATACGCTCCATGCTCAACCCAACACCACCAAATACACTCAATGCCCCGCCGCTAAGGCCTGTGCGACCGCCAATGGGAGTAACAGGAATAAAATGGTCATGGCAATAGCGCATAATGGCACTCACCTCTGCTGTGTTTTGCGGCTTTAAAACCACCTCAGGGGGATGCACAAGATCTTCCGTTTCATCATGACCATAGGCCTGACGTGTTTCATCATCACTAAACACGCGTGAATTATCGAGCATCGCACAAAATGCAGCGAGGTCGTGATTATTGATTCGAGCGTAGATAATTTCAGCCACGAAGCTTAGCTATAAGTTGATCAATTGTTACTTTGGTTTGCTCTCCACTTTGCATGTGTTTGAGAGAAATAGTAGAAGTTTGAAGCTCCTCCTCACCTATGATGGCAACATAGGCTATTTGCTTATCATCGGCATACTTGAATTGTTTCTTCATCTTGGCCGACTCCGGATAAATTTCCGCATTGATACCTGCATTCCGAACTTGTCTGAGGAACTGCATGCACTGTAGTTCTTCTTTTTCTCCGAAATTGGCAAACAACAATTGCGTGCTTTGCATTTCATTTTCCGGAAATAGTTGCAACTCCGTCATCACATCGTAAATGCGATCTGCGCCAAAAGAAATTCCGACGCCTGAGACCCCTTTCAATCCGAATATACCTGTAAGATCATCGTATCGGCCGCCACCACAAATACTACCCATTTGCACTCCTAGAGCTTTTACTTCGAAAATAGCCCCCGTGTAGTAGTTAAGTCCACGCGCCAAAGTGATATCCAACTCGAGCGAGCAACTGTTCAAGCCAATAACTTTGGAGCGCGCAATTACGAATCGTAATTCTGCGATTCCTTTCATTCCGGATTCCGACGAGGACAATAAAGTACTGAGCTGATCGAGCATTTCTTCGTTACTACCCGATAGGGAAAACAATCCACGAATAGTTTGTACAGCCTCAGTTGTAAACCCGCGTTCGCCGAGTTCTTTCACAACGCCCTCCTCGCCTACCTTATCCAACTTATCGATGGCTATAGTCATTTCCATCATACGATTGGCCACTCCCGCGAGTTCGGCAATGCCCATCAATATTTTTCTATTGTTGATTTTGATGGTGGCCGGAACCTTCAAAGCGCTTAGGGCATCATCAAAAATCTGAACAAGCTCTACTTCGTTCACCAGACTATCGCTACCCACAACATCGGCATCACATTGATAAAATTCACGGTATCGTCCTTTTTGCGGACGATCGGCGCGCCAAACAGGTTGTATCTGATACCGCTTAAATGGGAAGGCAATGCTATGCTGATTCATCACCACAAATCGCGCAAATGGCACCGTCAGGTCATAGCGTAGTGCCTTTTCGGCAATGCTCTTGGTGATTGCCGGAAGCTGACGCTGTTGCAGTGCTTCTTCCGAAACCGACTTCAAGTAATCGCCACTATCGAGAATGCGAAAAATGAGCTTATCGCCTTCGTCGCCGTACTTTCCAGTTAACGTATCAACATTCTCCATGCTGGGTGTTTCCAGCGGCATGTAGCCATAGCGCTGAAACACCGAACGAATAGTGTTGAAGATATAATTGCGGCGGATCATCACCTCAGGTGAAAAATCGCGAGTGCCTTTGGGGATAGCAGGTTGGGACATAACTTGAATATGCTGCGAAGTTAATTTACACCCTGCACCTAAGCCACAACTGAAAAATGGAAATTATACACCAAACACATTCAATTGGCGATCATCCCCGGCACTGATGAGTTTACTGTCCAAAACCAGGAGCTTATTCACTGAATGCTTGTGCCCTCCTTGAGCGTACTCAATTTTCTGCAGTGGATCTAGTGTTTGCGCATCCCAGATTTTGATTGATTTATCGCGGCTGCAGGTTGCGAAAC
Source organism: Flavobacteriales bacterium (assembly GCA_947462725.1). Lineage (GTDB taxonomy): Bacteria > Bacteroidota > Bacteroidia > Flavobacteriales_D > Sanyastnellaceae > JAIBBG01. Next base: position 4,472 of record CANHPZ010000171.1, read on the forward strand.
GTTTTCCATCATTCAGAAAAACAATGCTATAAATCCCTGATAGATGGGCTGCAAAATTTAGCACTTCTTTAAAATTGTCAGCCGAATTCCAACAGCGCAGGTAAGCATCCTTTCCGCCCGTAATTAGTATTGGTTTCGTTGGATGCCAAGCCGCTGACATACTTCCATCGGCGTGTGCTGTTAATGTTGCATCCGAATGAAAATTCAGTGCATCGAGAACGTGCACGGGACCTTGATTGTCGGCTACAGCCAACTTATTGCCATCGGGGCTCAGCGCTATCTGCCGCAGTTTACCATCGGATAGCGGAATCGTTCGAAGCAATTGCATCGATGGAAGATCCCACACAGAGAGCACTCCATCGCCACCGGCAGCGAGCAATCGCCTGCGTTGAAAATCAATTTTCAAATCGAACACTCCACCATGATGAAGCGACCATGCCTTCACCTCTGCTTTGGTTTCTGTATTCACTGCGTGGATTTTACCATCGCTGCAGCCTATAAATAACATGGATGATGGATTATCCAAAACAAGTGCATAGACAGGCGATTCAGTGCGCACGGTAAAGGGCAATTGCAGTCCGGTATTCACATTCCACTTCGCTACGAACCTATCTCCTCCACCCGAAAAAAAAACCTCGTTGGATTCGCCAACGCAGAGCGCATATACAGGAGCGTTGTGGGTGGCAAGATGCATAATTGTCGCGGGTAAC
>CANHPZ010000172.1 GCA_947462725.1 Flavobacteriales bacterium
ATTCCTGCTCGTTTTAAATCATCTTGCAATGCTCCGGCTTCTCGCATGGGGGTCGTTTCCGGGAGCGTGACCAGGATGATTTTGGAAAGGGCAGGGTCTTGCAACGACATGTACGGGGTTGTAAGTCTACCCACGTTCATGTTGTTGCGCATGATATCGCGATGATAACTACCGGCCGTGTCAAGCAGCAATAAGGTATGTCCGGTAGGAGCCGTATCCACAACAACGAATTGTCGTTTGGCCAATCGTATGGCTTTGGAGAATGCATGGAATACAGCAACCTCTTCGGTGCATGGCGACTTTAAATCTTCCAATATCAGTTTACGCTCATCTGCTGTTTGTCCTTTCCCTTTGTGCTCCAGTATCTGCTCGGTATAGCGCTGTGTTTCAACTTTAGGATCAATGCGCTCCACGGTCAATGTTTCTGGAAGTTCGCCCAACTGGTCTATGAAATCTTGGATGTGCGCTGCAGGATCAGTTGTGGTCAAGAGTACTTTGAATCCTTTTTTGGCGAGCAATACAGCAATTGCAGATGCGGCTATGGTTTTGCCAACACCTCCTTTACCCATGGTCATGATGAGTCCGCCTTGGCGTTCAAAACATAGCTCTTCCGCGAGTTCGTCGATGTTTTTCAGCAATGTTATTGGAGCCTCCGTGGTTGACAGGTTTGTGGCTGCAATAGCTATCTGGAGTTCGACATGGAACAACGAGCGAAGCTTCTCAATGCCCAAAATGTTGTAGGGTAGCAGTGGAATGGATTTGAGTGGCAGCGCTTTTAGATTGTCGGGGATGGAATGCAGTTGCTCTTCCGCAATAGCTTCAATTTCTATTGCCAAAGGATCTTGCAGGTCAACGGCATGGAATACACCGTTGATATAGAGTTGCTGATTCAATAATCCCAATTCGCGCAGCTCACTGCTGGTTCTTGAAGCTTCTTTCAGTGAAGGCTTATCGGGCCTCGACACGATATTGAACATGGTCAGTGATGAATCTCTCAATCGACTCACGACGGTGTGATATCTTTCTTTGCCACTCTTAAGCGCTGATGTTGGGCCTAGGCAAGATGCGCCATCGGGATTTTCATCGGTGAAACTCGACCAAGCCGCAGGTAGTTCCAGCAATCTTAAGGTATGTCCGGTGGGTGCTGTATCGAAGATGATAACGTCGTATTGCGCGCCTTCTATTTCACCCGACACAAACCGAGAAAACTCATCGAACGATGCCACCTCAGTGGTGCAAGCACCTGAAAGGTCTTCTCTGATTTTTTTGATTTCCTCTTGTGAAGCAATTCCTTCGAGCGCTTGTGTAGCTCGATTGCGATATGCTTCGGCCGCTGCCTCAGGGTCAATGTTGACGGCGAAAAGGTTGTGTATGCCCTTTACGGCCTGAATAGAATCGTCTACCGGGCTTTGCAATACATCCTTTAGGTTAGATGCAGGGTCGGTGCTCACCAACAAAACGACTTGCCCTGTTGTGGCAAGCTCGACGGCTGTAGCGCAGGCAATGGATGTTTTACCAACACCACCTTTGCCGGTGAAAAATTGGTACGTTGTGGTTTGAAGCATAACAATGACTTATTGCTATGCGAATTAGCGAGCTAGAATGAAGTATGCTCATGATAATGAGCATAACACTACGCTCATTCAATCATCTTTCGAGCAACCTTCACAACCATGAATCGTGGAATGAATCGAGATGCATTCGATAATATATAATTCAATAGTCCATGCGTGGCCACTGTCTTGCCTTTCATCATAGAAGCATAACCATACCTGGCAACATCATGAGCAGTGGGCAGGTTTTTATTACTAAAGAGCTTACTATTTTCCATACCTGCAACGGATCCAAAATGAGTGGCTGTTGCGCCGGGGCAAAGCGCAGTAATGCTGATGCCTTTATCTCTCACTTCATTGTCGACGGCTTCCGAAAAACTCAATACATAGGCTTTGGTGGCGCAGTACACCGCCATGGTTGGTCCCGGCTGGAATGCAGCAGTTGACGCCACGTTCATGATTTTACCACTACCTCGCTTGATCATGTCTTGCAGGTAGAGCTTCGTGAAGTGTGTGAGCGTAGTAATATTCAAATCGATCATCTGCTCTTCTTTCATCCAGTCTGTTTTGGCGAAATGTCCGAAGTCGCCAAAGCCCGCGTTATTGATGAGGTAGTCGATATGGATCTGCTGGCGAGTCGTTTCTTCATACACTTCCTTGGCAGCGTCTTGAAGTGCAAGATCTTTTGTAATAACGACTACGTTTATCTTGAATTGATTTTCCAATTCAGTTTTAAGCTCTTCCAGCTTGGATGTGCTTCGGGCTACCAAAACCAAATCACCACCTTTAGATGCGTGAATTCTGGCCAGTTCCAAACCAATTCCGCTGGAAGCGCCGGTGATGAGTGCAGTGTTTTTCATGACAATTAACGGTATGTATGATTTTGTATTGAATCGATGCTTTGCCGAACAAACTCATTATTCCATGTCATTCAATTGAATGGCGTGTTGTTCTGTTTGATGCTCGTTGAAGTTTTCCCAACGCGGCGCAGCCGTGGTTGTTTCGCCCATCAATGCATCAATGTATAGATTGTCGTTCTTGTAACGTTGGTGCAACATATCAAGCACGGCAAAGAAAAAATCATCAAGTCGGGTAATACTTTCAAATGCTGACGCAGACAGATCGGTCAATTTCAAAACTTCCAGCAACGCTTCTTTCTCTTCTGCGTTGAGTGTTGTTTGATAACCTTCCTTCAGCGTTCTGAACACGAGGTTATTCCACACAGCGCTATCCGTCGCCCATGGCACATCTCCAGCATGACGCGCATGCTCGCAGATGAGCACTATGGCATGCAACACGTCGGGTAAGTAGCTTGCAGGGAATTCATCAAAACTGCGGAACTCAAATCCGCTCTGGTAGAGTTTCTCGCGATTGAAGTCGAGGCCCAAATCAGAAAGTAAATCGTAGCTCAATTCGGCTTCCACCTGATCGCGCCACCAAATGTTGTCGGCCTTATCAAACTTGAGGAGCTTGCGAAATTCTTCGACAGGATAGGTGAGAATTTTTCCTTTAGCCATGGACTTATGATACGTGCCAACGCCCGTGTAGCGCGACATGGCATTGCGCATAGAACCTCCGGCGAATTTTTCCTGCAGGTCGTGTTTTGAACTAATTACGGATAGTATATCCGGACTCCCCAGCGTGGCTATGAAAAAAGGCTCAAACCACTGGAGCATATAAATAGCATTGGAATGAGCGGTGTCGAATGCGTCGTAGTCAACAATTTTGGTGTCTTCGGCAAGCGTTGGCAGTGTAATGTGAAAGTGAAAAGTGCCATTGTTGAACAATACCAGGTTTTTTTGGTTCGACATAAACATGTTGATGCCAATATTATATTCCGGGTAGGTCAGTGTTCCTTTCAGAATCTTGGACTCGTTGAGTTTCTCCAAGAAGATCCGCTTTGATGCTTTCAACTCGTTGCAAGCTTCTTGAATCGTGCGGTTTTCAAAATACTTCGTTACAAACTCAATAGAATCTCCGTCAAAAATGATACAACCCATGGGATTGTTTTTTTGCGTGAGCATACTCTGGATTTGGTGGGGTTGTGTCTTCAGAAACAACTCGAGTATGGACTTCCCGAGATAGTTTGGGTTGTCTAATAGAGGAGGGGCCGATTGAATGGTTTTGTGCTGGAATTTGATGTCGAGTTTTTCCAGCGAATGACTATTCATCATTCGGCTCACTTTATAGTTTTTATTTTTATCAAAAGCAGCGGCCAGCGCAGTTTCTAATGTGCCTTGTTTGTAGCATTTGAGGTAATCGATGCTGTAGCGCTCGCGCCCCATTTTTTCTTGTATGAATTGACCCGAGACTAGGAGTGATTCTTCAAACTGGAGGTAAGTCTCGTTCTCTAACCCAATGCCCCAGTATGTTTTTTGAATTGGGTTATGCTTCATGTTTTGTGCAGATTTCAATAAGTTGTATGTCGGTTTGATGGTTTATCGTGTGGAATCACATTGGGGCTTTTTTCAATAAAGCACTATTCATGGTAGTACAACACGAATGATGAATAGCGGTTGTGCTTCCACCATGCTCTTCTTTTTCTTGCGAAATAATTGTAGTTCAGCTTACCTGCTTGTGATTGCAGAGGATAGATGACTTCATCATTTTCGCGAAAGGCTTTTTTCTTGTCCGTTTCAGGAACGATGGGAACGATGTGGCCGGAAAGCCCAACCGTTTTGCGTTGAGCACAGATGATTCCAACACCACCATCGGCGCTCACTTTGTTTTGTATTTCGGTGAGGCTGCTCATGCGCTTCCATCCGAAGCTTTCGCCCCATTTCAAAAACCAGTCGTGTATGGCATTCGAGTAACAGGGCACTACGGTTTCGTTGAATACCGGAGTTACGTCTTCACCGCGCTTAAGTTTCTCAATCGACTCATCGGTCCACCACACTGTGGGGAGATAGACTTGCGCGAAGAAACAATAGTCGAACGAGTATACATTGCAGTAAGTATCTTCCGGCGTGCGCTGGTAGCGTGTGCTGTGCGACACATCCAGTTTACGGATGAGTCGATGGAGGCTCTTCTTTTTGGTCTCGCTGTTCTTCAAGTTGCGGTAGGGTATGGTGTCATCTACCATGGGGTGGAACTTCGCCACCATCGAATCCAAATTGGAGTTTACATCGGGCAATAAAACGGCAGGCTTGATTGCTTTCATTTTTTTCTTTGCTTCATCCGGTGAAACTGAGTTCTTAGTTTCAGCTGCTTCTTTCATGGAGGATCGTTTGTGCTAAAGTAGAAGACAATGCAGAGGTCAACTTCGAATAATCGTGAAGTTATCAAACTTTGGATATGGAGGAACAAAGGGCGGTTGAGCGTCCCCGGTTGCTGAGTCTTTTATAAGTCAAAAAAGCGCACTCTTACTCAAGGGCACATCTTGTTGTAGTCGATCACAGCCTCTTCAAAGGTGCATGTCTGGTATTTCGGGTTGGCGAAGTATTCCTTTTCGTAAGGATCGCATTCGAACATGTATTCGCGAATGGTTTTGACGGCTTTGATTCCTTTTAACCCGGAGACTTCATACACGGAACCATCGGGCAAGCGCACGTGGCGTATGTAAATTCCCTCTCGTGTTTCCTTCATGACA
>CANHPZ010000173.1 GCA_947462725.1 Flavobacteriales bacterium
AATTCTTACAGAAACCAATCCTGCGGCCGCTGCGTGGGCTGATTTAGACAATGACGGCCCATTGGATATTGTTACGATAGGAGTGGAAGACGGCTGGCTCTTTCAACACGGAAATTGGGTGCTCAGCGGGTGCACCGATCCTGCCGCGTGCAATTTCGATCCTCAGGCGCAGAATTGGGACGGCTCCTGCTGCTATGGGATGTGCGGTTGCACTTACTCGTGGGCGATCAATTATGATCCGAATGCTACGTGCAATCCGGGAGAGTGTTTGGTTCTCCAGGAAGGCTATGTGTTTCACGATGCCGATGAAGATGGTGTGTGGGATACGGATGAACTGCCCTTGGCAGGGGCAGAGTTGCATTTCTATCCGATGGGATTAACTACCATTACCGATAGTGATGGATTTTTCTCGGTCGGCGTGCCGCTGGAAGTTGTGCAGATTTCGTGCGAGACCAACAATGTGTTTCCGTATGTGACCACCGATAACAACATTGATTATTCTGTTGGCTCCGTTCCGGATGATATCTTCTTCGGTGTATCAGAAGAAATGCAGATTCAGCAGATTGAAACTGAAGTGATGGTTCCTGTAGTCGGTTATCCGTGCGACATGCTCACCAATCATTACATGGTGGTGCACAACCCCGGCAATGTGCCGCTTGATGTGGCGGCTTGGGTGGAGCCCGATGTGATGTTCACTGAGTTTATTCCGCTCACTGCGATGGTCGATACGATAAACGGCCGTTATTATTTCGACACGGTGTATGTATCTCCCGGTTCATCGGTGTCGTTGCCTTTCCGCCTGCACACGCCAACAGCCGACAATGCCGGTGCGATGTTATCCGTTGCTGGCGGAGCGGTGGGATGGTTCATGCCGGAAATCTATTCCGTGGATTCATCCGAGGTTATAACAGAGCTCACTTGCGCATACGACCCCAACGACAAGGCAGGCTTCCCCGCAGGCTGGAGCGACGACCATTATCTGTTGGCAGGTGATACCATCGAGTATCGCATTCGCTTTCAGAACACGGGCAATGCTCCCGCGACAGATGTCATTGTAGAAGACACGCTTGATGTTTCATTGGATGCAAACTCCTTTGAATGGTTGGGTTCATCGCACCCGATGACCTATGCCTATTACCCGGAAAGCCACGCCATGCACTTCCGTTTCATCGGCATCATGCTTCCCGATAGCGTCAACAACGAGCCGGAAAGCCACGGCTGGATACGCTATCGCATGTCGGTACAATCCACTGCAGTACACGACGAGCTCCTTGAGAATACAGCGCACATTTATTTCGACAACAACGAACCGGTAGTAACGAATACGACCGACCACCGCGTGTTTGATTGCGCTACGTTTACGCCTCAACTGGAATATAATAATGGCGTTTTGGAAACCGTGAGCGGAATGAATTACCAATGGTATTACAACGGTATGCCGCTGGCGGGATCTGATGGCGCAACTCTTACTCCATTTGGCGAAGGAACATATTGTGTCACTGTGCAGCACCCATTGGGATGCATTGTTGATCAGCAATGTGAAGCAGTCACTGCACTAGCCGAGGTGGAGAGATTTCGTCTTGATATAATTGCAACAGCGAATGGCTTTTGTGTAAATGCTTCAGAGACATTGGAAAATTGTCGGGTGTTTGATGCTTCCGGGCGATTGTTAGAACAGCTTCCTTGCCGCGGTAAATCTAGCTTCACCAACCTTTCCATACTCGCGGATGGAATCTATTATATTGAATGCACAGGCGTTTCGAAGCGTAAGCGTGTGCTGAAGGTTGTGAGGTAGCCAGCCGTCAACTGTGAATTTCGCTCCAAACTGACCCCTCATTCCGGGAAATTGACCCCTGCGAAGTACTGGTGTTGACGTTGGGCCATAGCTCAAGTTGCATTGGCATGGCTGCGGTGCCGCAGGTTTTCAGTGCCACGGCCATCGACTTCTGCGTTGAGTTACCGCAGCTGTTGTTGACGCGAACGCGCACGTTGCCCGAGGTGCCGTTGCACAGCACTGTTATTCTCGCTGTGCCTTGTCTGCTTTTGATGACCCAGCCCCATGGCACTTGCCAGATGTATGAGCTAGCCCAGAACACAGCAGGACAACTGTAAGTGTTGACACTACTTATACACTGTGACGTTGGTCCGCTGATGGATGCCGGCGCAGAAGGGTAGGTCGTAAGACTCAGGCAACGAATGGTGCTTGATAGTTACAATACAAACGCATGTAAGATGCATGCGTAATCAAACTCAAAAAATGCAGGAAGAACAATTCTAACGGGTTAGTTTTCAATTTATAACCTATAGCATATGGCTCTTAATCTAAAGCCTACAGCCCAAAGCCCATAAAAAAAATCCCCCCGAAAACTGAGTCTCCGAGGGGATAAATGATTTGTTGCCTATAGCCAATAGCCAACAGCTTATTCTTTTATAAAACTCAAACTCTCATTATTCACCTCTATTTGATAAACTCCTTTTGAAAGGTTAGAAATATCAATCAACGTGTTCTGTGTTTGAAGTTTTCCTGAAGCTACTTGCTTACCTGCTGCGTCAAATATTCTGTATCTCTTTTCAATGTTGTTTGAGCTAATCTGAATATTAATGCCTGTTGTTGCAGGGTTAGGTGTTACTCTTAATCCTAGCTCATTTTTAACTTCAGAAATTCCTACACCTACTGTCGCGGCATCGATATTTACTTCACAACCATTTTCATCTGTAATTACAGCGGAGTAGTTTCCTGCGCACAAATTACTCAAAGTGAAAACCGAACTTTCATTCGGGTCGTTCCAAACAATGGTGTAATCTCCTGTGCCGCCTTCTACAACTACCTGAATTTCTCCATCGCACGCACCTCCAGCACTAGCCGGAATAATTGTGTTTTGAGCAATCAGTTGTGTCGGCTCTGTTATGACAATCATCGTGTCTAGGTCGATCATTTGTAAATCATTGGTGATTACAAGATGATAATTGCCTGGCGCTAGTCCGGTTAAATTTCCATCACTTGGCTGACCATTTAACTGGAAAGTAAATGGCTGGTTTCCCCCTTCAACCGTCAAGTCGATAAGGCCATCTGCATTGCCTGCGCATTGCACATTAGTGCTTCCCAAATAAATAACAGGCTCATAATAGGTGAAGAAAACATAGGTGGAATCATCTGCAAAATTTGGTTCCTCCTCGATGTTACCAGCACTGTCTTTTGCAATGGTGTAAAAAGAATACCACGTTTCCGTATATCCAGTGAAATACGCAACTGTATCGTGATAGTTGTCTAACCAAAGCACGTACTCTCCATCGTTTTCTTTTACGAAAACTTTGTAAGATTCAACACCTGAAATCTCAGGGTCTGCGCCATTCCAACTCACACTAAATACTGGTTGATTCGTTTCATCAGGCAATCCAACAACTGCGCTAACTGGAGCAACTAGATCGATAGTATTGGTCCATGTATTTGTCACAATAGGACTGTTGTAGTCAAAAATAATGGTCGCTCTATTTGAAATGCTATCGCCCGTTTGAAGCGTGCCTCGCGGTGCAATATTGTATTGAACAAAACCTTGTCCGCGACCTGAATCATCATTTGGATCTAAAAATCCTAGAATAGGATCTTCTGTCAATTGCATAGTAGCAGGATCAAGTGATGTGAATTGCCATGTGGCAACACCTGTTTCCAAATTAACCTGACCGCTCACACCAAGAATAAGATCCTTTTCTGGACGAAGATCGATCTCAAGATTTAAGTGTGATTTGTCAATGGCTGTATTCTCACGGAAAATTCTTCCGAATCCAATTCCACCGAATTCAAATGAATTAACATCGAGTGTATTGATGTCGAGTGTGTCAAGTATTAAAACTTGCTGAGCCGCTGCTGATGCGGTTTCTATGTTTTCGAAATAAACGGCGTAATTGAAATCGTGACCTAAATTTTGGAAATTGGAAGGACCAATTTTTTCATTGGGGTCAAATGAATTTACAGGACCTGCTTGTTGTTTTTTAGGTGCTTTTGGTGTTAATGCTTTTCCGCAGTTATACACGTTGATTCCAGTATTCACGGCATCAACTCCGGTTTTAATAATCACTTTTGCAAGTTTAGCTGCGCCTACTGCAGGAATAAGACTCGCACATCCTCCTGCTAGTCCGGAAACGACATTCCAAGCGGTAGAACCTGCGCCTGCTCCTCCATCTAAATAGTTCATGATGGCAGATCCAGCGTCATAGGCACCAATCATACATTCTACACCGGGTATAGCTTCGACAACACCGCTGAGTGCTGCATCGAGTCCTGTGTTTAACAGTCCCGATAAACAATCAGATACATCTGGATCTAATGGCGACGCATAATGAGGTTTTGTGGTATATGCTGTAAATTCTAAATCAACTTCTCCCAAATTGGTCAGAGAGAAACTCAATGTTCCAATTTCACCTGCACGGATAATAGGAATGTAGAATGGCATGACAATGAATTCTCCAGCCTCATCACCAAACACATCGTAGTTATAAGCTGTTGGAATCGAATCCACAAGCCATTGCGCATCGGCATTGCTGGGAGCAAGCATATTGAAATTCTTTTGAACATTGATAAGTGTATCGCCTTTAATAATGACATAAAGAGGTACACCTTTCGCGTCAACGTTTCCTGTGTTTCCATAAGTAATAAGGAAATTAAAAGGACGACCATTTCGCCAAACATTACGGCCCACAATATCCACCCAAACTTCTGGTAAAACTCCTTCAATCACATTGTAGGCTGATGGATATGTTTTTACCGAACCGTTTTCGAGTGTGAGAACAATATCATATAATCCTATTTGAACGTCAGTCAAATCCCAACTCGCGATGCATGAAAGCATTCCGCTTTGCATATAGACTTCTGTGGTAGTTATTGTTGGGAACCCAGAAAGGATAAGTGCTGCAGAGACAACATTGGATGTATAGAAATCACTTATTGTTACATTGACTACGTTGATGTTTCCACCTTCGTTTGGAACAATATTCGTTTCCCAAACAGGAACGTCGCTTATAATGCGCTGTGTTCCGTTCATGAGCACTCCATCGTTATGATTAGGAGATGC
>CANHPZ010000174.1 GCA_947462725.1 Flavobacteriales bacterium
AAGACATGCTGGAAAATCCGGAGCGCATGATCTTCGGCGGCAAGACTGCCGAAGAAGTTCTGCTCGGTTTATAATCAGCGCACGAAGATTTTCTCGAGCACCTGGCCCAGGCGAAACACATCTTCAAACGAGTTGTACAGCGGCACGGGCGCCAATCGGATCACATCCGGTTCGCGCCAGTCCACCACTACGCCTTGTTCGTAGAGTGTATGCACAAGCTTACGATCATACCCATCCACAATAACTGAAAGCTGACAACCGCGTTGTTCGGGGTCTTGCGGTGTAATGCGGATGAGTTTTTGTCCTGTGCGCTCTTGCACAGCATTCAGCACAAACTCGAGATAAGCAGTAAGCACAATCGATTTTTCACGCAATCTTTCCATACCTACTTCAGTGAAAATATCGAGTGAAATACGATGTGCCACCATATTGAAAATGGGGGCATTGCTCATGCTCCATGCTTCGGCTGATAGCATCGGATCGAAATCGGGGCCCATCTGAAAACGTGTGTCCTTGTTGTGTCCCCACCAACCCGCAAGGCGCAGAAGTGATTTGTTTTTGACATGACGGTCATGCACAAATACTCCACCTACGCTTCCCGGACCACTATTGAGATATTTGTAGGTGCACCAGCACGCAAAGTCGACACCCCATGCGTGCAACTGCAAAGGCACATTACCGGCTGTATGCGCCAGATCAAAACCACACATAGCGCCAGCGGCATGAGCTGCCGCAGTAATTTCCTGCATGGGGAAAAGTTGTCCCGTGAAATAATTTACACCACCAAAACACACTAATGCCAGCTCATCGCCGAGCTCTTCGATCTTTTGAAGAATGTCTTCTTTCCTCAAGTTGTACTCGCCTTGGCGTGGTTGCATTTCAACCAACACATCGCTCGGCTCAAGGCCATGCAGACGAGCTTGCGAAGCGAATGCATATTGATCGGAAGGGAATGGTCTGCACTCAAAAAGGATTTTTCGACGCTTGCCTTGCGGCTGATAAAACGTGATGAGCAACAAATTCAAATTCACGGTGAGTTGGTTCATCATCACCACCTCATGCTCTTGCGCGCCAACAAGTTTTGCCGCGCCATGGGCAAAAGCCTCGTGATATCCATACCATTGATTCTTGGCCAAGAAATGCCCCTCCACACCATACTTCGCCCAATCGTCGCACTCCTGAATGAGCGCATCCTTCACCCCTTTTGGCTGCAGTCCGAGTGAATTACCCGTGAAATAGAGCACCGGCTTTCCCTCATGCTGAGGAAACAAAAACCGCTGGCGCAAAGGAGCCAATGCATCATTGGCATCGAGCGACTGCGCAAACGAAAGGTCGTATTGAAAATCCATGACAGAAATTTTTAAGTGGTGCAAGTATCTTGCGCCTGCATTTACAGTCACAAAGCAAAGGCATTCCTTACGCAGCAAAAAATTTCAGCTTGAGAAAATGAACACAACACAATCCGCAGCATTATTTGAAAAAGCGAAAACCTATTTCCCGGGCGGCGTTAACTCTCCCGTGAGAGCATTTCGTTCGGTAGGTGGAACACCACTATTTTTTGCCAAAGGCAGCGGATCACACGTGTGGGACGAGGACTGCAATGAGTTCATTGACTACTGCTGTTCATGGGGGCCACTAATTCTTGGCCATGCGCATCCCGCAGTGGTAAAGGCTGTGCAGGAAACAGTTGCTAACGGCAGCAGTTTCGGCGCCCCCACAAAACTCGAAAACGAACTAGCTGAGCTCATTCTTTCACATCACCGCTACATTGAGAAGATTCGCTTTGTAAGCAGCGGCACCGAAGCAGCTATGAGCGCCATACGCTTAGCGCGTGGTTATACCGGTCGCGATAAAATCATCAAATTCGAAGGGTGTTATCACGGACACGTTGATAGTCTGTTGGTGAAAGCCGGCAGCGGTTTGGCCACCTTGGGCACATCAAGTTCGGCTGGTATTCCCGAAGCATATGCACGCGAGACCATCGTACTTCCGCTCAACGATACCGAAGCGCTTGAACGCGCCATTGCAGAATACAAAGATCAAATAGCCGTAATCGCTATCGAACCGATACCGGCCAACAACGGACTTTTGCTGCAAGAAGGAGAGTTCTTGCGCTACTTGCGCGAAGTGTGCACGCGTGAAAAAATTCTTCTTTTGTTTGATGAGGTTATCAGCGGATTTCGCGTTGGCTTTGAAGGCGCATCGGCATACTATGGCATTCAACCCGATGTATTGGCATTCGGTAAAATCATAGGTGGCGGCATGCCTGTAGGCGCCTATGCCTCGAGTGCGGAAGTGATGAGTCATGTGGCTCCTGAAGGTCCGGTATATCAAGCAGGCACACTCAGCGGAAACCCCGTAGCGATGGCAGCGGGTATTGCCCAACTTACCGAATGTTTGCGCCCGGGGTTTTATGAAGAACTCAAAGAGAAAACGGATTACCTCGTAAACAATGTGCTCAACTATGCCAAGAGCAAAGGATACAAGTTCAACATGTTCAGCATCGGCAGCATATTTTGGCTCACGTTTTCCGATAAAAAAGCAATTCGCCGCAGCGATGAAATCGATAGTGAAGAGATGAAGAAGTTCGCTCCGTTTCATCGCTCCTTGCTCGAACAAGGTGTGTATTTAGGACCGAGTGGATATGAAGTTGGTTTTGTGTCTGCAGCTCATACCACAGAAGATCTCGATCGCACCATTAGCGCAATACAGCGCGCGCTCGACGAGGTGCTGGGGCAATAATCATCGCCATACGCGCAACATCAGCACAGCATCGAGTAGCCATGATTTCAACATCGTGCGCTTACCGTATGGCATTATTGCCAGTAAAAGAAATGACGCAACGAGCGATATCCATACTCCAAGATATGGTGTGTCATTCCACACCTGCAACACCATAGCCATCACAACAAAAAGCAGCGCAACCCAGCGATGTAATCGCCTGCCCAAAAACCGCAGTGTTACATCGGGGGAAGGTTCATCAAGAATGAAATCTTCGCCCAATGAAAGTGCGAAAATCCAACATGCATTCGAGGCCATGTACAAGGAATAATCGTGAAGCGATTTAACCATTGCCATCAAAGGCCAAACATGGCATAGTATCATCCAACAACCAGTGATAACTAGGTTATTCATGAGCGGAATCTTGCGCAGCTCCAGACGATTGAGCACAGAGTCCGGCAGCCAATGTATGCGATAAAGCAATACAATGGCAGCGCACATAAGCGGAAATTGCAATTGTTCGAATCCTTGAAAAGTGACCAATACACCGGTGAGCGCCAAAGGCACCAACCGCTTGCGCCAAAGGAAATTTTCATCCGCTACAAATAAGTAAGCCACCCAGGTTAGAAAGAAGACGTGCACAATCATGGTCCAACGCAACCATTCACCGCACATGCTGTATGTTTCAGCACACAGCACTGCTGCGCCGAGTGCCACCCACAATTTCGATTGCACCAAGGCACGAAGCATCACTACTTCTTTATAAATAAAAGCCAGAGCGCAATTCCTGAGGCCGAGCCCGCGAATGAACCTTCCATGGCACGAAACAACTTGCGCGAACGCGCCGGCGGTTCATAGCCGTCTGCATAGATGTCGTTGTATTTGTATTCCGGATGACTCATGGTCTTTTCGCGAATCTTGATTTTAGGAACCAATTGCATCATCGTGAACAAAATGGGTGGACCGACCGCAGTGATATAACCATCTCCCCCATATAGCGAGGCACCCGCGCATAGGGCGAATCCAACAGCAAAGGTTGGCCATGCCGTGAAATTCTGTCGTGCATCGTTTTCTCCAGCCAAATAGAAACGCATTTCATCCGTTGAATAGATATCACCTAGCACTTCATCTTGCGCATACAGGACGACTTCTTTTTGCCCCTGTTTTTTTACGCTAAAAACATCATTCTTGTGTAGTTCGCGTTGCTTCACTTTGCCCTTGGCATTGGCAAGATCAAAAACAAAAACGGTTCCTGTATCCGATACAATATGACACGGTAATGAACGACCATTCATGAGTAGCAACGTGTCTTGTGCCGATGCACCTAAACACAATAGCACACATAGAGAAAAAAACAATTGAGGCATGAGCAAATATAAAGGGGCTGCTCCTTCATTCTTGCAATCGCCTTGGCATAGCCTGGGTAAAGCCGCACAGCATTGCGGCGCTGCACGGAGATTGAATTAGGTTATTGAATAATTGATTAGGCCAATTCATTAAGCGGGCACCGCCAACGCTGCAACAGAAAGCTTCAATCCTTTTACCTTGAGAAGAGCCTTGGCACAGCCCTCTATGGTTGCTCCTGTAGTAATTACATCATCCACGAGCAACACATGTTTATTTTCCAATAGCTCCGGATCCTTCACCCAAAAAACATCCTTCACATTGTTCCAACGCGAAAGTCGTCCGCGGCGGGTTTGAGATGTTGTGTGTTGCACCCGCGTGAGGTTATTGAGCAGCGCACTTACTTGACATGCCTCAGCAATACCTTGCGCAATGCAATCGCACTGATTGTATCCTCGCACATGCATTTTCTTCGGATGCAACGGCACCGGAATAATGTAGTCGAAAGCACACATGCGCATTGACTGCTGCATCTCGTGACCGAGCAATGCACCCAATCGCTCACCAACCTCCTTGTCGTTGTGGTATTTCAACCGATGGATGAGCCGTTGAGTTACACCATTACGCGGCATTTTCAGCAATGCCGTAGCGCTTTCCAAAGGCACGCGTCCCCAGAAAACCTTTTCAACTTGGTTATCCGCTTCATCACACATCATTAGCCGCGGTAATCGCGATTGACAATGCATGCAGATAGCCTTTTCGTAGTACATCAAATTGCGATTGCACACCGAGCAATAATTTGGAAAGAGGAGTAATCCGAGATCATTAGCGAAACTCATGGTGGTAAAATTTTCTGCCAACATGAGTAGATATGCGCGAACGGAATATTCCAAAATGGAATATGCTATGGACACTGAATCAGTTCAA
>CANHPZ010000175.1 GCA_947462725.1 Flavobacteriales bacterium
AATGGTGGAATGGTGGAAGCAATTTTCATATCACTTTATTCGCATTGTTTAGGTTGAAATTTAGCCGCTTTGCTAATCGGGGATTGAAGGTAAAAGCCAGCTCCATTTCGGGTTTCAAAATCGGCAAACAATAGGTTCGTTTCCACGACCGAAAAAAGAATGTCCGACCCTATTGTGAAACCCTAGCATTATCAAGGCTTTCAAAGCGTTGAATAATTGTGAAAAATTACCCGTTTTTTCTACGCTTCCATTCGCTTTTCCCCCTATATCAGACGTATATTCGTGCACCTCAAAAAACGCCCTTATCAGGGTTGTTTTTCAAGGAAAACACCTCAACACAAATTCGTATTAAAAAAGTGGAAGAAAGCACAGTTATGAGCGAAGAAACCAAAGTCGCGTCGGGCTATACCGCCGCCAACATCCAAAGTCTTGAAGGAATGGAACACGTGCGCATGCGTCCGTCGATGTATATCGGCGATACGGGCGTTCGCGGATTGCACCACCTCGTATATGAAGTGGTCGACAACTCCATCGACGAAGCGTTGGCCGGTCATTGCGACACGATCCATGTCAACATCAATGAAGATAATTCTATCACCGTAAGCGATAACGGTCGTGGTATCCCTACCGATATGCACGTCAAAGAGAAAGTTTCGGCTTTGCAGGTGGTAATGACTAAAATCGGTGCCGGTGGTAAATTCGATAAAGGTTCCTATAAAGTATCAGGCGGTTTGCACGGTGTTGGTGTGAGCTGCGTGAACGCACTCTCGACGCATTTGCACGCAATCGTTTACCGCGATGGCAAAATCACCGAGCAGGAGTACAGCATTGGTAAACCGCTATACGCAGCGCGTGAAGTTGGTCCTACCGACAAGCGCGGAACCACAGTAACATTCAAGCCTGACACATCCATATTCGACAACATCGAATACAACAGCATCACGCTTGCTACCCGCTTGCGCGAGCTATCTTTCCTGAATAAAGGCATCAAGCTCACCCTTACCGATAAGCGCGAACTCTCTGAAGATGGTACACCTAAAAACGAAACTTTCTACTCTGAAAATGGATTGGAAGAATTCGTGAAGTTCCTCGATGAGACTCGCCCTCCGATTATTCAGAAGATCATTCACATGGAGCGCACCGACGGCGATATTCCCGTTGAAGTAGCCATGGTTTACAACGACTCATTCAACGAGAACATCCACTCGTATGTGAACAATATCAATACCCACGAAGGCGGAACGCACTTAAGCGGTTTCCGTCGTGGATTGACCACCACCCTCAAGAATTTCGCTGAAAAAAGCGGCTTGCTGGAGAAACTTAAAATTGACATCTCTCCCGATGACTTCCGTGAAGGATTGACAGCTGTGGTTTCCGTAAAAGTTGCTGAACCACAATTCGAAGGTCAAACCAAAACCAAACTCGGAAATAAAGAAGCCGTTGCTCCGGTGAGCCAGGTAGTCAGCGAAATGCTCGAAGCATACCTCGAAGAAAACCCTGCTGATGCCAAGCAAATCGTGCAGAAGGTGGTACTTGCCGCACAAGCCCGTCATGCTGCCAAAAAAGCGCGTGAAATGGTGCAACGCAAAGGCGTTGGTGGTGGCGGCGGACTCCCAGGCAAACTGGCTGACTGCGCCGAAAAAGACCCTACAAAATCAGAGCTCTTCCTCGTGGAGGGTGACTCGGCAGGTGGTACTGCCAAGCAAGGCCGCGACCGTAATTTCCAGGCCATCCTTCCACTGCGCGGAAAAATCCTGAACGTAGAGAAAGCCATGCAACACAAGATCTTCGAAAACGAAGAGATCCGAAACATGTACACTGCGCTTGGAGTAACTATTGGCACTGAGGAAGATTCCAAAGCTCTGAACCTTGCCAAGCTTCGCTACCACAAGATCGTAATCATGTGTGATGCCGATATCGATGGTTCACACATCGAAACCCTCATTCTCACATTCTACTTCCGCCACATGAAAGAACTCATTGAGCGCGGACATATCTACATCGCCACTCCACCACTCTATTTGGTGAAGCGAGGTAATCGCGCCGAGTATGCCTGGAATGACGAGCAACGCGACGCCCTCATCAACGAGATGAAAGGCGCTTCCGATGCTAACGTGAACATTCAGCGCTACAAGGGTCTTGGTGAAATGAACGCAATACAATTGTGGGAAACAACTATGAATCCGGCCCACCGCACGCTTCGTCAAGTAACCATCGAAAATGCCGCTTCTTGCGACCACATCTTCTCGATGCTCATGGGCGATGAAGTTCCACCACGTCGCGCCTTCATCGAAGCCAATGCGAAGTATGCGAAGATCGACGCGTAATAAAAATGACTAGTGACTAGTGACTAGTGACTAGTGAATGAATATAAAAAAGGCTGTCTGCATTCAGACAGCCTTTTTTATTTTGATCTATTATGAGATCAAAGCATTCCATTCGCCTTCTTCACGTTTAGATCGGCTAGCAGGAAGTTGTATAAACTCTGCACCAGATTCGTCTCAGCGTCCTTGAGCAATTGCTCTGATTGACTCAGCTGACTTTGCAGAAGCGTGCCCAAAGAAAAACGATTACGATCCGTCACTAGAATCTCTTCCGCCAATGTGCGCGCTGCAATTGCATTTTGTAAACTTGACTGTGCATTCTTGAATGAACGTTCGGCAGCAGTTGTCTCGTAAATGAAATTCTGCTCGATACGCTGCAGGTTGATCTGATTCACCTTCACACCTAAACGGTACTCCTGCGCCGCACGATTGCGGGCAAACCCATCAAACA
Organism: Flavobacteriales bacterium; assembly: GCA_947462725.1. GTDB lineage: Bacteria > Bacteroidota > Bacteroidia > Flavobacteriales_D > Sanyastnellaceae > JAIBBG01. The sequence continues at coordinate 2,776 of CANHPZ010000175.1, forward strand.
ATGGCACACTCACCTTGGCTCCAAAATAACTGAACGGATGCCAATCGTTGCGCACCATCTCCGTGAGATCATCACTCAGATAATTCGCCGATAAATTCGCATACAACTGAACACTCGGCATCCAAGCCTTTTCATACTTGCTCACATAAAGCTGATTCACTTGCTGCTGGGCTTGCTCCAATTTGAATTCCGGACGTCCGCTTGCCATTCCTTGAACAGCAGACAACCCATTGGTGGCCGTGAGTAAAGTGGTCATATCATCTGCCACTTCAACCTGCTCCTCCATGCTCATTCCAATAGCACGCTTCAGTGCAAGCAAACTCATGGCATAGGCATCATCAGCCAATGACTTTGTTGATTGCGCATTGCTTACCTCCAACATCACGCGTGAGCGATCTGAATCGAGCATAGTTCCTTGCTTGTGCTTCACTTCAGCTTCAGCAAACAATTGCTGCGATCGCTTCAAACTTGACTCCGCTTGCTTCAGCACCTGCTGCTTCAACACAACATCGTAATAGGCTTTGGCAATCGCCAGCTTCACATTCGACTCGAGTAATCGCAACTCTTCCTCACGCGTTTTCACACGCGCATTTGCGATGTCGCGATCGCTATTCACATTGTGATCAAAAACGTTTTGCGTTAAACCAAAACCCGCCAAAAAATTGTAGGTTGTTCCAAACTGAATAGCGCGCGACTCACTTCCAAACACACCGGCAGGGACCACATTCGTTTGCAACTGCGTGTTGTCGCGTAAATCAACTGTAGCGTTAACCTGAGGCAACATAGGCGATTTAGAGCGCTCCACTGCATTGCGAGCGATATCCATATTGACTTGCTGTTGCAGCACATCTTCTGAATTTTTCAACCCCAATTCCGAGCATTCGGCCAATGTAATCTTCCGCTGTCCAAATGACGGCGACACCACAAACAAAAGCAGGATTGCTAAGATGATTCGCGAGCTATTTTTTTTCAATTGCATTTTTCTTCGAGTTAATACCAAACTATTTTTTATCCTCTGAATACCGCCGCAGGTTCAAGTTTGGTGATGCGACGGATGGCGAACATGCTGCCGGATATGGCTATGAAAACCGTGACAAGCAAAAACGTGAAGCGAAGCCAAAGCGGATAATCGAACAAGGTTCCGGCTTTCGCAATACCATTTCTAAAACCTTCCACCAGCATCATGGCAAATACAAATCCGAATGCAGATACAATCAACGCTTGTGTAATAATCAATCTTCTGATATAGCCGTTAGTTGCTCCAATAGCTTTAAGCGTTCCGTAATCCTTGATGCGATCGATGGCCGCTGAATACAGTGTAAGACCTATAATCACGAAGCCAACAATCAACGCAAAAAACAACAACGTTCCAATAGAGATTGCGATGCCACTCGATTTGAGAACGGTGATGATAGAGGCCGTGGAGAATTTCTTTGCATTCCATGCACGTACACCATTGATGTGGCCATTGATGCGTGCAATCACATCCTCTTCTGCCGCGCCATCAGCGATGGTGATCAAAAATGCACTCGCCTTGTATGGCGATACATTGCCCAGGTAACGCGCACGCTCGAGCGTTGTAAACGTATACACACCGCCACCAAATGCGCGCACACCTTTTGTTTGCGCAGCAATGAAAACCTGCTTGCCGTTGATTTCAAAATAAGTTCCTACATCCGAGCCACCGAGCACTTTCTTATCAAAATAATCCGCCGTTACGGCGCCATCTTGAAGGAGCATTTCCTTAGACCCTACATTCAGGTTCCACGGACCGCCTGCAAAGTCGGGTGCCTGGGTGCCAATCACTGAAACACCTGCAGTAACTCCATTATCGAATCGGGCAGAACCTGCAGAAACGACTAAAGGATACACCTTCGACACACCCTCTATTGTATTCAGCTCTTGCCCGATGCGCACATCGAGTTGAGCCAATGCATTTACATTTTCGGTGGTGTTGTCCACTACCCACACGTATTGCGTGTTGTTGCGTGCCAGCGACGACATCGCATTGGTGAGGAAGATGAAAATACCGCACTGTTGACCAATCAAAAAGATGCTGATGATCACACCGAACAGCGCACCAAATGACTTGGCCTTGTCGTAAATGAGAAATTTGAAAGCGTTCTTAATCATCGCCTATTTCAATTCAATGACACATTCCAAACGACTTCCCAGCA
>CANHPZ010000176.1 GCA_947462725.1 Flavobacteriales bacterium
ATCGGAGGAGCGCTTCGTGTGCCTATTAAAAAGGATTCGAAGGAGGTTATGATTACCTATACCACTTCACCCGATGCAGAGGCGCTGCTGTGGGTGGATGGCGAAAAGCCTTTCCTCTTCTCGCAATCACAGGCGATTCTCGCGCGCACGTGGGTGCCTTGCCAGGATAGCCCCGGAGTGCGCATCACGTACAATGCGCACGTTGAAGTTCCTGTAGGATTGATGGCGCTGATGAGTGCAGAAAATCCGCAAGCGGTGTCTGCCGATGGTAAGTATTCCTTTGTGATGGACCAACCCATACCCAGTTATTTGATGGCGCTGGCGGTGGGTGATGTGCAATTCCGTCCTATCGGAAATCGCACAGGCGTGTATGCGATTCCATCGCTTATCGATGCGGCCGCTGCAGAGTTTTCTGATATGCAGGCCATGGTGGATGCGGCCGAAAAGCTATATGGACCTTACGTGTGGGGCCGCTATGACTTGCTCATTTTGCCTCCTGCATTTCCTTTTGGTGGAATGGAAAATCCGAAACTCACTTTTGCAACGCCGACCATTATTGCCGGCGATAAATCTTTGGTGTCGCTCGTTGCACACGAACTAGCGCATAGCTGGAGCGGTAACCTGGTGACGAATTCAACGTGGGACGATTTCTGGCTCAATGAAGGATTCACGGTCTACTTCGAACAGCGCATCATGGAAGCCGTGTATGGTCGCGAGCGCGCCGAGATGCTCGCACAGTTGAGTCGTCAAGATTTAGATGCCACCCTAGCCGAAATCACCGCATCGGCTCACCCCGAAGATACGCGATTGAAACTAGCTCTAGAAGGCCGAAGCCCCGATGATGGCATGACCGATATCGCATACAACAAAGGCTATTTCTTTTTGCGACTGATAGAAGAAACTGCCGGTCGTGAAAGGTTCGATTCGTTTTTGAAAAACTACTTCGGCTCACATCAGTTTCAGGTCATGGACACTGAGTTGTTCTTGGATTATTTGCGCGCCAATTTAGTGGATGCTGAAATGGAGAAGAAGATCAATATTCAGGAGTGGGTGTATGGCGAGGGACTTCCCGCTAATGCTCCTGTAGTTCAAAGCCATGAACTAGCACAGGTGGATAAGGTTCGCGCGCAGTGGGAGAGTGGCGAAGTGAAAAGTGAGGCACTTCCATGGTCTTCATGGTCGTATCAAGAGCGTTACCGTTTTATCAGCAATTTCGGGGATAGGGTGGATGCTAAGTCGATGACGCAGTTGGATGCTCTGTATCAAATTTCGGCAACCGGCAATAACGAAGTGTTATTTGCTTGGCTCGAACAAGCCATCAAAAGGCACTATACACCTGCTTATGACGAACTCGAAAAATTCCTCACCACCGTCGGTCGTCGCAAATTCGTGTCGCCGTTATATGAGGCCATGATCGCCACCAATCAGCGTGACTTGGCTAAGGCCATTTACGCGAAGGCTCGTCCGCATTATCATGCGGTGACAGCAGGAACAGTGGATGGGATTTTGGGTGAATAGTGAAACAGTGAAATAGTGAAATAGTGAAGTGGTGAAATAGTGAAATAGCTCCTCGGTACTCCTAACAACTAAACAACTTCAACATTGCACCATGTCACCACTTCACTATTTCACCACTTCACCTTTTGACTGAGAACTAGTCATTGGCATCAAAGCGATCCAGCTCCATCACCTTCGTCCACGCAGCAACGAAGTCTTTCACGAACTTTTCCTTCGCATCATTGCTGGCATACACTTCAGCGAGTGCGCGTAATTCTGAATTCGATCCGAATACTAAATCAGCGCGTGTAGCTGTGTATTTCAACTGATTCGTTTTTCTGTCGCGACCTTCAAATACTTCCTTGGTTGCGTCTGTTGCTTTCCATGTGGTATTCATGTCGAGCAGTTGTACGAAGAAATCATTTGTCAGTGCGTCTTTCTTGGTCGTGAAAATGCCATGTTTCGAATGGTCGTAATTGGCGTCTAATGCACGCATACCACCAACAAGCACGGTCATTTCAGGTGCGGTAAGCGTGAGCAGTTGAGCCTTGTCAACCAAGATTTCTTCTGTCGAAACAGTGTATTGCGTTTTGGTGTAGTTGCGGAAACCATCGGCTATGGGTTCCAGCACAGCCATAGATGCAATGTCGGTTTGCGCTTGTGTGGCATCCATGCGACCTGCCTTGAAAGGCACCTGAACATTATATCCTGCATTTTGCGCAGCTTTCTCTACGGCCGCGCTTCCAGCCAATACGATGAGATCAGCCATGGATACTTTTTTCGCACCTGATTTCGCATTGAATGCTGTCTGAATTTTTTCTAATGCCTTCAATACCTTTTCCAGTTGTGCGGGATTGTTGGCCTCCCAATTTTTCATCGGCTCCAAGCGAATGCGAGCGCCATTGGCGCCACCGCGACGATCAGAGTTGCGGTACGTAGAAGCAGATGCCCAAGCCGTTGATACGAGTTCATTCAAACTAAGACCTGAATTCAAAATATCAGCCTTTAATGATGCGATGTCGTTGCCATCAATCAACGCGTGGTTCAATGCCGGAATGGGGTCTTGCCAGATCAAATCTTCTTTCGGGATTTCTGGTCCGAGGTAGGTGCTGCGCGGACCCATATCGCGGTGTGTAAGTTTGAACCATGCGCGCGCGAATGAATCGGCAAACTGCTCGGGATGCTCGAGGAAGCGACGCGAAATTTTTTCATAAGCGGGATCAAATCGTAGCGATAAATCTGTAGTGAGCATCGTTGGCTTATGCTTCTTTTTCGCGTCGAATGCATCGGGTACGATGGCTTCGGCATTCTTCGCCTCCCATTGGTTGGCGCCTGCCGGACTCTTCACAAGTTCCCATTCATATGCGAAGAGGAAGTTGAAGTAGTCATATCCAAATTGCGCCGGAGTCGAGGTCCATGTTACTTCTAGTCCCGAAGTAATTGCGTCGGCTCCTTTGCCGCTCTTGTAATTGCTCTTCCAACCAAGTCCTTGTTCTTCTATGTCGGCGCCTTCTGGCTCTGGACCTACATTGGAAGCAGGTCCGGCACCGTGCGTTTTACCAAACGTGTGCCCACCGGCAATCAACGCCACAGTTTCTTCATCGTTCATACCCATGCGACCGAATGTTTCGCGTATGTCTTTTGCGGCGGCAATAGGATCGGGGTTGCCATTGGGCCCTTCCGGATTCACATAGATGAGTCCCATCTGCACCGCTGCCAATGGATTTTCCAATTGACGTCCGTCTGCATGGCGCTTATCGTCGAGCCACTTTTTCTCCGAACCCCAATACACATGTTGCTCGGGTTCCCACACATCAACTCTACCGCCGGCAAAACCAAAAGTGTCGAATCCCATGGATTCGAGCGCAACGTTGCCCGCAAGAATCATCAAATCAGCCCACGATATCTTGTTGCCGTATTTCTGTTTTATGGGCCACAACAAGCGACGTGCTTTGTCTAGATTGGCGTTGTCGGGCCAACTGTTTTGTGGTGCAAAACGTTGTAGTCCGGAGCGTGTTCCGCCGCGACCATCGCCGGTGCGGTAGGTGCCGGCGCTATGCCAAGCCATGCGCACAAATAGAGGTCCGTAATTGCCAAAGTCTGCTGGCCACCAATCCTGAGATTGTGTCATTAAAGCCGTAAGGTCCGTCTTCAGTGCGACGTAATCGATGCTGTTGAATGCGCTTTGGTAATTGTATGCGGCACCCATTGGGTCTGAAAGCGAGGAGTTCTGTCGCAATACATCCAGGTTGAGTTGGTTTGGCCACCAATCGCGGTTGTCGTTGGTTTGACCACTTACCTGCATCGGAGCTTTTACCGATGTATGGAATGGGCATTGTTCGATGTTGCCCGAATGCGGTTGGGCTTGTGCCACTTGGGCTGCTGCAACGCCAAGTGTTATAAGTGTCTTTTTCATGAAGTGAATTTTCATTGCATCATTTTTTTGGAATATGACCAAAACTAGTAACTTGGCTGATATTGATTAAAACTATAATTTCAATAATCATATTGATAGCATAGATGAACATCCAACAATTCCAATACGTGCTTGCGCTCGCTGAAACGCGCCATTTTGAAACCGCTGCGGCGAAGTGTTTCATCACACAATCCACCCTGAGTACCATGATCTCCAAGTTTGAAGAGGAGGTGGGTATTGTGATCTTTGATCGCAAACGCAAGCCGCTTGAACTGACAGCGGAAGGTGTTCTGCTGGTGGATCATCTCAACATCATTGTGCGTGAGATAAATCAGTTGGGTGAGTTGGCCAAAGAAATCAAAGGTGAGGTGAAAGGCGAACTCACGATGTCGGTCATCCCCACCATCGCACCATTCTTGTTGCCTTTGTTTCTCCAAAGTTTTGCGCAACAATTTCCGGGTTTGCGCATTTTGGTGAAGGAGGAAACCACCGATGAAATCATGCGTCAATTGAAGGCGCGGGTGCTTGATATCGGCATTCTATCGACACCGCTCGATGATAAAGATCTCGTGGAGTGGAAGCTCTATGATGAGCCCTTTGTGTATTACGATGCCGGCCGCAAACAACCCAAGTCGGTGTCCATCGATAAGCTGGATATGCGCAACATCGTGCTACTCGAAGAGGGCCACTGCATGCGCACACAAGTGCTTCACTTCTGTGATCTCAAGCGCAAGCCGATTTCCAATAAGCTGAATTTTGAATTTAAAGCTGGGTCAATCGACAGCGTATTGCGATTTGTGAAGGCCAACAAGGCAGCCACCCTTTTGCCATATTTAGCCACCAGCGGTATGAACGCTTATGAACTCAATCGCGTAAGTCGTATCTCGGGAGGAGAACCCTACCGATGCATCGGAATAGTGACCCATCGCCATTTCGTGAAGAAGCGCATCCTCGAAATGCTGCATCAGGAAATTGTGGCGAAGGTTGCGAAGGTGATGCCCGCACGGCGCTTGC
>CANHPZ010000177.1 GCA_947462725.1 Flavobacteriales bacterium
CATTGGTGTCTTCCGTTATGATCGCGCTATAATCCCCGGGCAACAAGCTTTGAATAGTAAGCACACCGGCCCTGACATCGCTCGACGAATGCACAATAATATTGTTCTTGTCCTTGAGCACCAGCACAGCATTGGATTGATCAACGCAAGCCGGCAATTTCATGCGCAACGCACCCAACTCCTTGCTTTCGTAAACACTGAAATTGAAACTTAGCGAATCATTTGTTGAGCCATAAGCGTCTGTCATGAAGCCCGGAATCACTCGACATGCATAAGAATATCCATGGCGCCAAATCGACGACAGTTTAACTCGATCGGGCGTGGTGCGATCCATATCAAAATGAATCGCAACACTATCTTCGAACATCTGAATTCGTTCGGTGTCGATAGCAGCAAGCAGGCGGTCTGCTCGCAATTCAATGGAGCCGGAACTCCATATTTTGTCCTTAGCACTTGCTTGTAATCTGAACGATGATGGTTGGGTTCGGAGAACTCGCGCTTCAACCGTATCGCGTTTCATCCCATTTAAACCCACCTCATAACGAATCTCCTCTGCCTGAGACAGCGTTGCGCTTGCGTAAAGGGTATCGCCCACCTGCCATTGCTGCAACATTTGATCGCCAAGAGCGCGTACTCGGATACCTTGCATCCATGGCTCCACATAAAATCGCAATGCCCCAATGCTATCGGTTTTGTATTCACGAATAGTCCATGATGTATCCCGCGGAATACTCACGCGCAAAATATGTTCGGCGGTGTCTGCGGCGGTGGCCGTCTCCACGCCGTCTATCCAGGCCAAAGCTTCACCGGCATCGTAATGATAGTTTGCGTTTTCATCGCTGAGTGCGCAGAGCAGAAACTTACCAGGGCGTAAATACTTCATTGAAAAACGACCTTGCTCATCGGTCCGACCGAAATAAACCGGTGGTTGCTTCTTATCAAAAACCTGCGACAACGAATCAAACAACAATACTTTCATGCCCTTTGCCGGGGCGTCCAGTTGAGCATCGCGCACGATACCGTTGCATTGCAACGAGTCGAGTACATCACCAGTGCTGAAGATATAAGCAACATCCGGCAGGGGATTGCCTTCATTCAAATCACTGATGGCATTACCAAATTGAAATGTGTAAGTCGTGTTTTGAGCTAGAGTATCGTCCCATGAAACGGTGAGATCACACTGTCGCAACTGCACCCTTGGCGCCTTCTTCAGTGGCGGAGAAACCAGTAGCTCTTGTTGCACATTCCGCAATTGAACATATTCATTAAAAGTTATCGTAAATGAATTCTCGCTAAAATGCGTACTCAACGAATCGGGACTCATTCCGATAATGTGCGGAGGCATCGTGTCTTTCATTCCTCCTGAAATTGAGCGCACCTGCGCACAACCCCATAGCAACGCAATTGTCACACACAACACAACACATTGAGGAAGCCTATGCATAGCAAGCCTCCTCATATAATTTCACCCAAGATTCCAAATAGGCCTGATCGATGGGTGAAAAATCATTGAGCTCGCTGCTATCAATATCGAGAACACCGACTACAGTGCCTGTGCTGTTTTTAATGGGGATTACAATTTCGGATTTGGACAAGGCGCTGCAGGCGATGTGACCCGGAAATTGTTCCACATCGGGAACCAATACGGTTGTTGCATTTTCCCATGCAGTGCCGCAGACTCCCTTACCAAGCGCAATGCGTGTGCAGGCAATTGGACCTTGAAACGGACCGAGCACTAGCGTGTTTTCTTTGACAAAATAAAACCCCACCCAATGAAAGCCAAATGCCTCAGATATAAGCGCCGACATGTTGGCCGCATTGGCTATCGCATCAAGCTCACCCGTCATCAACGCCTTAAGCTGTGACGTAAGCACTTCATAGCGCGCTTCGCGCGGCGCATGCGCATCAAAAAGTAGCGACTCAGCCATGGTGCGAAATTAATTGGCCGAGAGGTATTTGATGCGGTTGTTTGTTGGGCGTTTACACAACTATATTTGAACCGTTCCTGCAAGAACATTTTCTCACTGCAGAAATGAAATCAGAAATTCAATAATAATTTCAAACCATCAGCCGAAGGGTTGACGCAAAACCTAAAACAATGTCAAGTACGTCATTCGCGGCTCGCCACATTGGTCCACGCCCGCACGAAGTGAAAGAAATGCTCAGCACAATTGGTGTTTCGAGCATCGACCAATTGATTGATGAAACCGTTCCGGCCACCATCCGCAGCCAATCTCCACTGGCTATCGGCTCAGGTCTTGCCGAACATGAATTTCTCGCTCTCATGCGCGAGAAGGCATCTAAAAACAAAGTCTTCAAAAGCTACTTAGGACTTGGCTATCACCCTACCATTGTGCCATCTGTAATTCTCCGCAATGTGCTGGAAAATCCGGGCTGGTATACCGCATACACGCCATACCAAGCTGAAATTGCTCAAGGCAGACTAGAGGCCTTGCTCAACTTTCAAACCATGGTAAGCGATCTCACCGCGCTGCCTATAGCAAATGCTTCTCTCCTTGATGAAGGAACGGCAGCGGCAGAGGCCATGATTCTTTTCATGCACAGCCTTTCCAAGGAAAAGGAGCAAGCCGGGGCCAATAAATACTTCGTCGACAACGAAGTGTTTCCGCAAACTATCGATGTATTGCGCGGTCGTGCCAAGCATCTTAAAATAGAATTGGTGTTCGGTGATTTTGCTACCGCACAATTCGACCTTGGATACATTGGAGGTTTGGTGCAATACCCAAACAACAGCGGACAAATCAACGATTATAAAAACTTTGCAGAGCGCATGCACGCCATTGGAGGGCACGTGGCCTGCGCTGCCGACATCATGTCGCTCACACTCATTACACCTCCGGGCGAATGGGGCGCCGACATCTGCTTCGGTAATTCACAGCGCTTTGGAGTACCTATGGGCTTCGGCGGTCCGCACGCGGCATTCTTCTGCGCCAAAGATGAATTCAAACGCAACATGCCAGGACGTATCATTGGTGTTTCGAAAGATCGTCATGGACACGTCGCATTGCGCATGTCGTTGCAAACTCGCGAGCAACATATTCGCCGCGAAAAAGCAACCAGCAACATCTGCACCGCACAAGCATTGCTCGCTGTAATGGCCTCTTCATATGGTGTGCATCATGGTCCCGACGGATTGACGCGTATTGCCAGCTCTATACACTCCCGCGCTGCGCAAATTTCAGCAGCATTAGGGACCGCACAAGTCAACACACATTACTTCGACACACTTAAAATTAAAGTAGCGGATAGCGCTTCTTTGCGCGCAAGCGCTGAAGCGAAGGGAATCAACCTGCGCTATTTCACTGATGGACATGTTGGTGTTTCAGTAAATGAACTCACAAGTGATGCGGATGTCAATGAACTCATTCTTCTGCTTGGTGGACAAACAGCATCGCCTTCAAGTGGCTCTTTGAGCGGTTTTGAACGCACATCTGCATTCATGGCGCATCCGGTCTTCAACACACACCGCAGCGAAACCGAGATGCTTCGCTATCTGAAGAAACTTGAAAACAAAGATCTTTCGCTTACTCATGCTATGATCGCTTTGGGTTCATGCACGATGAAGCTCAATGCGACGTCTGAAATGATGCCACTTACGTGGTCGGAGTTTTCAGACATCCATCCATTTGCTCCGACGAATCAGGCTCAAGGCTATGCCGAAATCATCAGTGAATTGCATGATGATTTGTGCAAGTGCACAGGCTTCCAAGGCATGTCGCTCCAACCCAATTCAGGCGCTCAAGGTGAGCTTGCAGGACTATTGGTGATTATGGCATATCACGAAAATCGCGGCGATTTGCATCGCAACATTTGCCTCATTCCAAGCTCAGCACACGGCACCAATCCGGCGTCGGCAGTGATGGCCGGATTGCAGGTGGTGGTAGTGAAGTGCGATGAAAACGGAAACGTTGACGTAGTGGATTTGGCCTCAAAGGCACAAGAGCACAAAGACAACCTCGCCGCATTGATGGTGACCTACCCCAGCACACACGGTGTGTTCGAAGAGGCCATTAAGGATATCACACGTATCGTGCACGAAAACGGAGGACTGGTTTACATGGATGGCGCCAACATGAATGCACAAGTTGGATTGACCTCTCCGGGTAACATCGGCGCAGATGTGTGTCACCTCAACTTGCACAAGACATTTGCTATTCCACATGGTGGCGGTGGCCCGGGCATGGGTCCAATTGGCGTAAACGAAAAGCTTGTTCCCTTCCTTCCAGGTAACGTACACATTACTACAGGCGGACCACAAGCCATCAATGGCGTAGCGAGCGCTCCATTTGGCAGCGCACTCATACTTTTGATTTCTTACGGGTATATCAAGATGCTCGGTGGTGAAGGTGTTACGGATGCCACGCGTTATGCGATACTCAATGCAAACTATATGAAGACACGTCTGGAAGGCCACTATCCTGTACTTTATACCGGTAACAACGGACGCGTAGCACACGAAATGATTCTCGATTGCCGTGACTTCAAAAAAGCCGGTGTTGAAGTCGAAGACATTGCTAAGCGATTGATGGATTACGGTTTCCACGCTCCTACTGTATCCTTTCCGGTAGCAGGCACCGTGATGGTGGAGCCCACCGAGAGCGAGCCACTCACAGAGCTGGATCGCTTTTGTGACGCGATGATTTCTATCCGCAAAGAAATTGCGCAAGTGGAAGCCGGTCTTTCCGACAAGGCTGACAACGTGTTGAAGATGGCTCCGCATACTGCCGCAGAACTCACTGCAGACGAATGGAGTCATGGCTACAGCCGTTCACAAGCGGCCTATCCTATGGCCGGTTTGCGCGACAACAAGTTCTGGACATCCGTTGGTCGCGTTGATAACGCATACGGTGACCGCAATTTGGTGTGCACATGTCCGCCCATGGAAATGTACGAAA
>CANHPZ010000178.1 GCA_947462725.1 Flavobacteriales bacterium
AACGTGAAAGGCGTGGGCGGTTACATCAGCGAAGACGGAGTTCCTCGCTTGAATGTACTCGATCTGCACAAGCGCATCCGCGAAATGCCTAAGCCCGTTATTGCGATGGTCAATGGTTACGCCATCGGCGGCGGTCACGTGCTGCACGTCGTGTGCGACATTACTATCGCTTCCGACAATGCGCGCTTCGGACAAACAGGTCCGAAAGTGGGTAGCTTCGATGCCGGCTTCGGTTCCAGCTACCTCGCCCGCCACGTTGGTCAGAAGAAAGCCCGCGAAATCTGGTTCCTATGCGAACAGTACACCGCTGCTGAAGCGGAAGCGATGGGCATGGTGAACAAGGTGGTGCCACTCGCTCAACTCGAAGACGAAACGGTGCGCTGGTGCAAAACGATGATGAAACGTAGTCCACTCGCCTTGCGCATGATCAAGCGCGGACTCAACGCCGAGCTCGATGGTCAGCGCGGACTCATGGAGTTCGCAGGTGATGCCACACTGCTCTACTACCTCACCGAGGAAGCACAAGAAGGCAAGCGCGCATTTTTGGAAAAACGCGATCCCGACTTCCAGAAGTTCCCCAAATTCCCTTGATTTAGATCACATATGAAACGTTGGATATCCGCCATGCGCTTGCGCACGCTACCACTTGCAGCCTCCTGCATCATGGCCGGTGCTGTGGCAGCCGCGCACGATGGTGGACACAAGCCGTTGGTCATTGGGCTCGCGCTGCTCACCACCTTTCTCTTGCAGATTCTCTCCAACCTGGCCAACGACTACGGCGACTATAGCCATGGAGTCGACAATGAAAACCGCGTTGGACCTGCACGCGCATTGCAGAGCGGAGCCATATCACCGAGCGCCATGAAAACCGCGCTAATAGTGGTAAGTGCGCTCACACTGTGCAGTGGCCTATCCATGTTGTGGCTAGCCTTCGGTTCTGCGGGTCTCTTCACGCAAGCACTTATCTGGTTGATTGTTGGCATCGCAGCCATTGCATCGGCCATCAAATACACGGTGGGTTCTTCACCTTATGGCTATCGCGGTTTTGGCGACTTGTTTGTGTTTCTGTTCTTCGGCCTTGTGGGTGTGATGGGCACGCACATGCTCAACACGGCTTTATGGTCGTGGATGTCCCTGCCCCTCGCCATTTGCATCGGATGTTACAGCACGGCGGTACTCAACCTCAACAACCTGCGTGACCATGAAAACGACCGCGCCATGAACAAGCGCACGCTAGTGGTGATGATGGGATTCGTGAATGGAAAGGTTTACCAAACCTCACTCATCGCGGTTGGAACACTCGCATTGGGCTCTTGGCTCTTCGTGCACAACCAAAACACCATTGGTTGGTTGCCGCTGATACCGGCATTCTTACAGTGTTTGTTATTGCTGAAAGTGTGGAAAACGCAGGTGCCTCAAGCACTCGATAGCGAGCTGAAGAAAGTGGCGCTTCTCACCTTTGCCACATCCGTGCTCTTGTGGTTTACGTTGTAATCGGAATTACCCTACTCCTCTTTGCCGTAGCGATACTTAGCGCCCCAGCGCACATCCAGCCATTCCTTGATTTGTTGCTCGCGCACATTGTTGGCAGGCGTGTAAAACATCGTATGCGATAGTTCCTCCGGTAAAAATTCCTGCAGTGCGAAATTCCCGGGGTAGTTGTGCGAATACTTGTAATCATCGCCGTAGCCCAGTTCCTTCATGAGCTTGGTAGGCGCGTTGCGAATCTGCATCGGAATGCTGAGGTCGCCGCTATTGCGCACTTCAGCAATGGCCGCATCAATAGCCATGTAGGCGCTGTTGCTCTTGGGTGAAGTGGCGAGGTAGATGGCACACTGACTCAGGATAATTCTACTCTCGGGCCAACCGATGTTTTCTACAGCGCGAAACGTGGCGTCGGCCATGAGCAAGGCGTTGGCGTTGGCCATACCCACATCTTCGGACGCGAGGATGAGCATACGTCGAGCGATAAACTTCGGGTCTTCGCCGCCTTCCACCATGCGCGCTAAATAGTAGACTGCCGCTTGTGGATCGCTGCCGCGAATGCTCTTGATAAAAGCGGAGATGATGTCGTAATGCATCTCGCCCGACTTGTCGTACATCGCAGGATTCTGCTGCACAATTTGTGCAACACGTTCGTTGGTGATGGCGTCACCTTCTGCCAACTGTGACACAACGAGTTCGAGCACATTGAGCAGCTTGCGTGCATCGCCGCCACTCATGCGCAGCAGCGCTTCAAACTCTTCAACACGAATCCGCTTTTGCATCAAGTCGGCATCGGTGGCGAGGGCCTTCAGCACGAGCCGCTCGAGGTCGGCGCGATCGAGGTGCTTCATCACGTATACCTGGCAGCGCGAAAGCAATGCGCTGATCACTTCAAAGCTTGGATTTTCGGTGGTAGCCCCGATGAGCGTCACGATGCCCTTCTCCACCGCGCCCAGCAGCGAGTCTTGCTGCGACTTCGAAAAGCGGTGAATCTCGTCGATGAACAACACAGCGCCTCTTGAAAACATGCCTTGACCTTGGACGCGTTCGATGACTTCGCGCACATCCTTCACACCGCTGTTGATGGCGCTGAGCGTATAAAACGGACGTTTGAGTGTTTGTGAAATGATGTGTGCGAGCGTAGTTTTTCCCACACCCGGCGGCCCCCAGAAAAGCATACTTGGAATGTTGCCGCTTTCGATGGCCTTGCGCAAAACAGCATTGGGCCCAACGAGATGTTCTTGCCCGAAATAGTCATCGAGCGAAGAAGGACGGAAGCGTTCGGCTAATGGAATATTATTCATGGCCCTGCGAATTATTCCTCCATATGATGCTTATGCATGAAACGGTGCGCTACGGGTGCAATGAATAATCCCATTACCGTCAGAAAAGCCAGACCACTGTACAGTGCATAAAACGATGAGAACAACTTTGAGATATCTGTGGTCATGGGATTAACAGGCCCCATGCCTGTCAGAATCATACTCGCATTGAGCAAAGCATCCAAAAACGGAAGTCCTTCAGTAGACATATAACCACCCACGCCCAGCAGCAAGCTGAAAATAATGAGAAGCGCAGCGTATAGCGAAAAGCGCAGTTGACGTGCTATAAAGGCACTACGACTAATGAGGCTTTGTTTTTTCGACTCAAACATGATCTGACGAATCTAATAAATCAGGACGACGTTCGCGTGTTTTTTTGATGGCTTCGTTCATGCGCCATTCTTCGATATTACCGAAGTGTCCACTAAGGAGAACCTCGGGAATTCCCCAACCCTTATACTCAGCCGGACGCGTATACACCGGCGGTGCGAGTAAGTCATCCTGAAAAGAATCCGTGAGGGCACTCGTTTCATCGTTCATCACTCCCGGTATCAGGCGCACTATAGCATCCACCACTACTGCCGCAGCCAATTCACCGCCGCTGAGCACATAGTCGCCGATAGAGATCTCGCGCGTGATGAAATGATCGCGCACGCGTTGGTCCACTCCCTTGTAGTGTCCGCAGAGCAATATAATATTCTGCTTCAGCGAGAGCGTGTTGCATGTGCGCTGATTGAGGCGCTCACCGTCGGGCGTGAGGTAGATGATTTCGTCGTATTCCCGTTCGCTTTTCAGCTTCGTGATGAGGTCATCGATGGGTTGAATCGTCATGACCATGCCCGCCCCTCCGCCGAATTGATAGTCGTCGGTTTGCTTTTGTTTGGCCGCGCTGTAGTCGCGGATGTTGTGGATGTGAATCTCACAGATACCGCGTTCTTGCGCACGCTCCAGAATACTATCGGCAAACGGCCCGTCGAGCAGGCGTGGAAGAAGAGTGAGGATATCGATGCGCATGATTGTGGACGATTTGAGGGTGCAATTTAGGGATAAGGAGTGAGGGGTGAGGGGTGAAGTAGTGAAATGGTGAAATGGTGAAATAGTGGCGCCAACTTTCAACTTTCAACCTTCAACTTTCACCTTTTTCTAACCGCAGAGGCGCAAAGGGACGCAGAGAGTTTAACAATTAAAAGGCTTTGCGATTCTCTGCGCCTTTGCGGTAAAAATTCAATAGAATTAATCAATCATTATCGGGTTTGCCTTCCTTGGAAACGAACCAGGATGACAAGAATCCGGTGAAGGTTCCAAATAAGCCAACACCAACGGTCATCAATACTGCTGCAATAAGTCGACCTTCAGAAGTTACGGGATACTTATCGCCATATCCAACTGTAGTAATGGTAACATAGGCCCACCAAAGGGCATCTTCAGCAGTCTTTATATTTCCATTGGGATCATTTTCTACTTGTAGAATGGCGATTGCAGAAAAAATTACCATCAACACAGCAATAATCGATACCGTAGTAAAGGTGCCCTGGATTTTGTTTCGATATATATGATTGATAATATGCCTTGTTGATCTGAAAGCCCTGAATATTCGAATCAGACGAATCAAGCGCAATGCCCTTCCGGACCTCATCAAATCAAACGTTGGGATACTTGAAACAAGGTCAATCCAACCCCATTTCATGAACTTAAGTCTATTGTCACTTTTATAAAGCCGAATACTGAATTCGACCAGGAAAAAAACGCAAATTACATTATCTATAAAATCAAGTAATCTTGAAAGTTCATCAGATAACACAAAGAATGTGTCAATCAAGAGAGCGATAAGCACATAAACAGAAAGAAAGAGAACTATAATGTTCAGCGGGCCAATTTGGTTTTTTTCATCCTCCGTTATCGTTGTTTCCTTTTCCAAGTTGAAAATCAAAAATTAGTTGTTGTTGCGGGTTAATCATTTCCGGCAGCACTCAAACTGAATTGCCAAAAGCGCTTGCCAAATGTAAGCCTCCCCGCGCGCAGCGCTTCTCTTAATGAGGCTGCAAAA
>CANHPZ010000179.1 GCA_947462725.1 Flavobacteriales bacterium
AGACGAAAGCTACTCCCTGCAGGTGATTGCTAATACCAACGATCTCGCGTTGGTTGGCATACACTATAACTCCCTCTTCGGTTGTTGTTGAGACATGTGTGGGACCCGTTGGCACAGCCCAAGCATATTCACCCGAGATCAAATTGCCGATGCGCATACGTCCTTGCCAGTTATCGTTTGCCGGAAGGACGAAGAGCTCATAGTCAGAAAACACCGCCCATGGCTGTTGTGGATTGGACCGATACAACAAAACCAAGCTGTCTTCGGTAAGGCCATTGGCTTCGACATAATCAAAAAACAGCGGATCGAAATAACGCGACTGTGCAGAATCGCCGTAATAACGAATGGTCGCTGCCAAGGTTCCCGAGTCTCCGTTTCTAAATACACGCCACCAGCGATCGGGAGAAATATAATAATCGCCCTGCACAAGCGACTCGTCGGCTTGAGCCCAGTGATTTTCCACCTGCACAAAAACGGAGTCACCGGAAGGCAAGTCATTCACCACGATGTCCATCTCAGCGAAATCCACATCGTTAGGACCGGTACCATCGATCCAACGCTCCTCACTCAGCACAGCCATCGATATGGCATCATCCCCATTGAGCATGGCATGCACCGGATTAAATCCGACCGGTAACTGCACGGGCAGCAGACTTTGACTCCCTCCTACTGCGACATGGGTCTCGTATCGATTCAAATTGCTGTCCATGAATGTAATTTGCATGGGCACGCTGCTATACATGGCATTCGTGTAGTGGCTGAACTGACGCACATCTACTTCCCAAACATCATTGCCCAAATCGGTGAACTGATTGACCCTAAACTCAGGAAATCCGGGCGCAAATACCCATTCATTGAAGAATGCCGTGAGGTCGGCATCGGTGTAGTTTTGAAAGAAATCGCGCAGGTCCTCGCTGCTGTGATCTGCAAAAGCACGTTGCTCCATGAGCGCCGCGCAGGCATCAAAGAAACTCTGGTCGCCCATGTATGCGCGTAGATTGTGAGCCATATCCGCTCCTTTCTTATACACGTGATCGCCGTATGTAATGCTGAGCGGTATGCCGGATACAGGATACCTGCCCCCATCGTTGCGATGAGCATAAAGCAACACCTCTTTGTGATTGTCGCGCACGGCATTGCGGTAGGCATCTTCACCATAGAGCGATTCGATAAAAAGTGATTCACAATAGCTTGCCCAACCTTCATTCAGCCACATATCGCCTGCTGTTCGGCATGTCACCAAATCGCCCCACCAATGGTGCGAGAGCTCATGCGCCATAGTGGTTTCATAATCGGTTGTGCCATCAAGCAGTGACTTCGGGTATGCAATATTGCTGGCATGCTCCATTGCACCACCGTTAAATGGAACCGCGCTGTACCCCACTTTCGGCCAGCGATATGCACCAAAGCGCTGCTCAAAAGCGAGCATGGCCTCATCCAAATGCGTAAAGCTCAGCTTCATATTGGATGTATCAGCCGGCAAAGCAGCAAGCCAAACGGGAATAGGCTCACCATTAATCCCATTATAACTCAACTCAACCTGAGAATAACCCGCCACAGCCACACCAGCCAGATAGGTCGGGATATGCTCATCCAATTGCCAATGTGTGAGCATCGAATCCTGTCCAATATCTTCAATTCCGGTGCGCACACCATTGCAGTAAGCCTTTTTGATATCAGACGTCAGAATATGAAAGCTATAGCTGCTGCGCTCCACAAAATTGTCGAAGCACGGAAACCACACCCGACCAAAATTATGAGGCACCGCATCGAAGGCGACGCCTAAGTTGTAAGCGTAACCGGAGGCAAAGTAAAAACCACCCCAGGTAACATCGTGAGCCGGTTGACCATGGTAATGCACGAAAATGCTTGTAGAGTCGCCCGCTTGCAATGCGTTGCTGAGCTGTATAAAAAGCGATTCGCCCGATTGACCATAGTCGAGCGCTTGCGAATCGATGAACACACTATCCACTGTAAGCGAAAGCAAATCAAAGTGAAGCATCGACACATTAGGCATGAGAGCAACCAAATCGATGCGACAACTACCTGATAGTTGAGCGTTGCCCATGTCGCGAAAGTTGAGCGACAGGTCATAATGCAACACATCCAAGGTATCACTTCGGGAGTTGAGAGGATCGGTAGCCGCGCCACCACCCCGCAGTGGGATGTGTTTTTTTGCTGACTGACAAATTGAAGCGTCGTGCTGAGCAAAAAGCACGGAAAAAGGAAATAGAAGCAACCAAACCATGAACCGCATGGTCAAATGTAGCACAACATAAGCACCAATGCGCTTGGTAGGGTAAAGCACCAAAACCTTGTATCGCAAAGGCTAAACCACTAACCATAAATGAAGCCGAGCAACGAACTCTTTGATTTGATCAGCACGCTGACCAAGAGTGAAAAGCGTTTTTTCAAGCTGCAAAGCTCTTTGCAGAGCGGAGATAAGAATTACATCCGCCTATTCGACCTCATTGAAAAAATGAGTGCATATGATGAAGACCTGGTAAAAAAGACATTCAAAGGTGAAAAGTTCATCAACCACCTTCCTTCCGAAAAAAACCATCTCTATAAGTTAATACTCAAGGCTCTTCGCGGTTATTACAGCGAAACATCGATCAGCAGTTCGCTGACCCAAGAGATTAAGAACATCGAAATCCTTTACCACAAAGGATTGTTCGATGAGTGCTCCAAATTCTTGGAGCGTGCAAAAAAAATAGCCGTGAAGTATGAGATGTTTTACTACCTGTTTGAACTCATTTCATGGGAAAAGACACTCCTCGAAGAGGCCTTTGAGAATGGACAGTTTGTCAATCTGGACGCATTGATTGAAGAAGAGCGCCAGGTACTTGAAAAGCTTCAGAATTTAACTGCGTATCATGTGTTGTATTCTAAAATCAACCATGTCTTCCGCAGCGGTGGCTATAGCAGAAGCGAAGAAAACGCGAGTATCATTGATGAGATTGTGAATCACCCGCTTATCAGAGGTAAAAACACTGCGCTCTCAAACCGAGCGGCCACTATTTGTTATTACACACAGGGATTTTGCAGTATCGCCAATGGCAAGCCAGAAGCGGCATTGGAAAAGTACTTGCGGGTAAAGCAAATTCTTGATGGGCAACCGGAGTTGCGCAGCGATTTATCGAAGCGCTACATCCGCACACTATCGCAAATCGCTCAATGCCATTTGCAATTAAACCAATTCGACGCAGCCGACGAATCAATTGCCCTGCTTGAAGTGTTGGCCGGTCAAGATGGCTTCGACACACCAGATGCAGAGGAAAGGATTTTTGCGGAGGTTGCGCTCAATAAACTCAAGTCGTATATACTCTCGGCACGCTTCACGCAAGGAGTACAGGACCTTACGCCTGTTGCGGAGGAACTAAAACTTAAAGAGAACAAGCTCCAAAAGGAAATAGCCTTGCGCCTCTATTATTACATGGCCTATTTACACTTCGGTGCCGGCCAGCACAACAAAGCCTTGCATTGGCTCAATCGTGTCAACAATGACAATGAGAATGACTTGCGCCAGGATTTATATGGATATGCTCGATTATTCAACATTGTGATCCACTATGAGCTTGGAAATAGTGATTTATTGGAATATGCCATAAAGTCGACAACACGTTTCCTTCAAAAGCGCATGCGTGATTTCAGCGCTGAGAAATTAATCCTTGATCAATTCAAAAAATTGATTCGCGCGGCTGGAGTCGCTGCCAGACGCGAACAACTGATAGAATTCAGGAGTAAACTTGTGCACTTGCTTGCCTCTGAAGACAGTCATGTGCTCATCAAATATTTCGACTTTGGCACTTGGCTCGATGCCAAAATCGAACAAACTTCCTTTGAGTTAATTGCCCATCAGCGGATTCAAGAAAAACAAAAAAGCCCCGCATAAGCAGGGCTTTATAGAAAGTCATATCAGACTTATTTCAATTCCTTTTCCAAATCTGCGTCGATGCGCTCTTGCTCTTCGCGAGCTAAATCAGCATCAACCAAGATACGTCCGCTGTGCTCATCAACGATAACACGCTTGCGTGCAGCCACATCCAATTGCTTCTGTGGAGGAAGTTGTATGAATGAGCCGGCTGATGCTTCGCGCTCGATTGGCACTACCGCCATACCGTTGGGGGCACCCGAACGGATACGCTCGTAGGCGTTGATTAAACGCTCTTCAATAAGTTTCTTGGCCTCATCGCTCTTGCGACGCAAAATGGTCTCAACTTTTTCTGTAGAAGCCACGATCTCATCCAGCTCAGATTTCTTCAACTTGAGGTCGTTGGCGCGCTCAACAAGTTTAATTTCGGTTGACTCAAGCAAATCCTTCTTCGTTGTCAAACCAATCTCGTGTTCTCTAATACGCTTATTATGCAGTTGGATTTCCAGGTCCTGGAACTCGATTTCCTTGTTGAGTGAATCGAACTCACGGTTATTCTTCACGTTGTTGAGCTGCTCTTTGTACTTAACAATGAGCGCCTCTGAGTTCTTAATCCCGTTTTTCTTGCTAGTGATTTCCTCATTCAGATTTTTCAAATCCTCAGTGAGGTTGTTTTTGCGTGCTTCCAAACCCGCCACGTCGTCTTCGAGATCTTCCACTTCCAATGGCAACTCACCGCGCATAGCGTGGAGTTTGTCAATGCGTGAATCAATCAATTGAATCGCATAGAGTGCGCGCAGCTTGGCTTCTACGCTAACTCCCTTTTTGTCGTCGCCTTCGGTGAAAGCCAAACGTGGTGATGTTTTAGAACTCATATCTTCCTCTTCGCTTTTATTAGATTTTTCTTTTGGTTTTTCAATTATAGCCATTGGCGCAAACTTGATCCCCGGCTTTCCATCAGGTGCAGGGGGAACATA
>CANHPZ010000180.1 GCA_947462725.1 Flavobacteriales bacterium
CGCACTGCAAAGGCAGGCACGTATGAAGTGTTCAATGCCGTTGGACAAGTTATCGAGCGATTCAACTTAGGCAACGACAATGCCTTCACCCACGAATTATCGGGATTGAGTGCCGGTGTTTATTTCGTTCGCGAATTGAATGCTGATGGACTCATTCAGCGGGTTCTTGTGACGGAATAAGGATCAATGAGAAATGAATTGAAGGGGCAAATGACTATTCGAGCAATAGTCATTTGCCCCTCATCATTTATGGCCAATTTGAACCATCTCGCTTTGTGCTTGTTACTTTCGTTATCGTGATTACAGTTATTATATCTACCAACAGAAAGGAAAGCACCACGTCACGCGTGGCAGCTATTGTGGGATCCTTGATAGAAAAGCATGGGCAAGAAGTGCGCATACTCGATCTGTCAGAGTTGCCAAGCGATTTTTGTAACCCATACATGTATGAGGCTCGCTCGGCGGATTTCATGAAGCTATTCGAGTACTATATTGAAGCTGCGCATCATTTGGTTTTTGTTATCCCGGAATACAATGGGTCCTACCCCGGCGTATTGAAGTTGTTTATTGATGCTTCTCCAGTAAAGTCCTTTTGGCATAAGCATGCCAGTATGATTGGAATTTCCGACGGCCATGCGGGCAACTCGCGCGGGCAAGATCACCTCACAGGTGTTCTGCATTACCTCAAGATGCACGTGCATTATCACAAGCCGAAATTGTCGGGTATCACGAAGTCATTCGATACAGACGGCAAGCTCATCAATGAGCTGTATCAGCATCAACTCGAAGAACATGCGGAGTTGATTGTGAAGTAAGCTTCGACTTCGCTCAGCTACCAAGCTTCGACTTCGCTCAGCTACCAAGCTTTTGCTTTGATCAGCTATCTAGTTTAGGCTTCGTTCAGCAACCAAGCTTCGACTTCGTTCAGCTATCTAGTTTAGGCTTCGCTCAGCTACCAAGCTTCGACTTCGTTCAGCTACTACTATCTAATACTGTGAAAAGCTTCAGCTACAGCCCCTCATAAGTAAAACTCCTCACCACAACTTCATGCTCTAGTTGATTGTTTGGACCAATCGCCGTGTAGGGCAAGGTCCATAGATTCATGCGTGCTTTGGTGGTGGCTCCTGGCGCTGGAATCACAATCGGTAATGACGACTGTCCGCCATCGGTCTTGATGCGTGGCGGGTGATTGCGATCGAAGTCCCAAGTAGCAATCGGTGTTCCTTGAACCTTATCTCCTTTGTAACTGGCCCATGTAATGAGTGTGTCGGTCCAGGTGAATTGATGCGTAGTTACACCGCGTAAATCATCAAAAGCGATATCTCGCTCGCGTGTGCGCTCAGCGAAATATTGACCGCCAAAAGCTACCGGTTGCACTGAGAATGTAGTAGGAGTAGTACTCACCGTGTCGCCCCACTTGGCAAACTCGATATCCACCTCACTGTTACCATCGGTATAAAAGGTATTGTCGTCCCAGGTAAACAAACCGAACACAACATTCTCTGAAAAACTCATCGGGTCGGCTTGCACGGTCCATGTGTATGTGCCGTAGCCCAAATTATCTTGACCAACAATTTCCGAGGAATACCAAACCTCGTTGTGCTTGGCTATGGTGAGGTGCAGCCACCCGTTGTCGTCGACCCACACATCGTCATACAAACGTGAAAACATGTTGGGGCCTGGGCCCATAGGTTCGTTGCCCCACTTTACATCCCATTTGCGACCTGCGAAAGTGACAGTGTCGCCTACGCGGCCAAGCACATCTTCGGGGTTCGATTGCTTACAGCCCATGCCGAGTAGCACGAGGAATATCGAAATATAAAAGTTGGATTTCATCAGGGTTGGTAATTGATTACGGCAACTTGGTCGCCAATAATGATGTCGAATGAACCGGCTTCGGTCACTGTTTTCAAGTCTTTGTTGATGAAGGCCAGATCTGCAGGGGTGATTGCAAAAGTGTAATTCACCGTTGTGCCGGGCTTTATCAATTGCTTATCGAACTTGCGCAGCTTACGCACAGAAGGTGTGATGGAGGCCACATGATCACGTGAGTATAACAATACTGTTTCTCGTGCATCGTACTTGCCGCTGTTGGTGACATCAACACTTACGGTAATGCTGCCGTCTTTAGCGAGAGTGTTGGATGAAAGTTTCATAGTGCCATAATCCAGCTTGGAGTAATTCATACCGAATCCAAACGGCCACTCCGGTGAATAGGCATTGTTGCCATACTTGGCATCAAGCGTTTCGCTGAACTTATGGTCGTAGGTGAGGAGCGATTGCTCATGGGCCGGGTAAGTGAATGGCAACTTGCCGGAAGGATTCACATCACCAAAGAGAATATGAGCCAAAGCATCACTTCCCAGGTCACCGGGTTGGTAAGCCATCACTACGGCATTGCACATAGGCACTATGTCGTGGATGATACGCGGACGATTTTCAACCAAAACCAATACAATGGGTTTGCCCACGGCATTCAGTTTTTTCACGAGCTGCAGTTGAGCTTCGGGCATGCGCAGGTCTTCGATATCACCAGGTTTTTCGGTGGATGGCAATTCGCTCAAGCAAATCACTACAACGTCGCACACCTTGGCTTTGATATAAGCAGCTTCTACATCGGTCAAGCTATCAAGGGTTGAACCCTGAACGTAAGAGGTTGTAGGGTCAATAGCCTGCATCGCTTCATAGATGGTGTTGCGCGAAGCATCTTCATACTTATCATCAGTTCCCTGCCACGTGCGTGTCCAAGCGCCATTGATGAGCGTGAGCGAGTTGGCGGCAGGTCCGCAAACCAGCACTTTCGCTGTTTTGGCAATCGGCAATGCGCCGTTGTTTTTGAGCAGTGTAATGCTTTCTTCTGCAGTTTCGCGCGCTGCCTGTTGGTGCTTGGCTGAAGCGAAATCGGGGAAGTCTTTCAGTGCAGGAGGCATAGCGCTGGCAAACAAGCCGAGGTCGCGCTTCATGACCAAAATGCGGCGTACCGATTCATTAAGACGTGATTCCGAAATTTTACCTTCCTTCACCAATTCGATGAGGTGACGAGCAAACTCGTAATCGTTGGGAACCATGCACATATCGATGCCTGAATCTACCGCCGCTTTTACCGACTCCTTGTTGTTGGCTGTCACCTTGTGAATTTGATGCAGCTTCATCACATCTTCCCAATCGGTTACTGCCATGCCTTTGAAGCCCATTTCGTTCCTCAAGAGTTGGGTGAGGATGGCCGGATTGGCATGCACTGGAATGCCGTTGATTTCGCCACTGTTGATCATCACACTCATCGCACCTTCTTTAATGGCGGCTTGGAATGATGGCATATATATCTGACGCAATTCAATATCGCTGATAATGGCAGGTGTGCGGTCTTTTCCGGTGCGCGCACCGCTGTAGCCGAGGAAGTGTTTCATGCAAGCAGCCACGTGCGTGGCATCGGGTGCTGTGCTGTGGCCTTGGTAACCATCAATGCATGCGCGGCCCATAGTAGCGCACACCAAAGGGTCTTCACCGTAGGTTTCGAAAAAACGTGACCAGTTGGGGTTGCGGCCCACATCGAGCACGGGCGAGAAATTCCATGGAATACCGGCTGAGCGTGTTTCGTAAGCTGTAATCTGTGCGCCGCGCTTCACCAATTCGGGATTGAACGTGGCCGCTTGTGCTAATTGCTGCGGGAATAGGGTAGAGCCCATCATGTAGTTGGCTCCATGTATAGCATCAATACCGTAAAGAATCGGAATCTTGAGTCGGCCTTGCGTTGTGGCTACTCGCTGCACTTCACCTACGATTTCATGCCATTGCTTGAGTGGATAGGCATGCCCACCACAGTTGAGCACCGAGCCCACGTGCCACTTGGTGATGGCTTCCTGAAGCTTAGACGCTTCGATGTGATGCGGTTCTACTAGCTTGTAGATGCCGCCTTCGCATATCACGTCCAGATTAATCTGGGTCATTTGTCCCACCTTTTCCTCGATGGTCATCTGCGCAATGAGTGCTTCAATATCGACAGGTGCCGATGGTGCTACTTCCGTTTTTTTCGCAGGCTTTTGTGCACTGCAGCCAAGTGTGAGAAGGAGTATAAGAATCGAAAATGTCTGCTTCATATTTCGAGTTGACTTCGTTATCGGGTTATATTGTTAAAGCGCAAACGTCCCCACAAAGCTGGGGTCGTGTGAAAACCTTCTTGGTCGATAGAGTTCCAGCGATTTTGTGATTGGCGAATGCTTGCTTTATCGGCCACATCAATGGCAAATTCAAGCGCATAGTCACCACCTTCTTTCCACTGTTCTACACCAAGTTCGGTCCAAGGCACACGGCATTCAAATGAATAATGTCCATTGTCGATGCGTGTGGTGAGCACTTCAGATTTTACAGTAAGAGAGCGCGTCCAATCCCATACTTGTGGTGTGTTACTCATGCGTATACCCAAGTGACGATCATCGGCGTAGAAGATGGATCGCTTTGGATTGAGACCGCTGCGCGTGCTGAAAGCGATTTCAATGGCGTCGCCATTCCAAATGTCTTTGCCTTCTTTGTCGTTGATTAGTGGTGTTGTGTCATCGATTACTCCGCCAACAATCAAGTAATCCTTGTCACTGCCTAAATACAATTTGCCACCATCAAGAATGAATGGTGTGTATGCATCGGCAGCTGTTATCATACCATCGAACACATAGGAATCGCTGTTCTGCATGCTCGCTACCTGACGGCCACGCGACTTGAAAGGTTCGATGCGGATGTTGTCGAGCGACACACATCCCGAAGATTCGAATTGCATGATTACTTGTTTGATAGCAGTTACATCTACGTCGCGCGCTTCAAAAGGAAAATTCTCGAGTGGAACACGAACAG
>CANHPZ010000181.1 GCA_947462725.1 Flavobacteriales bacterium
AGCTCATCTTCCAACTCATCGAGCAGGTCGAACGCATCTTGTCCCTCGAGGTCCATCTTGTTGATGAACACGATCACGGGGGTATCGCGCATGCGGCAAACCTCCATGAGGCGACGAGTTTGTGCTTCCACACCTTTCGAGCTGTCGATGACAAGGATTACACTATCCACAGCCGTGAGTGTGCGGTAAGTATCTTCAGCAAAGTCTTTGTGACCGGGGGTATCGAGCAGATTCACCTGCATGCCATTGTATTCAAACACCATCACCGAGGTTGCCACGGATATACCGCGCTGGCGTTCGATTTCCATGAAGTCGGACGCGGCGGTCTTGGTGATCTTGTTGCTCTTCACGGCGCCTGCCGTTTGAATGGCGCCACCAAAAAGCAGGAGCTTTTCCGTGAGCGTTGTCTTACCGGCATCCGGGTGGGAGATGATGGCGAAGGTCTTTCTGCGTGCTATTTCGTCTTTTAGAGCCATGGCGCGAAGATAGGTAATTAGGGGTGAGGGGTTAAGAAACAGGTTAACTGCCCGATGCATGAGCGTGGTTCGACTTCGCTCACCAACCCTGGTTCGTCAGGGCACGGTGGCCGAGCGAAGTCGAGGCCAGCGGAGTCGAGGCCAGCGTAGCCGAAGGACGACAAGCTCACCAGCCTCGGTCCGACTTCGCACTCGATGTGCGGTGGCCAAGCGGAGTCGAGGCCAACGGAATCGAGGTCCGCCTTACAAATTCCAGTTATAAGTTATGAGGTCTGTATATAATTCAAAACTCGCCTAGCTTGCGCACGCAACAACTCTTCCTTCTCATGCATCGATTTTATTCGATTTACATAGCCGCCACTTGCATCGCACTGCTCGGGTGCTCGCATGGCTACAAAATCGAAGACAATCGGGTATACTATGTCCATTGGAATGAAGCGCGCGGAAAAGGATCTCAACTCCTACCGCAGGCAGATGCGTCGACGTTCGAATCGCTCGATTTCAATTGCGATTGCTCGTTCGAATTCGGGAAGGACAAAGACCATCTTTACATCGATGGTCAACTCATCGAAAACATTGACCCCAACACATTTCGATTCATTGGCAATTACATTTTCGCCGATAAAGACAGCGCTTATTTCTTCGGCTTCTATACTAATCTGAATGATTGTTCCATTGATGGTGTGAACCCGCATGAAATCGCACTCATCACCTATCCGTGGGCGAAATCGGGCAACATCCTGATCAATGGGAGCGACACACTTTCACTGGCAGACATCACCGACTTTACCCCGATTGACAACAACTGGGGAAAAACAAAAAGTGCCATCATCTTCAACAACCAATTGCTCGTTGGTGCTGATCCTGCATCGTTTGAAATCAT
Source organism: Flavobacteriales bacterium (assembly GCA_947462725.1). Lineage (GTDB taxonomy): Bacteria > Bacteroidota > Bacteroidia > Flavobacteriales_D > Sanyastnellaceae > JAIBBG01. The sequence goes on from CANHPZ010000181.1 coordinate 1,360, forward strand.
CAACAGTTACGCGGGAAAGGACAATCAGCACACCTTTGAATTCGGTAAGATGACGAAATGAAATTTCTGAAGCAATGCGTCCAAACTTTCAGCAGCAAAATTAAACCGCCTATTTCACGATATACTCAACCTCACTTCCTGTCTTTGCTTTCAATGCCTCCACAAATGACTCTCGTGTATCGGGAGATATCATCACACTGCTCATCTTATCGTAATCGATTTGCAAGCGCTTCAGCGAAAACGCCGGCGAACTCAGCGGATTGGAGGTGTATTTGACGCGGCGTATGGATGCATACGGAATGCGTAAGTTGCAGAAAAAGGAACAACGCACGCGCAACGCATCGTCTTCGAGCACGTAATAGGTGGTGAAGTAGCCGTGCACAATAAACGCCACCACCGCGGCATTGATGACCAATCCGCCCCAAGCACCATCACGCATCATCAGTGCAGATGTGGTTCCCAGTATTACGCCCAGAAAGGCCACCAAACCCCAACTGATGGCCGACTTAAATCGCATGGGTTGACGTCTTCACATTTGTCTGAACGGATTCTTTCAATTTTTCCCAAGTCGTAGTATGCAGCACCACCTCATTCGATAACGTGCGCTTGCCGATTTCTTCCAGCACATACTCCATGCGCTCTTTGGAACTCGGATGCGTGCTGAGCCACTCCAGCGTCTCATCCGATTCACCATCGCCGGTGAGGTATAGAAAATCCACAAACGGATGCGGGTCGACGTGAGCATTGACCAAATAATCCAGGCCCTTCATATCGGCCTCGCGTTCCATGTCGCGATCGAATGCCTTGGATGAAAATGCGCCTACCACCTCGCCTACTTGTCCGCCATCACCGCCGCCCGTGGTCATGTTTACGAGCACCGACATGCCCACTTCGCGCACCAGCTTCTTCATCACATGGCGCAATTCGATGTGTGCAATCTCGTGAGCCAACACGCCGCACAACTGCTCCGGATTTTTGCAGTCTTCAATGAGCGCTGAATTCACCACCAAATGTCCGCCCGGCATCGCAAAAGCGTTGACCACATCTGCGCGAAACACATGCACCTTGATGTGCTCGCGGGGAATGCTGTTGGCAACACAGATGCGGCTCACAAGACTATCCATCGTAGCTACCGTGGCTGAATCCGTGATTTGATCGCCCTCATCGCCGATGTGCTCCCAGAACAAATCGCCAAGTTGCTCCTCGGTATCACGGGTGTGCTTTTCAATGTTGAACATTCCCACCCAGTCGATGGTGCGAAGCCAAAAGAACAGGCCCACAAATCCACCGAGTATAACAATCGCCCAAAGGGAATTTGATTTCATGCTTTCGGTTTACAAATTAAATCAGTCAAATCGCCAATAATCCACCAGCGCACATGCACGCCCTTACGCACTTCGATGGCGGTGTAGAGCGTGGATATGAATTCAAACAGGTTGAATAATCCAACGGTAATCATGTATGCGATGTATTCGTTGCTGATGGTGTCGTCGGTAAACAGTATCGACACTGACCACCAGAAGCCATAGCTATTCAGAAAAAACACACTGAGCTGGGAAAGCAATGCTTGCGTGCAATGCCAGCGCACAAAGTAAGTTGAACGTCGATTGCCCAAATAGAATATAAGAGTCGCAATCAGGTTGATGATCGGTAGCGGCGCACCCACCAGCAAGGCCAGCAGCGACATCAGGTAACTGTTCGACGCCTTTTCCATTTCATGGTCAAGCGGCGCATTCAAAGCTGTTTGCATATCAATATCCTTTATAATAATTCCATATCCAATTGGCGACCACGAGTGCAATGAGCGCAATGGCAATACCACGTGTCGAAATCACTTGCTCTGTTCGGCGAAAAGTGCGGAAGAAAGAATCGCTCTTGCGCAACAAGTCGAACGCAATCCAAACCGGAGAACCTACCATCAGCAGCAGCACGGGAAATCCGAAAGGATTGATCTGCATCGCCTCCCAAAAGTGACCGTGCATCAGCGCATCCACTGCGCGTGTGGTGCCGCAAGCGGGACAAGGTATGCCGGTGGTGGCTTTTATCCAGCACAGTTGCATGTGCAGTTCAGACGACTTTCCCAAATGCAGAACGAGCCAAGCCCAGCCGGCCGCACAGACTGCGAGAATGAACGCGTAGAGTCTGTTGCGCGTGGCAATCATCAGTACAAAAACTGCTGCAGCTTCTGCATGTTCTTCTCGCGGGTAGCGCCTTGGATCATGAACCAATCGACGATGGTCCAAATGCCGAAACCGCCGCAGGTCAACAGTTTGCCAACACCAATACCGGTATCACCGATTATAAATCGATCGATACCCAAGCTGCCACCGAGAAGCGACACAATTAAGCTGGTTTGAGGATCCTTCAGCGGAATAGTTTGAATCATAATCCACTTCGAATCGTCGATGGCCAGCAGGCGTTCACGAATAACCGGAATCTGGTGCGATTCGAAATACCTTGCGTTTGTCATGATATACATGTCAACTTTTTGCGTGTCCATGGAAAAAGGGTTTGTGTTAAATTTCAAGTCAATATTAGGAAAAAAGAAAGATGAGTGTATGTCTTTTTATCGGGGACTGGGGATTGGGAAATCTCATTCTGTTTCTCTTTCTCATTCTCATTCTCATTCTAAAAATTCTAGAATGAGAATGAGAAGCAGAATGAGAATGAGTTTTAGGCGTACCTCATACCCTTCAACGCCTTGACTATCGTAATAATAAGCCGCGAGAACCACTATACCATTAAGCATATTATTCCAATAATTTAATCCACTTATCTATCCTCTCTCCATCGATAGAGCCATTAGTTTCGCCTCAAAAAAATCAATAGATATGAGTGATGAAACTTCCTATATACTGTTTGACTTCCAAAAGTTGGAGGTATACAGAAAAGCTCAGCTCTTTTATGTTGAGTGCAAATGCATCACGAGAAACAAGACGATTGAAAGACATGTCAAGGATCAACTATCGAGAGCTTCATACAGCATTGTACTAAATGTCGCAGAAGGTTCAGGTAGAAAATCGCCGGCCGATCGAAGAAATTTCTTTACAATATCGAGAGCTTCCATCTTTGAATGTGTTGCAATCATCGACATGCTCAACCTGGAAAATATTCTCGATAAACAATCGTACAGAAATCACTTGGAGCAAGCCAGCGCGTTATCCAAAATGCTGTACACCATGATTCGCAATTTGTCCAATTAAGGCTCGCTCGTCTTCCAATCACATTCTCTTTCTCATTCCCATTCTCTTTCTCATTCTCATTCTAGAATTTTTAGAAAGAGAAAGAGAATGGGAATGAGTGTGATTCGGCAGGCTCACCAACCGTCGAGGCCCGGTGGCCGAGCGAAGCCGAGGCCCGGTGGCCGAGCGCAGTCGAGGCCTATTTCATTGAAGGTTATCCCTGAACAAACGGTACCTTGGTCACCACGCCTTTGATGGCCTTGCCGCGGATGTTCACGAGAATCTCCGAGCCAG
>CANHPZ010000182.1 GCA_947462725.1 Flavobacteriales bacterium
AGTCTTGCACTGCGCGTGGTATCAGAATCTCACATTCCATTCATCATCGTGCAGGGCAGAACCATGCGCGATCATGGCTACAAGAAGCTGGTAATCCCTGTCGACTACCGCCATCAACTAACGGAAGAATGTGCGGCCTTTGTTCAGCTGGCATTGCTTTTCCGCAGCGAGGTGCATTTGGTATTGAAAAAAGTGAACGCCGAACTTACCGATGAGAAATTACTCCTATCAGTAAAACAAACATTTACTAACGCAGGTATTGAAGTTCACATTCATGAAGTTGACCACAAAACCCATTTCACGAAAGAGCTCGTGCGTTATGCCGGTGCTATTGATGCTGATCTGATTTGCGCTGTCAATTTCTCGTATGAATATCTCTACACACTATTCCCACGATCAGAAGAAGAAGACCTTATCTATAATGATGGACAAATACCCGTGTTGCTTATAACACCGGAAGACCAGGATGAGGTAATCTATAACATTCCCATGCGCTTCTAAAGCTAAAGGCTAATTCTGAGGAAAACGCTTGGCCAATTGTTTTTCGACAGTTTGAAAAACATAGACAACCGACAGAATCATTGTACCAAGCATGATCAACACATTCGCTGGCGCCTGCACATCCAACAACCATTCTGCAAGCGCTATTACAAACATTACAATTCCGACCAAAACGAACTTGCGCGAAGCAAGGCGTTGCGCATAATCCCAAGCTTCCCTATGGCGCATAGAAGCCATACTGCGATAGCCATAAATCGGGTTGATTTTTTTGGGTGGATATTTGGCCATGATCATACCTGCGAGTAAAAACACCAAAGCCAAGACGAATTGTGGGAGCATCATTTCCTGATGTAACTTTTCTAATTTCAGCAAGTATAAAAAATATTTACGAAAGTCATTATACGCTGAAAACGGCTCACAAGCTTGCTGTTCACAAAAGACTAAAACCCTCACCGCTTAACAACTATCAAGTAATGCTTGTTTTCCATTGACAATTATCAATGAAACTGCTTACCTGAGCATCAATGGACGATGAGCAAACTTACTTTTGAGTCATATCAAACCCAACTTCAGCTATGCAAAGTAATTTTTACCGTTCTATCGTAATTGGATTTGTCATTCTTCTTACCGCTGCAAATGCCGGCGTTGCGCAAGAATATTCTGTTGCCCGACAATGGAGTGAATGCCAATTGAACTGCATTCGCAAGTATTTCGCGAAACCTACTGTTCATGCGCGCCACTTGGCTCACCTATCGATTGCGATGTATGATGCATGGGCCATATATGACGATAATGCTCAAACGCAATTCTTAGGACAAACCTGGGGTAACTTCAATTGCCCATTCAACGGCATACCCATGCCGGCTGATGGTAACTTGCTTGCGGCCCAAGAAAAGGCGATCAGCTATGCAGCGTACCGCACACTTTGGAATCGGTACACCATTTTCGCCCCAGGCGCCAATCTGCTCACCATTCAAGGGTACATCAACACACAGATGGCGGCATTGGGCTATGATCCCACAATCACATCAACCGACTATTCCGATGGAGATCCTGCCAAGCTCGGTAATTATATAGCAGCCAAGTTGCAAGAGTTTGCTCTGCAAGACGGTTCAAACCAGCAAAACAATTACGCCAATCAGGTCTACCAACCCATCAACGGACAACTACAGCCGGCATTTCCAGGCAATCCATATGTTGTTGATCCGAACCGCTGGCAATCCTTGGTGCTGGCCTCATGTTTCGATCAAAACAACAATGAGATAGAATGCGCGCCGGGTTCAGGGACACCTGCACTATCGCACGAGTGGGGCAATGTCATTCCCTTCAGCTTGACACAAGATCAAGCAACCATCATACAGCGCGACGGATCAGATTGGAAAGTGTATCTCGACCCTGGAGCACCGCCGTATTTGGACACTACCGTGCAAACGGGTTTGGATGACAGCTTTTTTAAATGGGGATATGTAACCAACATTATCTGGCACTCCTTCCACAACAATGACGACGGTGTGATGGTGGATATTTCGCCCAATGAAATTGGTGGTTTGAATTTCACTAACGGGGATCAATTACCCACAACGTTTGACGATTATAAAAATTTCTATGACTTATATAATGGCGGTGTGGCTGATCCCGGTTACAACGTAAATCCTGCTACCGGTTTGCCTTATGAAACGCAAATGGTTCCGCGCAAAGATTTCACTCGTGTGTTATCACAATATTGGGCCGATGGTCCAAACTCCGAAACGCCTCCGGGCCACTGGTTCAAGATGTTCAACCAAGTGGCTGACCACCCGCAACTCGTGAAGCGTTGGATGGGGGAAGGCGAAATTCTCTCGAACCTTGAATGGGACATACGTGGTTATCTCGCCTTGGGAGGTGGAATTCACGATGCAGCCATTGCTTGTTGGGGTGCCAAGGGAGCCTACGATTACACGCGTCCCATCATGGCAATACGCTGGATGGGCTCGAAGGGGCAAAGCACCGACCCAAACCTACCCCACTACCATCCGGCGGGCTTGCCATTGATTCCGGGATATATCGAACTCGTTCAATCCGGCGATCCACTTGCGGGCACATTCAACGAGCACGTCGATAAAATCAAAATTTACTCGTGGAGAGGCCCCGTTGCCGCAACAGGCACAGATGGAGCGGGTTGGCTGCTAGCCGAAAATTGGTGGACCTACCAAACCTCAACTTTTGTTACACCTCCTTTTGCCGGATACTATTCCGGACACTCAACTTATTCACGCACGGGCGCTGAGATTATGACACTCATGACCGGTGATCCGTATTTCCCAGGTGGTATGGGGGAATTCACAGCCACTCAAGACTCCTACTTATTGGCCGACAGCGGACCATCCACCACGATCAAATTGCAGTGGGCTACCTATCGCGATGCATCGGATCAGTGCAGTGTGTCGCGTATCTATGGCGGACTTCACCCACCTCAAGACGACATCCCAGGACGTCGCGTAGGATTGGTCGTTGGGCCGCAGGCTTTCGAACGAGCCAATGCATTGAACAACGCAGATCCTGCACAAGCATCTATCGCAATAAACGACCTATGGATTACAGATGCCGATGCCAATACGCAATGGACCATCACCACCACTTTTGACAAAGCGATGAACATGGACATAAATCCACAGCTCATTTTCGTCAACAACGCAGCGGCATCGAGTTTCCAATTTGTGAGTGGCATTTGGACAGATGCGACACACTTTACAGCCACTTACACCATCATCGACAGCAACGTGACCATCAACAATGTGCTCATCAGTGCACAGGGCGCACAAGACTCCAATGGTGTAACCAATATGCCGGGTGTAAGTCAAGCCTTTGCTATCGACACACAAAACCCGATGGCAACTGCTAATATTATCGGCGCTGCGAATGTCCTCAACGATAGTGATGCCGCTGCTGGAGCAAGCATCGACATCCTCCTTGAATTCAATGAAAACATGGATACCGCAACCGAGCCTGTATTTACAGTGCTCGATGCCAATGCCACAAGCAGCTTGGTGCTGAATGCCAGCAGTGCATGGACCGGCAGCACTACATACCATGCCGTGTTGGATTTGATCGACAACAACGTTGAGGCCATGGATATCGACCTCGAAGTATCAGCAGCAACCGATATCAACGGCAATAGCCAATTGATTCTGATGCTCAATGATGCTGTATCAATTGATACACAAGCGCCTCAAAATAACTTTTCAGCCAGTCATTCCGTGGTGAATGATAGCAACGCCGGCGACCTGCTAAGCATCACACTCAACTACAATGAAGCCATGTCAGCCAGCGTCAATCCGCAACTGACGTTTACAGATCTTGACCTCACGGGTAATCTTGCATTTATCGATGAATCGTGGTCAGACGAGCATACGTATGTGGCGCAATACATCGTTCTTGATGGCAATACAGAAGCTGCCAGCATTAGTTTGAGCGCAAGTGGTGTTTCTGACATTCACGGCAACGTGCAAATGGAGAGCACATTGAACAACGCCTTCAGCATCGACACTAAAAACCCGATGGTTGCTACTCTAGCATCCAGCAATGAATTGTTGGCGGATACCGATGCGGGCAATCCATTCCAAATCGAAATCACGTTCGATGATGCAATGGACACTGCTACAGATCCGGAAATCCAATTCACCACTCCTATCGCATCACTCACGGCGAATGCAGGCGCTAGCTTCTGGGTGGATAACAACACCTACTCAGCGGCATTCGAATTTGCCGATGACAATGTGGAGCTGAGTAACATTGTCATTGAAGTTTCCGGCAGCACCGATGACGCCGGCAATGCACAAAACGTGATACACTACAACTTTAACCTCTTCGAAATCGACAGTCGCAATCCACAGGTGGTATCACTTACTCCAAGCACCATTACAGTTAACTCAGGCGACATTGGCAACAGCACATTTGCTATCACCGTTGATTTCGATGAAGCGATGGATCAAAACCAGGCACCGGCGCTCACTTTAAGCGGTACAGCATCATCCTACCTAAGCTTATCAGCAAGCTCAGGCTGGAGTTCTGCATATTCCTTCACTGCACGCTACGATGTAGCGAATGTGGATGCATCGGTTTCAAACATTGGAGTTACCGTGTCGCCGGCAGCAACAGACGCAGCAGGAAATGCATTGGAATCAACTGGTTTTGACAATGTGTTCAACATCGATGTTGTGTCTGGAGTAAATGCGATCGCCAACGCAGAGGGTGGTTGGTCGGTCTATCCGAATCCTGTGGTTAGCGGTCAGATGCTAAACATTATTTCGAATGATGCCTTTATTACAGGCATTGCAATTACGGAT
>CANHPZ010000183.1 GCA_947462725.1 Flavobacteriales bacterium
CAATTTCTTATGACATCATAGGCAATAGCTTTTCTGGCGGAACTTTCTTGGTGGAAGAGTCAGAACTCGGCGATGTCTGGAACACTCTTCATACGTTTACTGCTCCGGCGGGCAGCTACACCAACTTCACAGATACACCGGCCAGCACAAGCCGTTACTTCCGTTTTTACTATCAGAACAAAGTATCCGGTAACGTTGGTATCGACAACGTGAACATCACAGCCGGTGTTTCCAACAACGCAGAAATGCTTGTGCATTTGGGCAGCAGCACCGTTGTGAATGGCGAAACGATTTACTTCAACTCTCCGGTTGGAACAAACACGCCACAGTCGTTTACCATCAACAACCTGGGAATGGCTAACCTCAACATCGCTTCTGCTACTCTTTCAGGAGCTGCAGCTGCAGATTACGCCGTTTCTACTACACTTCCTTTGGACGTTGCCGGTCAAAGCAATGGTACACTGGCTATTGACTTCACACCATCAGTTACCGGTTCACGCAATGCTGTGCTCACCATCAACAACAACGATGCGAATGCCAACCCTTACATCATCAATCTTAACGGTATTGGTGGCTCATTCGCTACAGAACCCGCCAACCAACCTACTGCGTTAACCTTCGCCAATCCAAGGTCTTATCGCGTAAGTGGAACTTATACTGCGGCCGCAGGAAATCCTGATGGTTATGTAGTTCTTCGCAGCAACGGCTCTCCTGTTACTGATGTTCCTGCCGATGGCGTGGAATACCAGCGTGGCGATGTGGTTGGCAATGCGCAGGTAGTTGTTGCCGGCAGCGGCACTGCATTCCGCCCAAGCGGTATCGTAGCAAACACAAATTATTACTTCGCTGTGTTTTCATACAATGGCGATGGAGAATTCACAAATTACCTCACCACAAACCCATTGACCGGCAATATCACATCAAGCGGAAGCATGATGACTTCAGGGTATTACAATTCGGTGAATACTTCAACATCATCTTTTGTATCAGACTTGCACAATGTTGTTAACCCGCATACCACGCAATTCTACAGCAGCTTCGGACCGCTCATGATGGAGAATTTCTTTGCCCGCGACACAACAGACAATCAGCGCGTAGTGACCTGTTCATACAGCGGTCTGAACGAGGTTTATACACAACCGTTCGATTGGACAAGCAACGACTTCGCTCGCGAACACTCGTATCCACAATCTTGGATGCCGACTGTAAACGATGGTAACTTCCAAAGCCGTCCGGAATACAGCGACTATCACATGATCGTTCCTGCAAACCAAAACAACGTGAATGGTATTCGCAGCAACTACCCGCTCGGTGTAGTTGCAACTCCTACCTACACTTACCTCGGTTGTAAACTTGGTTTCGATGCCAATGGCAACAAAGTATTCGAACCACGTGATGCCGACAAGGGTGATGCTGCTCGTTGCATTTTGTATCAAACCATCTGCTACACCGGTGTTGCCTACAGTGGCGCACCCAATACAGATGCTACCTATGGTGGAAGTTGGTCATTGCCACAAACAATCAGCAACAACGTGAATTATGCGCAAGACCAATACGTGCTCAAAATGTGGCACTACCAGGATCCTGTTGACAATTTCGAAATTGCACGCAACGACTATGTTGATTCACTGCAAGGCAACCGCAATCCGTTCATCGATAACATGGAGTATGTGTGCTACATCGACTTCAGCAACATGACGTGGGTTCAAAATCCTCCTATGCCTTGCACGGCTGCAGGAATTGGAGAATTGCAACAAGAGCATGAGCAATTCATGCTTATGCCGAATCCATCGAATGGTGCCTTCCAATTGATCTACAATGCAAAGCGCAGCCAGAAGGCTACAATTTCCGTGTTGGATCAAACAGGACGTGTTGTTACCAACAGCCAAGAATATTTCAATACCGGAGTAAACAATGTAACCATGAACATTCAAGGCATTGCGCCAGGATTGTATTACGTGGATATTGTAACCGGAGGAAAACGTATTACAGAGAAATTGGTTATCAATTAATCATTCTCAATGAACACAAAAGAGGCTGTCTCACAAAGACAGCCTCTTTTTTATGCTTCAAATTCATGCGCTCCACTCTCATTAGTGACTACTCATTAATCGTGATGATAGCTCTCGCCCTTCAGAATAGTATGCGCACGATAGAGTTGCTCCACAAGCAACAGGCGAATCATCTCATGCGAGTAAGTCATTTTCGAAAATGAAATTTTTCCGTTGGCACGTGCATACATCGCATCAGAAAAACCGAATGCGCCACCGATGATGAGCACCAACTGCTTGACGCCACTGTTCATTCGACGTTGCAGCATTTCAGCGAATGCGCGAGAAGAAAAATGCTCGCCATTTTCATCCAACAACAACACATGATCATCGGGTTTCAATTGCTTCATGAGTTGCTCACCTTCCTTTTCCTTGAGCACTTCAGCGGATAGTCCCTTGGCAGGAACATCAGGCAATTCTTTGTATTCGACCTTCGCATAATGCTTCAGTCGGTCCAAATAGATAGCGGTGCCTTCGCGCAAATAAGACGCGCTGGTCTTACCCAATGTAAGAATGATGATCTTCAAGAATTGACGCTTTTAATCACTCGCGTTGATCGTCTTTCGAATCGCGTACATCCTGACGGCGCAGCGGGTTCGAACCATATTCGCGAAAATTCTTGCGTTGATTATATACGTCGCAAGCTGTAAAAATTGCAGCTCGCAATGATGACTCGTCTGCGATGCCTTGACCGGCAATGTCGTAGCAAGTGCCATGGTCGGGTGATGTGCGCACAACGGGTAATCCTGCGGTAAAATTCACTCCGTTATCAAAAGCCAATGCCTTGAAAGGAGCCAACCCTTGATCGTGATACATGGCCAATACCGCATCATAGCGCTTATAGGCTCCACTGCCGAAAAAGCCATCGGCACCAAAAGGACCATACACCAACATACCCCTATCGTTCGCCTCGCGCACAGCAGGAATAATAATTTCCTTCTCCTCGGTGCCAAGTAATCCATTGTCTCCGGCATGCGGATTCAATCCCAATACAGCAATTTTCGGACGCTGTACTCCAAAATCTTTGAGCAAGCTCTCGGTCATGAGCTTCAGCTTCTCCATGATACGTTCCTTGCTGATGTTTTGCGCCACATCCTTCAAAGGCAAGTGCCCCGTGACAATACCCACACGCAACATATCACTTACCAAAAACATCAACACCTTTTCTGTGTTTGCAAATTTGGCCAAGTACTCCGTATGACCGGGGAAATTGAAATCCGCGCTTTGTATGGTGTCTTTATTGATGGGTGATGTAACAATCACATCAACTTTATTGCTGGCCAAATCGTTTACGGCTGCCTCAAGACTTTTAAAAGCAAACATTCCTGCTTCCTTATCAGCCTTACCAAACTCGACAGTGCCTTTAAAATCCTTCCACACATTCACCATATTCACTTTCTTGGCAATGGCCTCAGAAGCAGTGTTGATGGTGTTGTATTGAAACTCTTCGCCACCGACCACTTTGCGGTGCGCTTTAATCACTTCTGGATGCGCATAGATGATTGGAGTTATTGACTCCGACATGCGCGGATCTGAAAACACTTTTATTACTGTTTCCAATCCAACTCCATTGATATCACCGCTGGTTACGGCTACTCGTATTTTCTGATCGCTCATGGACAATTTTTAATTCGACAAGTGTCGAAATGAGTTAATTCGACTACCGTCGATTAGCAATAATTCTTTTGAATGAAATCGTACAGCATGCGCACGCCTACACCCGATCCTCCTTTGGTGCGATAGCCACTGGCGCTATTGCTGTATGCCGGACCTGCAATATCGATGTGAATCCATGGGTAATCGGTAAAGTGCTCTAAAAACTTAGCGGCTGAAATTTGTCCGGCATAAGAGCCTCCCAAATTTTTCAAATCCGCAATATCACTTTTCATTTCTTCACCATAGTCCTTCCACATCGGAAACTGCACAGTGCGCTCCCACATGTGCATGCCGCTTTCGGCCAATTGATCCATCACCCTTTGCTCGGCAGTGCCCATCACAGCGCTTGCGTAAGTGCCAATAGCGCGAACAGCAGCTCCGGTAAGTGTAGCCAAATCAATGCAGACTTCCGGCTTGTATTGCTTTGCCCAAACCAATGCATCAGCTAGGATCAAACGTCCTTCAGCATCGGTGTTGAGCACCTCAACGGTAGTGCCGTCGCTGATGGTGATAACATCTTGCGGACAAACAGCATTCATACCCGGACGATTGTCGGTGGCCGGCACCAATCCAATCACGTGAACATGCAATTGGTTTTTGGCTATGGCCATCATGGCGCCCACAACAGCAGCACCTCCACTCATATCACACTTCATTTCATCCATGCTGTTGGGTGTTGGCTTGAGGCTCAAACCTCCGGTGTCAAACACAACGCCTTTTCCAACGAGCACAATTGGCTTTTTATTACGCGCCTTCTCTGGCTTATACTCCATCACAGTGAATGTTGGTGGGTCTATACTTCCTGCATTCACAGCAAGCAATCCACCCATCTTCTTTGCTTCAATTTCTTTTTTGCCCAAAACCTTTACACTGAAGCCCGCTTCTTTACCCACCTTCTGCATCTCCTTGCCAAACTGCACGGCATTGAGAAAAGAAACCGGCTCATTGATAAGTGTGCGCGCAGTGCATGTGGCCTCAATAAGGTTCTGCAAATGCTCGGCGTCTTTTGGCGTCACGTACTTGTCGCTGACATGAATTGTATTCAGCGCATTCTGGCGCTTCTTTTTATCCTTGAAATATTTTAGAAACTGATAATTAGC
>CANHPZ010000184.1 GCA_947462725.1 Flavobacteriales bacterium
GCCCGAGCGCAGTCGAAGGCAGTCGAGGACCTATTCAATCAACAATTCCGCAGTCGAACGTCCGAAATCACATTCGTAGCTCACCTTGTATTTCCCCTTGGGTAAATAATACTTGCCATTGTCGGCTCGCTTCAATCGAGTTAAGTCTTTCGCTTCCTTGCCTGCATTGAGTGCATCTTGCGCGGGTTTCACAAACGCTTCCGGCAAGGTGAGATCAAACGGTATGTAGTTGAGTCCTTTGTGCAACTCGGGCACATCCAGCGTATGCAACACCAAACTATCGCCAATGGCAATGGTGATGAAATCCTTGCCCGGCGCAGTATTGGAGTATACAACTATATCGACATGTGGAATTTCGGGCTCGAGCCACTTGCTCCAGTTGCCGCCCCAGTCGCCGGATTTGTGCACTTTGCGCATGGGCAATAATGTGCATGTAGCTTGCTTGCTATTGCCTGCCGCAGCGCGAACTTCCTCGATATCCAGAATCCACAAGCTGCGTCCGTGCGTGGCTACCACTAAATCCTCTTCGCGCTCTTGCACTACCAAATCATGCACAGCAACATCAGGAATCGACGTACTCATGCGATTCCATTGCTTACCGCCATCGATTGAAACATACAAACCGTGATCACTGCCCACATACAACAACTGCTCATGCTTGCTGTCTTCGCGAATCACGTTGATGCACTCCATCGGTAAGTTACCGGAAACAGATTGCCAGGTGCGGCCTAAATCATCCGACTTGAAAATGTGTGGCGCGAAATGATCTTGCCTATATCCATTCAACGTCACGTACAGGCGACCGCGTTGATGCGCGGAGAAGATCACACGCGTAACCCACAAATTCGCTGGCAAACCCACTGTCACATCATTCCACGTGTAGCCGTTGTCGGGCGAAATGTGTACGCGACCGTCATCACTTCCCACAGCCAGCAATCCGAATTGCAAAGGTGATTCAGCAATGGATGTGAGTGTTCCAAAAGGCACATTGCCTGTGCGTTCGCCCTGTGTTAAATCACCGCTGAGTGTTGCGAAGTGTTCGCCTTTATCGGTAGAGCGATGTACTTTGTTGGAACAGATGTATAGAATATCCTGATTGAATTTCGAAAGTAAAATTGGAGTCTGCCAATTCCAGCGCAGCGGACGTTCACCCAAGGTGTGGCGAATCGAAAGATCCATGTAATCCTCTTCTTGCAACTTCACACGCGTGTAGTTCCCAAATTGATATCCGGTGTAAACAGTATTGTTGTCGCGCGTGTCGACCATCACCTGCATGCCATCGCCCGACATGATTTCGCTGAACGGATGTCGGCCTCCAATACGCCAATCATCACTGACCTCAGCGCGCGACGAAGCATACCACACACCATTGTCCTGCAATCCGCCAAACACGCGGTATGGCACTGACTCATCGACCTGCACCGTGTAGAATTGTCCAACGGCAGGCGAGTTGCAATTCACATAAGTCTTACCATCGTCATAGCTGATTTGCACACCGCCATCGCTGCCGTTGATGATGTGATTGGGATTCTCCGAATTGATCCACAACGCATGATGATCAACATGCACATTGCCCGGATTGATACCTTGCCAATTCGCCCCTCCATCGTTGCTCTTGATTATGGGAACGCCTGCTATGTATACCTTATTGACATCGATTGGCGATACGCGAATCATTCCGAAATAATAGCCGTAGGTGAAAACTACATCGTCGAGGTAGTCCCCGTGTGTGCGCTTCCATGCCGCTTGATTCACATCAAACGCATAGACCTCCGCGCCAACGATAGGTGTGTTGAACAGATCCTCATTCGCATTGTAGAGAAAGTCATACAACGCAGAGGGCTTCAATTTTCCGCTGCGCACATCCGCCTTCATGCTTACCGCAGTGATCGCATCATCGAAATGATAATCGCGCAAAAATTGATTCAGCACCGAATCGGAAAGCGCTTCAAATGCGGCGTTCGACATGTTCACGAAAACATCCTTTTTCAATCCATCCTCTGTTTTCTTCATGGCTGTATCGGGGCGGTGTTGTTGATTGTCGATGAATGCGTAGAGTCGGTTCGCGCCTTCACTGTGATGCAACGCCAATCCGATGCGTCCGATAGATTCAGCCGGCACACGACCACCAAATGCGGATTTATCATCGACGTTGTGCGAAATGTTTTTCCATGTGCGGCCCGCATCTGTTGTTTGCAGAATTGCAGAGCCTTCGCCGTTGCCAACGAAATTCCACGCCTTGCGTGAGCGATTCCAGAGCGCGACATAGAGCGTGTTGGCGTTGAGCGGATCCATCACCAGATCGATGGCACCGCAACCTGTCGGCGCATCGAGAACGCGCGACCAAGTGATACCACCATCGTTGGTTTTGTATACACCGCGCATGTTGCCATCGCTGTAGAGCGGACCCATCGAAGCCACCCACACGCAATTCGGGTCGGTAGGATGCACGAGGATTTTACCGATGTGATGCGAATCTTCCAGGCCGCGGTATTCCGCTTTGTATTTCAGTGAGCCATCGGACTGTATCACAGGAAGAATCTTGTATACGCCGATGCCGCTGTAAGAAGAGCGCGAAGAGTTCACCTCACCCGTTCCCACCCAGATGACTTGCTGGTGATTCCAATCCACGGCGATATCGCCGATGGTCATCACCGCTTCATGATCGAACACCGGATCGAACGACACGCCGTTGTTGTGCGTAACCCACAATCCGCCACTGGCGTAGGCCACAAAGAAGTGCGTGGGATCGGCAGGATTTACCTCCAGATCAACCACGCGCCCACCCATCACAGACGGACCGATGCAACGCGCAGGTACATCGGCGAATTCGCCCGACACTTCTGCCATGCGCGCTTGCGATAGCGACTGCATGCGCGCACTGCCCGATGTGGCTGTAGGTGCTTGCTGTTTTGGCTGAGCTTTGCGCTGAGCGTGAGCGGCCGAGGAGAGGAGAATTAGGGTGAAAAGGAGTATGCGCATGTGGAGCATGTTTGGTGTAAACATAGGATGAAAACAAGTGGATGCCCTTAGTACTTGATGTTCCATTTTTGAGAATTTCATGGATCTGCCGGTGCAGTAAAACTTACTTAGGAACGGCGCTGCCCTCGACTGCCCTCGACTACGCTCGGGCACCGAGGGAACGGCGCCCGTGGTGCACGAGCGAAGTCGAAGCCCGGTGCCCGAGCGAAGTCGAAGGCAACAAAAAGGACAGCCTCTCGACTGTCCTTTTGAAATCTCAATGATAAATTTACTCTTAGTGCTCTACCGCGAAGCGCTGCGTAGAAGTGCCATTGGCTCCGGTTACCTGCATGAAGTAGAAACCGTTGCTCAAGGTTGAAGTATTCATGCTGATGGTTTGACGACCGGCGTTGGTGCGCTGCTCGGTCATCACCACTTTGCCCGACAAATCAATCACGCTGATCTGAACGTTGCCATTGTGGCTATCTGCCAATACAACATTCACATTGTTATTAGCAGGATTTGGATAGATACGCACGCTTGGAGTAGCTGCAACTTCAGCTACTGCCGTAGTAATACCGGCCAAGTAAGGTGCATTAGTGCAATCCCAGTTGGTCCATCCCAAAGTCCAGTTTTCGCTACCAAAAGCACCTCTGTAGTTCACTTGCTCAAAGAAACTGTCGCTCAAATAACTATCAGAGAAATCAGCACCTGTGTTGTATGGTGAACCGCTTGTTAATGTGAAGTCAGGTGATGACAAGCTCACGTTGCTGAATGCAAAGTCTGAAACTGAATTTACAGTCTCATTACCCCATCCTGATGTTGCATAGAAATCAGAAATATTGAACGTACCGTTGATGTTGTTCGGCTCTGCGGTAGTCAGCGTTGCCAATGTATCGGTCATGTTGCCCAACACGTTGTGCTGAACGCGCAACAAACCATTAGCTGCATTGTCTTGTGTGGTTGAACCATCGATGAGCAAACCAACAGGATAGCCTGTCACGATTGAATTGAAAATGCTCGCTTGAGAATTTCTTCTGAAGTGAATACCACGCTTGTAGTTGCTGTTGATCGTCGCGTCGAAAGTGTACGGACCGACAACAGTCATGTTCGAATAATGTGGCTGCGTAAATGGGTCGTAAGCGTTGCCTTGCGCATCGTTATCTGACTCAAATCCGTTAGAACCTGATTGGTCGGCAATCTGCGGATCGCGCACCGATAAACCAAATTGCACATGACCGCGGTAACCGAAATCGGTATCGAAATCGTCGTCCCAATTGCGGTAGCACACGATGTGCTTCACGTTCACTGTACCACCAAAACATTCGATGGCATCATCACCTACATACGAAATTTGGATGTGATCGATGGTAGTACCTCTGCCCACACCGCACAACGTCAAACCGTTGATCTCGCTATTGGGTTGAAATGGAATACCACCGTACTCAATGCGCACATAAGTAAGGCTTCCCGAGTTATCGTCGTCATTGGGAGTTGCTCCTCCTCCATAGAAAGAACCCACGCCGCCTTCTACCATGGCTTCGCCTTGTGCTGTACCATTGGCTGAATTCGCTGGTTGATTCACACTTGCGCGACCGCAAATGATCACACCACCCCAATCTCCGTAATCGCGAAATGGAGCGCCAGTGGATGCATCTATACCGGCAGGTTTAGCTGAAGTGAAAACGATTGGCTGTTGTGCGTTACCGTTAGCGATGAGTTTGCCTCCGCGCTCAACGATGAGCGTTCCCTGCGTGTCGTAATCGCCCTTGATCAATGTTCCTTCTTGGATGGTAAGAGTTGCTCCATCCATAACGCGAACAAATCCC
>CANHPZ010000185.1 GCA_947462725.1 Flavobacteriales bacterium
ATGCGATAAATCATAGTATGCGTTTGTTGGCCGCGCATTGCCCGCGCGGGTTGGTTTGCAGTGAGTGTGTGTAATTCCATGGTTGATGTGCAAAAGAACGTTAGTTGCTGATCCAAAATTGCATGCTAATTTTGCGCGCCGATCAATTGGTTTGATCGTTACCTAAAAAAGATTCAAACATGAAAGTAACCGTAGTAGGTGCAGGCAATGTAGGCGCTACCTGTGCTGATGTTCTCGCACATCGCGAGATTGCCAATGAGATTGTGCTTGTTGATATCAAGCCCAACTTTGCAGAAGGCAAGGCGCTCGACATTTGGCAAACAGCCCCCATCAATTTGTATGATAGCCGCACCATCGGAAGCACCGATGATTACAGCAAAACTGCAGATTCAGATGTTGTTGTTATCACCTCAGGTCTGCCACGCAAACCGGGCATGAGCCGCGACGACTTAATCGCGACCAACGCCGGCATCGTGAAAACGGTTACTGAAAACGTGATCAAGTATTCACCAAACGCGAAGATCATCGTTGTGAGCAATCCGCTCGACGTTATGACCTACTGCGCCTACCTCACTGCCAAGGTTGATCGCAGCCGAGTATTCGGGATGGCGGGTATCCTCGATACTGCACGCTACCGTGCGTTTTTGGCCGAAGCACTCAACTGCTCGCCAAAAGATATTCAAGCTGTGCTTATGGGTGGCCACGGCGACACCATGGTGCCGCTTCCACGCTACACTACTGTGGGTGGTATTCCGGTAACCGAATTGATTTCTGAAGAAAAACTCAACGCCATCGTTGAGCGCACCAAAACCGGCGGTGGCGAAATCGTAAACTTGCTGGGTACTTCTGCTTGGTATGCTCCGGGTGCTGCAGCAGCGCAAATGGTAGAAGCCATCGTTCGCGACCAGAAGCGCATTTTCCCTTGCTGCGTATGGTTGCAGGGTGAGTATGGATTGAAAGACATCTACCTCGGTGTGCCGGTTGTATTGGGCAAAAACGGAATCGAGAAAATCATCGAACTTCAATTGAACGAAAGCGAGAAAGCATTGCTCGAATCATCTGCCAAAGCAGTGAAGGAAGTGATGAACGTATTGGATAATATGAACGCTACCGCGTAATAGACTTCCAAGTCAAGAAACTAAAAGCCGTCCCAAGGGGCGGCTTTTTTCTTTTCCTATTTTCGCTTCTCCAAATCAACAACCCATGAAAAGAAGATTCTTGTTTTTACTCATGACCTTGGCCACAATCATATACTCTTGTGGAAAGCTCGATCCTTGCAACGATATGAATTGCCTGAATGGCGGTGAGTGCAAGCATGGCAGCTGCTACTGCCCTGTGGGCTACGAAGGCGACAACTGCGGCGAAGAAGTGCGCATCCAATATGCAGGATGGTACCGCGGCACTTTAGTAAAAGACGATGTGATGTTTGCCGATTATATTCTCACTACTGCGGCTGAAAGTGTGCTCGCCACACGCCTGCGCATGGGTTCTGTGTATGGAGATTTCAAGCTCAACACCTTCTTCGAAATTCCCGAGCAGCAGTATGATGATAACGGTGTGATTGCATTCGTATCCGGCGGTCAGGGTTTTTGTGATGGCCAGTTATTGAAATTGGAATACACCTATACCAAAAACGGTGTAACCTATACCGGCACATTCGATGGCTACAAAACGATATAATTTTTTTCTACCATAAAAAAAGAGGCGCTCCAACGAGCGCCTCTTTTTTTTGAATGCATCCATTCAATTATTTCTTCTTCGGCTCTTGAGCTGCAGGCTTTGCAGTCTTCTTTGTGTCTGTAGCTTTCTTGATTTCTGTTTTGGCCGGTGTCGGCTCTACTACAGGTGCTGCAGGAACAATCGGAGCAGGCTCCACCTTTGGTTGCTTCTTCACGTACTTCAACTCATCTACGATGTTCTTACCACCCATGAGTTTGTCTACAACGAAAAGCACGTAGCGGATATCCACAGAAATGGTACGTTGCAATTCCGGTTCGAAGGCGATATCACCGCTCATCGCTTCCCAGTTACCATCGAATGCGATACCTACGATGTTGCCATCGCCGTCGATTACAGGACTTCCTGAATTACCACCGGTGATGTCGAGGTTGTGGATGAAGCACGTTGGCAATTCACCTTTGGCGTTGGCATAGCGACCAAAATCCTTCTTGGTGATGAGGTCCGCCAATTTATCAGGAACAACGAACTCAGGATTGCTGTTGTCGCGCTTCTCCATGATACCGGCTGCTGTAGTATAAAAATCGTAATTCACCGCATCGGCTGCTTTGTATGCATCCACTACACCGTAAGTCACACGCATGGTGCTGTTGGCATCCGGCGCATACGCCTTGGTCGGATTCATTTCACGCAAACCGGCCACATATTGACGCATGCCCTTGTTGAATTTCTGCTGCGGATTCAGTGAACGGAAGTTCATAGCATGTGTGCTTGCGCTTGATGCAGCAGCATATGCCAGATCTTTATCAATCACCTTGGCACTTGGCTTTTGTAAGAACGCCATCAAGCGAGCCTTATCAACGAAAATAGAAGTCTCGAACAACTTGTTGGCATAAGCCATAACGCTGCCTTTGTATTTGGCGTCGAGTGTTGTGTGCCATGATGGACGGTCAGTAGGCATGCGCTCGCGATACAAGCTCGTGAGGTTGATGAAGACAACCTTGTCCGTTTCTGCATCGTATTCTTTGAAGAATGCGTCAATGTCGCCTTGCAATGAAGCCAAACCCTCTTTGCGTTTCGCTTCATCAGTTTCTGCCATAATTTGCTTGATAGCCTCACCCATTTCAGCAGCAAAGCCCATGAATTCAGCACCACCAATACCACACAATGAAGAATAAGTAGAAGCCTTCACATATGGATCCCACTCGTTGTAATATTCTTGAATCGACTTCAGGGTTTCTGCATACTTCGCTTTGGTAGCGCCGCTACCATTGAGCCATTTGGTGAAATCAACCTCAATCTTTTCCTTATCGCTCTTCACATCGAGGCGCTTCAATCCGCGTGTCTGACCGATGTAGTATTTCCAGCCATTGGCCGTTGAAGCGTACTTCGCGGCATACATCAAGCGCACACGTGCATCCTTATCCATCACGCTCTTCCAGCTTTCGAGTTTCAGGCCCAAACATTCAATCAATGCCGGGTTGCGGGTATCCACCGCTTGCTGAATTCCGTATGAAGTAAGGTAGCGCGAGGTACGTCCAGGGAAACCCATGATCATGGTGAAATCACCTTCTGTAACGCCATCGATATTTACAGGCAAGAAATGCTTTGGCTTGTATGGAATGTTCTCTTTACTATAGGCTGCAGGCTGATTGCTCTTATCGGCATAGATGCGCAGCATAGAGAAGTCGCCTGTGTGGCGAGGCCACATCCAGTTGTCGGTATCACCACCAAATTTTCCAACGCTTTCAGGAGGATTTCCTACCAAGCGAATATCACTGAAGGTTTGATACACCATCATGTAATATTCATTGCCATAGAAAAACGACTTCACCTCCACTTCATATGCGCCGTTGTTGGTGTTCGCCGCGATGAGTTCTTTGGTTTTAGCAGCGAGTGCCTTTTCACGCTCGCTTTCCGTCATGCTATCGTTTACGGTTGACAGCATTTGCTGAGTAACGTCGTCGATGCGCACGAGGAATGAAATTTTGAAATTCTCGATAGGTAATTCTTCAGCAAAACTCTTCGCGCAAAAGCCATCAAGCAAAAGATTGTTTTGCACTGTAGAAAGCGTCTGAATCGCATCATAGCCGCAGTGGTGATTCGTAAAAATCAAACCTTTGTCGCTCACCACTTCTCCGGTGCATTGACCGTAGTTTAGGCGCACAATTGCATCTTTCAAAGATGCCGTGTTGATGCTGTAAATTTCTTCTTTGGTCAGATTCAAACCGAGGCCTTTCATTTCGGCTTCGTTCATCCGATTGAGCAAGCTAACCAGCCACATGCCCTCGTTGGCCAGCAATGAAGCGGGCATCAGCGACAGCAGCAGCGCTGCGATGTAGATTGTTTTTTTCATGGTTTATTGATGAATTATAATCATTGAATTGGTTCCGTAATTAGTCTTGAGGAAGCTTCCCTACCGGCTTCCACGCTTGGCGGGCCATCAGCGAATCGAGCTCTTTATAGAGTTGCTGCAGCGACGCCGGGCCTTTGTAGCGGTTGCGCACACGATACAACTTCCCGTTGCTATTTATACCTGTGTTGATATTGGGAAGGTCTTGCACTTTGTCATTATCATACACTTCTTGCATTTCGAAATAACCGATTTGCTTAGCCTTCGAAACCACCTGTTCCACATCACTGTATGAAACCTGCGCTTCAAACCGACCGATGCGATCCACATGGTTCTTGCCGATATACACCGCTTTTCCATCGCGCATCACAGTAAACTCGAAAATCGGACACATCCCAAAACATGCCCCACGCGAGTAGTACAATGCGGTGTCAGTGACATACTTGTTCTCAACAATATGCTCAACGGAAGCAGACGCTGCGGATTGTTGCGCCTTTCGCGACGACGAACACGCGACAAGGATGGCCGCAATCAGAGCTGTGTAAACAAAGCGCTTTATCATTTTCTTCCTTGCTGAGCAAGTTTCTGACGCTGCGCCTTCTGAGCTTCTTCTAGGCGTTGCATGAAACTGCTTTTTGTTTGTGGCTTCTTTTTGTTGTCATCAATCTTAGCACGAATCGCATTCTCATCGATGAAGTATTTGCGAATAGCCCACATCTGACCAATG
>CANHPZ010000186.1 GCA_947462725.1 Flavobacteriales bacterium
CCGGAAACAGCTGATATCCGCTGGAATAAGACCATGTTCGAGGTCTATGGCGTAGAGCCGGATAGTGAACTATCGCTACCCGAAGTTTGGAGTAAGTGTATTGAAGAGACAGAATACAATCACGTCATCGAAAAAATAAATTTGATTCGCTACGGTCACGAATCGCGGCAGGAAGCGACATATAAAATAAAACGATTTAATGATGGCGCAGAGCGCATAGTCGAAACGTTGATGGTAGCTGAACGCGACGAGCGTGGTGAACTGATTCGTGTGGTGGGCAGCACCAAAGACATGACCGATGAGATTACGCTGCGCAAAGAAAGTGATGCCGCTGCAGAGCGGATGCTTACACTAAAAACTTTTTACGAAAGCGTGCTCAATCATTCGCCTTCGCAGAAATATGTATTCGACCCTGACGGGCATTTACTCTTTAGCACCGAGCCCCCCAAAGAAGCAGCAATTTGGTGGGATCCGACATCACACCGTTCCATATTCTCCATTCAAGAATCGGAGGTTGATACACGCACGTGGAAATTGGTTGCTGCCATTCGACAGGCGGTTGAGCACAAGCACATCATGCGCGTGGAAGACCACGGAGAATTGAATAACGGCACCCACGTGGAATTCCTTCAGAGTATTATGCCATATCAAAACTCGACCGGGAAATTGGAGCACATCATCATTACCGGAGTCGACATTTCTGAATTGAAAAAAGTGCAAGACGCGGTAAACCGAAAAAATGATGAGCTCCGCAAGATCAATGCAGAACTGGATAATTTCGTTTATAGCATTTCGCATGATTTGCGCTCACCGCTGTTATCTATAAAGGGAATCGTCTCTCTCATAATGCACTCACCTGAAATTGATGCAAAAAACAGAGCCTATCTCGAAATGGTCGATGGCTCGGCCACACGATTGGACGGAACCATTCAGGAAATTTTAGAATACTCCAGAAACTCGCGACTAGACATTGCACACGAAGCCTTCGACGTAGCTGAAATCGTAAAGCAAGCCTACAATGATTTACGCTTCAGTGCGCTTGGGCAGATCGAAATGCAGCTCGACATTCAGACTTCACCCATCATCCATTCCGACCGTTCGCGCGTTAGCGTATTGCTCAAGAATATCATCGGCAATAGCGTAAAATACCGACGCAAGAATGTAGCATCCTTCGTAAAATTCAGTCTACGTCGGGAAAACGGAAACATCATCATGCAAGTTTCAGATAACGGTGAAGGCATCGACACCAAGTATATTGAACAGATCTTCACCATGTTTTTCCGCGGCACTACCTCCAGCATCGGCACCGGCTTGGGATTATACATATGCAAGGAAATTGTCAATAAACTCGAAGGAGATTTAAGCGTAAATTCGTCGCTTGGTGAAGGCACTACAATGACCATCACTTTACCCGAATCTACCATCCATGAATAATTCACGTCACATACTTCTTGTCGATGACGACGACATTTTCAACATGCTGCATAGCGAAGTATTGAAGCGACTGATGACGGATATAACCATTGATGTTTTCAAATCAGGAACAGAAGTACTAGCCTATCTGGAACAACATCCGGACACACCCATAGACTTTATTTTTCTCGACATCAGGATGCCTGTGATGGGCGGATTTGAAGTGTTAGACGCCATGACAGCCATGGGAGAGAATCGTTTTAATGACACGCGTATCTATGTCTTGTCATCGACCTTAGACGAACGAGATTTGCAGCGCGCCAAAGCAACACCGCTTGTTGACGACTTCATTGGTAAGCCAATGTCTTTCGACACCATGCGCTCGATATTGGCAGAGGAAGGATGAACAACCCAAACAAAAAGCAAATAGGTTAGATTTGCTCAACACGCCAAAACCCGAGCATGCGCTTACGTCAATTTTTCAAAACCGAGCAACAACTTTATGCACTCTACGGCGCTCTATTCGGTTTGTGCTTTCCGCTATTCGGAAGCGTGTTCGAATCATACATGCTTTACAGCCGCATCAGTTGGGATTTAATCGTAACCTGCCAGCGCGAGTCCGAGTTGCTTTGGATAATTGATTCCGCACCTTTGTTTCTGGGCATCTTCGCTTCGTTTGGTGGCAAACAGATGGATGTGGTCAATGAAAAGAATCGGGAAATACATGAGCGTTACGACCAAATGGTGGTGTTGCGCGAAGTAGCCGATTCAGCCAACAAGGCCAAGAGTGAATTCCTGGCCAACATGTCGCACGAGATTCGCACACCGATGAATGCTATCATCGGCATGAACTATCTCGTACAAAAAACAGAGCTCACCCAAAAACAGGCAGACTATATTCACAAGGTAGATGTATCAGCAAAAGCGCTGTTACGCATCATCGACGACATTCTGGATTTCTCAAAAATTGAAGCCGGTAAGCTTCAACTGGAAGACAGCTCTCTCTTTCTCGAGGAGACTATTGCCCAGGTGGCAGATGCTGTAAACGTCAAATTGCGCAAGAAGAAAGAAGTTGAGCTCATCAGCTATATCGACCCAAATATTCCGGCGGTAATACAAGGTGACGGATTGCGTTTACGACAAGTCCTCCTAAATCTTACCGACAATGCCGGTAAATTCACGGAGAGAGGAGAGATTAAAATTGAAGCTCGGCTCATCAACATTATAGGACACCGCATACGTATTCAGTTCAGCATCTCTGATAGCGGCATAGGCATGACCAGCGATCAAATAGGTCGCATATTCACTCCGTTTCAACAAGCAGATATTTCCACCACGCGCAAGTTTGGCGGCACCGGCTTAGGTCTAACCATTTGCAAGAGCATTATCGAGTTGATGAACGGCCAATTGGAAGTCGAAAGCCAATTGGGACATGGAAGTACATTTCGATTCACAGCCGAATTCCATACGGCTAATATCGCAACGCAGCAACAAGGCCCTTATCAGCCCAAGCAAGGTCTGAAGGCTTTGCTGGTCGATGATTCAGAAAGTGCACGCATCATCTTGGATGAGATGCTCACCTCTTTCGGGTTTGAAGTGTATACCGCTGAAAATGCGCAGCAGGCAATTGAAATTTTTAAGACTCAACACTCAGTAGAATCTCCATTCTCCATTCTCATGGTCGACTGGAAAATGCCAGGCATGAACGGTATTGAATTGGTTGAATCACTCAAGCAGGAAATGGAATCCATTCCTGCAGTCATCATGGTGACTGCTTATGGCTTGGAATCCATCAAAGAAGCCACAAGCAAAAAGCTCGTGAATGACTACTTGTTGAAGCCCATCAATCCATCGACGCTTTTTGATGTCATCAACAACATACTTCACCTCACGCCTACTCGTTCGATCCAGGAAGTAAGCAAGCTCGTCGATCTTAACGACGTGCGTGAAATGCTGCAAGGCTCAAAGGTTTTGCTCGTTGAAGACAACGATATGAATCTCGATCTGGCAACCGAGTTGTTGACCGATGTAGGCATCGTGCTTTCCATTGCGCGCAACGGACTGGAGGCGATCGAACAAGTGGAAAAGGAGAAATTCGATGCCGTGCTGATGGACATTCAAATGCCGGAAATGGATGGGCTTACTGCAACACAAAAGATAAGGCAGGATGGTCGATACAATCAACTGCCCATTTTAGCGATGACCGCGCATGCCATGAAAGGCGAAGCTGAAAAGAGCATAGCGGCAGGCATGAATGAGCACATCACCAAACCGATTGACCCATTGGTGTTGTATTCCGCACTCATTCGTCATATCAAAAAAACCAACATTGAAATGCAGGCAGCAGCGTCTGATTCCACTGATTTGGTCATTGAAGGATTGAATACAACCGAGGGTCTATATCGTGTGGGTGGCAAAATTGATTCGTATAAGAAATTGCTGCGCTCGTACGCAGCGGTTTATGGCAACGTTCAATCAGAAGGCACCAAAGCACTTCAGTCGGGAAGCATTGGAACCATCTCAACTTACCTGCACACGCTCACCGGCATAACCGGCAATATTGGAGCGAAAGAAATCCATAGCCGCCTTGCCCCTATTGCTGCGCGGTTGCATCACCTTTCGTCTGACGCAAGCAATCAAGTATCGGAAGAAGATAGATTAGCCATTCTTTCCTTGTTTGATGAAATAGAATCGCTCATTAAGAATATTGTATCGATGCTGCAGGCTACGTCAACAACGAATACCCGCAAGCAAGACATCGACGACGAATCATTACGTCGCATTTGGGCTGAACTCCTGCAACATGTGCGTGCCAGCGATTCATCCGCTATTGAAATCGGACAGCGATTGCTCGACAATCACACATTGGATATCCAAATAGAAATCAAACTAAAACGAGTCATCCAAGCACTGGAGTCGTTTGATTTTGATGAGGCAGAAAAATACCTAACCTTATGAACCCCGTTTTTCAAACCACGGAAGAAAAGCCATTGCTTTTAGTAGTTGACGACTCCGCAGAAAACCTGCACATTTTGAATGCGCTGCTCAAGGATGACTACCGTCTGAAGATGGCCAAGTCAGGCGAAAAATGTCTTGAGATTGCGCAAGGCGATGCTCAACCCGATTTGATATTGCTCGATGTCATCATGCCTGAAATGGATGGTTTCGAAGTTTGTGAGCGCCTCAAGAGCAATCCCGCCACCGCATCGATTCCCGTGATCTTCCTTACCGCATTA
>CANHPZ010000187.1 GCA_947462725.1 Flavobacteriales bacterium
AGAAGCTACTTCTGCACAAATCCTATCAGAAGACGACATTAATCTCCCATGATGTCTTCGAAAGCCGCGAGCAATGTGAGATAATACACCGGAAATGCAGCCAAAAACCCAACGCAGCACATCATAAATCCGACAATTAACACCACCCATAAGACAAGAACGAGCGCGGCAAAAGACCAGAATTTTTTCGACACCAATCGCACACTTGCGCGTATGGCTTCTGGAAAAGGCATAGCCCGACGAACAATAAAATAAGGAGTCATGCACAACAACGTGGTCACTACCAATCCACCCACAGCAGCAAGCAACATCGCCCAACCCAAGTCAGGATTCCATAATCCGATAATGAACTCGCCCGCCTCTTCTTGAGGAATGCTCTCGAGTTTTTGAATTTCCGTTGCAAAAGTTGCGATTACATCGTAATAAGGAGGCAGAACTAAGATAGCCACGGCAATGACCATGAGAAATGTTGAAGCAATACTTTGCGTAATCAAAGCACCCCAAAACGGCTGTTTGAATCCGGAAAAGAAGGAATTAAAATCTCGAAATTCATTTATGCGCTGCAAATACCCATAAAAAATGATGCCCGCTATCAAAGGTGGATTTACAAAGAGGCCGATGCTACTGCCCACATATGGAATTGAGCCAAGAACCAAACTAGCAGCAATGTATACCAAAGTAAATGCTGTGTAAATGCCGAATTCGTTGCCATAGGTTCTGAAACCCTGTTTGAGATATTCTGACCCACGAAAAACAAAACCGGAAGCAAGAACTTCGTCTACGGATTTGTTTTTCACTTGGCTATAATCTGAGTTAAGATCTTCCATACTATTCAAGGGAACTGATGCTATGAATTTCTGCAAAAATAAATCTAGTGCATCTACTTGTAAAGATAACTACCTTCGCGGCCGCAATAACATTTTCAGTGATTAATCATTATGGCAATTACAAGCGATGCTATCGGTGAGCTGAAGGAGCGCGTGGACGCGCTCGGGAGGTACCTTTGACGTAGAAGTAAAACTTCTACAAATTAAGGAAGACGAGAAACTCACCCAAGACCCCGACTTCTGGAACGACGCGAAAAAAGCCGAGCAGGTTATGCGTCAAATAAGAAACAAAAAAATCTGGACAGATGCCTTCAAAGGTTGCTCAGATGCCGTTGAAGATTTAATCGTGCTATACGATTTCTTCAAAGAGCAAGCTGCAACAGAAGAAGAGCTAGAAGCTCAATTCAAGTTGGCGGCCAGCAAGGTCGAAGACCTGGAATTCAAAAACATGTTGAGCTCTGAGGAAGACGGCTTGCACGCCGTTCTTCAAATTACTGCCGGTGCCGGTGGTACAGAAAGCTGTGATTGGGCGGGCATGCTCATGCGTATGTATGTGATGTGGGCTCAAAAGAATGGGCACACAGTTAAAGAGTTGGATATGCAGGAGGGCGATGTAGCCGGAGTAAAACAATGCACGTTGGAAATCGACGGCGAGTTTGCTTTCGGCATGCTCAAAGGCGAAAACGGTGTTCATCGTTTGGTGCGCATTTCACCATTTGATTCCAATGCCCGACGCCATACATCATTCGTGAGCGTATATGTGTACCCGCTGGTTGACGATTCTATTGAAATCGCGATCAATCCATCTGACATCACTTGGGACACTTTCCGCAGTGGAGGCGCAGGTGGTCAAAACGTGAATAAGGTTGAAACCGGCGTTCGATTGCGTCACGCGCCTACAGGCATCATTATCGACAATACCGAAACGCGATCACAACTTCAGAATAAAGAAAAAGCAATGCAATTGCTCAAGTCTCAGCTCTATGAAATGGAGCTTGAAAAACGCAATGCAGCGCGCAGTGAAATAGAAGCAACGAAAAAGAAAATAGAATGGGGTTCACAAATTCGCAACTATGTGATGCAGCCCTACAAGCTCGTTAAAGATGTGCGCACAGGAGTTGAAACATCCGATGTAGATGCCGTGATGGATGGCTATCTCGACGATTTTCTTAAAGGATTTCTCATGCAGCAAGGAAAAGCTGCAGAAACCATATAACAACCTTCAACAATTCAAATCAGATGGAATTCAGAATTGAAAAAGACACGATGGGCGAAGTGAAAGTGCCCGCTCATGTGTATTGGGGAGCGCAAACAGAGCGCTCACGCAATAACTTCAAGATTGGACCCGAGGCATCAATGCCGAAGGAAATCATTCGCGCATTTGCCATTCTCAAGAAAGCAGCTGCACACGCCAACTGCGAACTAGGTGCGCTGGCTGCTGACAAGCGCGATGCTATCAGTGCCATTTGTGATGAAATACTCGCGGAAAAATTGAACGATCAGTTTCCGCTTGTCATATGGCAAACGGGAAGTGGCACGCAAAGCAACATGAACGTAAATGAAGTCATTGCAAACCGCGCGCATGTTGCTGCCGGAGGCAAACTTGGAGAAGGCGAAATGTTGCTCGGCGCAAACGATGACGTGAACAAATCTCAATCATCAAACGATACCTATCCAACCGCAATGCACATTGCGGCATACGAATCAGTAGTGCGCAAAACCATTCCGGGTGTTACACAATTGCGCGACACATTGAAAGCAAAAAGCGCGGAGTTTATGCACGTTGTGAAGATTGGTCGCACACACCTGATGGATGCAACTCCGGTAACGTTAGGCCAAGAACTCAGTGGTTATGTTGCACAGTTAGATCATGGATTACGCGCCTTGAACAACACGCTCTCTCACCTGGGCGAATTAGCTCTAGGTGGCACAGCAGTAGGCACAGGACTCAATGCTCCTCAAGGATATTCTGAATTGGTCGCAAAAAAAATCGCTGAATTCAGTGATCTTCCATTCACCAGTGCGCCCAACAAATTCGAAGCACTTGCTGCTCACGACGGCATTGTTGAAAGCCATGGTGCATTGAAACAACTCGCTGTTTCACTCAACAAAATTGCTAACGACATTCGTATGATGGCGAGTGGACCTCGCAGCGGTATTGGTGAAATTTTCATTCCTGAAAACGAACCGGGAAGTAGCATCATGCCGGGCAAAGTAAACCCAACACAATGTGAGGCACTTACTATGGTGTGCGCACAAGTGATGGGCAACGATGTCGCCATTACTGTTGGCGGAACACAAGGTCACTACGAGCTCAACGTGTTCAAACCGATGATGGCCTACAACTTCTTGCAAAGCGCCGAATTGCTGGGCGACGCCTGTGTTTCTTTCAACGAACATTGCGCCGTTGGCATAGAACCCAATCACGAGCGCATTCAGCAATTGGTTGATCTATCGCTGATGCTGGTGACCGCACTCAACACTAAAATCGGCTATTACAAAGCTGCTGAAATTGCAAAGTATGCCCATAAGAATGGCACCACTTTGAAAGAGGCTGCTGTTGGCCTGGGTCATGTGACCTCTGAGGAATATGATCAATGGGTGATACCCGCCAACATGGTCGGTAACCTCAAGTAATTCAGATGAAGCATTAGATATTGAAAGCGGGGCATGTCCCCGCTTTTTTTATAATGGATCAACATCCACGCTCAAGCGCACTTGCTTGAAATCGGGGTCAGCAAGTCGCTGGCGTATCATCTGTATGACTGTGGCCTTGATAGCTGCACTCTCTGGTTTCTTATCGAGTCGCACCAAGAACTGCTGCAGGAAATAATTATTGATTCGAGGAATGTATGGCCGCTCAGGACCGAGTACTTTTTCTTTCAGCACAGGAGCAATAATTCGAGCAATCTCTTGCGCTGCGCGCATTGCAACAGCGTCTTCCTTATGCTTGAGCGTGATGCGCATGAGTCGCACAAAGGGCGGATAAGAAAACTGATGCCGTTCCTTCACCTCGCGTTCATAGAAAGTCTCGTAATCGCCCTTTACTATGAGATCCAACAACCAATGATCAGGTGAATAGGTTTGGATCAACACACGTCCGCGTTTGTTGCGGCGGCCCGCTCGGCCTGCCACCTGCATCATGATTTGAAAACTGCGCTCCATGGAACGGAAATCAGGATAGTTCATCATCTTGTCGGCACTGAGGATTCCGACAAGCGAAACATTATCGAAGTCGAGACCCTTTGTCACCATTTGAGTTCCGACAAGAATGCGCGTTACCCCTGCTTCAAAATCACTGATGATTTTCTGATAACTGGATTTGCTGCGCGTGGTATCCAAATCCATGCGCTGAACGCGCACATCCGGAAAATGTGCCTGCAAATCCTCTTCGATCTTCTCGGTACCAAAACCGAGCATTTTCATATCCATAGTGCCACAGGCATGGCACGCAGGCACAGGCTGTGTCGTATATCCGCAATAATGACACTTCAATTGATGCGCATGCTTGTGATACGTCAAACTCACATCACAACGCGTGCACATGGGCACCCAGCCGCAACTCTCACACTCCCACAAAGGCGAATATCCGCGCCGAATTTGAAATAGAATGATTTGTTCTCCACGTTCAATCGCATGGTGCATTTCATTGAGCAACTGCTCTGTGAAATGACTATGCATGGTCTTTTCCTTGAGCTCCTTCCGTATGTCGCACAGTAAAACTTCGGGCAATTCCATACCACCA
>CANHPZ010000188.1 GCA_947462725.1 Flavobacteriales bacterium
GGGACATGACTTGCCCAGGCCGGATTGCTCTTGACCCGTGCATTGGCGCGGAGGACTCGGGCATTCAATTCTGCAAGGAGTTTGCTGCGGCTTGCGACGGTATCTTTCCAGTCAATCAATGCATTGGACACACTGAGATTGGCGGCATCGGCATTTTGAAGGAATGTCGAAAAGGCCGCACCAGCAAGACTCAGATCTGCCGGAGCAAATGCGGGGACGAAGCGGAGGGTAGCGGAGTGGATTTGACGTGCGCGTTCAAGACGGTCAGCAAAGGATGTTTCTGATTGTGCCATAGGGGGGGAAGCGTTATATTGCAGCTACGAATCTGTTCATAGCCAATTCCCCCAACTTGACAAGAGGAAAATTGCACTTCATGAAAAAAAGTTTGTTAGTGTTACTTCATCCACCAAATTGACAGCAGCAGTCACATACAAACGGCAACGACAATTCAAGTAACACCCATCACATTTCCATTCAGGCGAGCCATCATCCAAATCGACCGATCAATCTTTCAAGTGAGTCCACTCATCATGTAAAACAGCTTGCCAATCTTCCCGTTGAGTCGATCAATCTGCTCAGTCAGTCGATTCACCTGCTCAGTCAGTCGATTCACCTGCTCAGTCAGTCGATCAATCTGCTCAGTCACTTCCAGAAAATCCCAAGAAAGTCTTGCCACCTTCCAAGTGATTTCCAGAAAAAACCAAATTCGTAAGGTTATCCGCTAAGTTAGTTGCGGGCTTTCGATTGGCGTTTGCGTTTATGTTTCATGAGAAGCACAAAAATTCCAACAACCACTATAGCCACTGCCACAAGTGAATATGTAGTAGGTGTCAGGAACTTGTTCAACTTACCAGCTTTGGCATTTCGCGACGTTTCGATGTATCCCAAGTATTCTTGACGAACTTGTGAGGAAGCAAGAGATTTCAGCCAAGTTGCACTAGAGGAATCCGCTGGTAAAACAGTGAGTGCTTTTTGGATGATTTTTTGCACTTCAGGATTTTCATATTCGCTGACCAAGAATCCCATTTTTTGATAGGGAGCTCCAATCACCATTCCGAGCTTTTTACCATCACGTTTACCACTTGCGACGGAATCCAGATAGAATGACAAATAAGCAAGATAGTCTGAAGGGGGTAATTGCTCCGCTAAAACTCGAAAGAGCATTGCCTGACTTGGAGTTGATTCAAATTGCTCTGGTTGCTGTACGATTGTTTTCCAATTGCTACGATACCATTCAAACAGAATTTCTCGCTTGTCCTCAGTTTGTTTCTCACTTGCGTTTTCAAAACGGATGTCACCGTAATCACTGACGATTGCTTCCGTTGATAATGTTAATCCATCTTCAGAGGATGAATCATTAGCATTTGCCAAAAACAGAGTTGAGAAGAGTATGGCGATGATTTTTTTCATAAATATACAATTGTTAATTTCGAAATCGGAAAGCGGTCCCTGTAGGTATTGTAAGATGCATGTGCTTGTTTACAATTTCAGTGCCTGCGTTTACCCAAGATCCATCATAGTCCATAATACCACAGTGCCCGTACCCATCACCTGAATGTTCAATAACAATGTCCCCTGGCTGTGGCCAATAGGTGTTTGAGTGAGAAATCCACGAATTCATAGCATAGCCAGCATCATACATTTTTAGCGTTGGTGGCGCTAAGTTCACATTATTCGTAGTCGCAATATTACTGAGTGGGGAGAATGTCGGTATAGTTTTTCCTACTCTATTTGCCATCATAAATACAAAAATATTGCACTTATATGTATTCGCAAAGGTCAATGTCGGCGTTACCCCGTAACCTACAGAAATGGGCACATCATAAGCCCAAGCCGTACTCCCAAGATTTGAACGAGCTTCCATGCAAACATTATAATTGGTCTGATTTGAGCATACTCCAACATACTCTGGCTGCCCGCTATAAGCATGACCGCTTCTCATTCCGCCGCTATTGCGTGCGTGTATGGTTTCGGCTCGCTTGTAATACATAGAACTAATGGGTCCGTCTGGCGTATTTACGGTAGCTTTTAGTTGATAGATTCCAGCATTAGTTTCAGTGTTATACATTACACGACCATTACTTCCTAGTGACTTCCAAACATCGAAAGCTCCATCGCCGCGAATTTGGCGGTACTGCCAAGAAACATTTGAATAGCTAAGCCCTTCTAACATGTTGACGGCGCCAACTTCATAACGTAACACGTCTCCAACTTTTGCTAAGACACCCTCACCTGTGCTTGGTCCATTAGTATTAACAACTGCAATTTCAAGTGGAACAAATTTTATTTCTTTAGATTTGATAGTGTTGCCTGATAGAGTAGCTTCTTCTTCATTAAATTTTGGTTCAAGTTCAAAAGACGATGAATACATCGATCTGGCAGGTATGGTGACTGTTACCTCATCATATTCATAATCCGTTGTGATAACCGGATCTACTTCTGGGTCGTCGCTGAAATCAGTAATTGTCACCTTGGTAATTTTAATGAACGTAAACATTTGTGCCCGCGGCATTGGTGGTGCATACAACCAAGCTTTAGAATGTTTGATCGCTGTCGATGTTTCGTTTGTAGCGCCAGACGTTCCGGGCAAATTTGATATGCTGATAGTCGCATT
This sequence comes from Flavobacteriales bacterium, assembly GCA_947462725.1. Taxonomy (GTDB): domain Bacteria; phylum Bacteroidota; class Bacteroidia; order Flavobacteriales_D; family Sanyastnellaceae; genus JAIBBG01. Next base: position 2,615 of record CANHPZ010000188.1, read on the forward strand.
TAGTCCATATAATGATGCGTTAGTTGTCGCCGAACAAAATAGAGAAACAGGCCCTGATGAACTTGGCAAAGACATGCCTTCCACAATAGGCAAAACACTTTGCTGCGTGGCAGCTTGCTCAAAAGTCTCACTGATGGGCTGATTGCTGTTCCAATTGGATTTATTCAAATTACCAGAGAATCCTTCTCCCGTAAATTCAGCAACCATAGCTGATGCTTCATTAGATGCGATAAGCCAGCCGGGCGAATTGCCGACAATAATATTAGGGACTGTGTGCCCCGTAATTTGATCAACCTGACCCGAAGCACCCGTTGGATCGACAGCTCTGCGCTGAGCCAACGTGTTTATCATGCTCGCAAGCATGCACAGACATATACAAAAGTAAACTTTCATGGCAGATAATCTGTGTTAGGGTTTAGCGTGATCGAGTAACTGTTTACGCCCGGAATGAATGGAATTTTTTGGCTGCCATAATTTTCCGAGTATATTACCTTCCAACTACCATCTTGTTGTACTTCCTGAATTTTAAACCAATCGCCATTTTGGGCATACGAGTTCCAGGTGTAGGTGTGAGTATCATCAGCGTTATTCACCTGTCTAAAATTCGTAATGGCCGGCACTGTTGGACGAGTTTCTGCAACTATTTCATCCCTATCAGCAATGCCATCCAAGTCTGAATCTGCAAAAAACGCTGACGTCAAAAGTGCATACTCCTCATGATTTGTCAGTCCATCTTCGTCGTAATCTATATCTTTGACCGAGCAACGCCAAAAAACTCGCGGATTACTACTTCCACTATTGTCACTAATCGCGCAACCAATTTCAATATTTGCGTCTCTTCCAATTAACGGTTCATCAAAATTTTTCCAAGTTACACAATCTGCAGAATATTCTAAATGATACTGTTTGCCTTTTAGTGCGTACCATTTTAACACTACAGCTTTTCCATACTCCGAGTTTGCCTGGTTGATTTCAAGTTTAAACTTTCCCATCACACCCTCGGCAGCGAACGGATCGGTTCCTGCCAACGCCTCCGTGACGTTGTTTATTCCATCACCATCGGGGTCAGAAAATGCAGCGAGTTGCGGATTGCTTTCGTTAAACAACAAGTTATCATTAAAATGCAACTCCCAGACATCACTCATGTTGTTTTCGTTAGAGTCCAGTATTGCATGCAATTGCGCGGTTGTAAGTAATACAATTGAAAAAATTTTCGTGAAGGTTTTCATTAGTTTCCCTCCTCCTGCTGTGAATTGTTATTGTTTTGTGGTACAACCCAATGCTGCAAGAAAATATCCGGCTTTGGATCAGGTGGATTGGCGGCACGTTCGGCGACTTCTTGTTCGCGGAGGACTTTGAGCCGTTGATACTCCGCTATCATGGCGGCATGGTGTTCTTTGTAGAGTTCGTGCAAGGCAACTAGAGGTTCAAGGTCGGCTGGCGCTGGATTACCTTGCGTTACGACAAAACTTGGTTCAAAGTTGGCGTCCTCGGGCAGTGTGGGGATTACGGGCGGGGTGTAAATGGCATTACGACGAGCATAGAGGCTGGCCATTTTTGCGGTATCGGTATCACCAATGCCAAACATCAGGGTATAGGTGGTGTCGTTTTTCTTGAAGCGTCCAAGGCTGTTGAAATAATGGAAATTAACGTTACTCCAAGCAGTGAAGGATTCCACGGGTTCCCGACCTTGGCTATTCCAGCGGATCATGGTTTTTTCACCGTCATAGACGGTGCAGGAAAACATCAGGTGGCGGTAGGCTCCGCGAGCGGCCACTCAGGCTGCTCGGGCAGCGTCTCGGGTGGCTTGTTCTTCGGGAGTGAGAACGCGCGGCGGTGCAGGCTCGGGAAGTGGTTCTAGTTCTTGGGGTTCGACTTTTTGAATAGTGATTTTTTGGCCGTCGCGGAA
>CANHPZ010000189.1 GCA_947462725.1 Flavobacteriales bacterium
CCATCCTCAAGCATGAGTTCTTCGGTGTTGGTCACTTCGTGAGGTGCACGCTCATAGAGCGCGAGCTCCCGAACCAGTTGCATGACTTGCGGCACATCGGCCGAGGTTCCTGTGCGAACGACAACGTTTTCCATGTTGCAAAACAAACGCACATCAGCCGAATTTGACAAGCACGTGCAGAATATCTCGCGGAGTGGTAACTTTGCCTTATGTCCAGTGTACGTCTCGATAAAGTTTCAGCTTTAGTTAAACGCGAACTTTCTACCATTTTCCAGCAAAACATGAATGTCATGTTTCAAGGCATGATGATTACGGTTACTCAAGTGCGCGTGTCGCCCGATTTGGGCCTGGCCAAGGCATACTTGAGTTTTTTCCCAACGGATAAAAAGCATGAAGGAATGGTCCTGGTCGACGAAAAAAAATTCCAGGTGCGTAAGCTGCTCGCTTTGGAAGTGGGTAAGCAGATTCGGAAAATTCCGGAGTTGAGTTTTTACTTGGATGACTCGCTCGATTATTTCGAAGAAATCGATCGACTGCTCAAGAAGTAATCGCGTTGAATATTGCTTACTACATAGCCAAACGACACCTCTTTGCCCGAAAATCGAGAGGTATTATCAATTTGATTTCAGGAATTTCTACTACTGTGGTAGCGTGTATTACCGCAGCTATGATTGTTGTGTTGAGCGCATTCAATGGCTTCGATGATTTGGTGAAGGATATCTTTTCAAATTTCGATGCACCGCTGACAATTGTTCCTGAGCAAGGAAAGTTCATTCCGGATTCGTTGATTGTTGATGGTGAAGTCAAAGCCATCGCAGGTATTCGTGCGGTATGTAAGGTCATTGAAGAAGATGCCCGTTTTAGTCATGAGAAATTGGATGCCATCGGAACGGTGAAGGGAGTGGAAGTGGATTACGCAGCCTACACCAATATCGATTCAATGGTGTACGACGGCAGTTTTGTGCTGCAATCAGATAGCACTCCATTTGCCGTCGTGGGCAGTGGTATTCGCTCGGAATTGAATATGCCGCTGCGCGATTATGCGCCAACCATCATGAACATCAATGCTCCCGTGCGTGGCAGGTCGGTGGCCAAGTATAAGCAAGACGCCATCAGCTATGAAGCCATACAAGTGAGTGGCATTTTCGCTATAAATGCAGAGTTAGATTCGAAGTACATTCTCGTGCCGCTTTCCTTTGCGCGTCAGCTTTTCGGGATGGATGATGTCGTTTCTTCTGTCGAAATATTTATTGAGAACGAGGATGAAACAGAACGAATCAAAGCTGATTTATTAAAGGTGCTTCCTCCCGGTTTGAAAGTGAAAACCCGATATGAGAAGAATGAGCTGATCTATAAAACCAACGCATCCGAAAAGTGGGCAACCTTTCTGATTCTATTGTTCATTTTTCTCATAGCATGCTTCAACATCATTGCATCACTAACCATGCTTGTTATTGAGAAAAAGCGCGACATCTTTACGCTGAGCACACTAGGTATGGACACCAAGGGCGTGGAGCGTATTTTCATCTACGAAGGATTGCTCATCAATGTCATCGGGGCATGTGTTGGGCTATTCGCAGGGCTTGCCTTGTGTTATGCGCAAATCGAATTTGGCCTCATTACCATGTCAGGCGCTGCTGTTGATTATTACCCGATCAGCGTGAAATGGCCTGATTGTCTGGGAATATTCATTACGGTTGTTAGCGTAGGCGGATTATTCTCCTCTACGCTTGTGCGCATGTTGGTGCGCCGTTTCGCCGGCAATGCCATGATGAGTTCCTCCGGCCTGAGTTAACACCGCAATGTGAGAATGTTGGAACACGGCAAATATTCCTTTTCATGCCGAGTTATACTTTCACAGAAAGCTTGTAAGAACGGTGAAGATTGTTAAACGAATCGCTTTAGGTCTCTTGATCGTGTTGTTGGTTGTCGCAACAGCAATCTTTGTTGTGCTTCGGTTCTACGAAGATGACGTTGCTCGATTCGCAATGGGTAAAGTGAAAAGTGAAATGGCCACGGCTTTTGAAGTGGAACACATTGAACTTGTTTTTTGGCGCACCTTTCCAAGTACTTCTTTACATCTGGAGAACGTTTATATTCAAGAATCATTTCCCCAGGGCGATACGCTGCTTTATGCGCAAAGTTTGTTTTTGAAATTGAATTTCTGGGACTTGATCGCAGGCAATTATCGCGTAAATGAGGTGGAAGTGAATTCGGCACAATTGCATTTGAAGGTGAATGATGCCGGAACCGACAATTGGCACTTCTGGAAAGCCGGACAAACCGACACGTCGAAGTTCGAAATCAATTTGGAGGAAGTGCAGCTGACCGACACACGAGTTACATACACGGATCAACCGGCGCGTTTTGATTTGGATTTGTATTCCATCAACTCCACAGGCAGCGGCGATTTTTCGGAGCGAAGTTTCGATGTGCTACTCGATGCTGATGTTCGCATGGCCAAGGTGAAAAGCGAAGACGATGTCTATCTGGAGCAGCAAAATGTTGTGGGTGAAATCGCAATGCATGCAGATTTGGATAAGAGCATTTACACCATTCATCCAAGCGATGTCGCTTGCGGGGATTTCGATTTAAAGATTCAAGGCTCCGTGAATATGTCCGAGGGCGGCCCCATTGAACTTTGGGCTGAAGCCGAAGACCAGGAAATTGCCGACGCATTGGGCGTGCTACCGGGTTCCGTGCGAAAGACAGTAGAACGTTACAAACCCTCCGGTGACTTTAGTGCCAAGGCCAAGGTGAGCCGAAAGGATCCCAAAGCAGCAGTAATGGTAGAGGTTGAATTGCAGGCTAAAAACGCATCCATACGGGCGAAGGAAGAAGGTGTGGCATTGCGGGACATTCATACGGATCTGTATTTCGTGCGCGGTGGAAAAAAGGATCAGGTTCGACTTAAGTCTTTCAGTTGCGCTCTCGATGCAAGTCGTTTGACCGCCAAGGGTAGTATCATGGGCTTTGATAATCCCGCGCTTGATTTGGAAGTGTCGGCTCAAATGCAGCTTAGTGATATCAAGGATTTTCTGGATCTCCAGCAAATCGATATTTGCGAAGGTGATGTGAAGGCGGAAGCCGGGGTGAAGGGAACACTCAAATATGTGCCGGCCGATTCAACCTACAATTGGCGTGAAATTATTGCTTCAGGCAATGCTGAGTTATTAGAGGGTCGCTTGAAAATGAAGGATTCCAATCGCCTGTTCGAACAACTTACGGCGCGTGTTGCATTTGATAAACAACATGCGCTGATCAATGAATTTTCAGGCTTGGTGAATGGTGGTGATTTTAAGTTGGAAGGAAAACTCATTAATCTCATTCCTTTCATGTTTGAGCCTGATGCGCGCGTTTTACTTGATGCGTCGCTACAAAGCAATTTACTCGACTTCACCAATCTTGTTGAGGAAGATGGATCCACAGCCAACGACAGTGAATATGAATTCGGATTACCAACGCGTATCGATTTTCGTTTGAATACATCAATTGGCAAGTTTGTTTTTAGAAAGTTTGAAGCGACGCAAGTGAAGGGTGTTGCAATGCTCGATCAAGGCCAACTAACCATTGATCCTTTAAGTTTCGCTACGGCTGATGGCCGATTGAGCGCACAGCTGATGATGGCACCGGCTGGTGAAGGCAGTTATCGCATGAATTGCTTGGCCGATATTACTTCAATCAACATACGCAAGGTGTTTACGGAGTTCGAGAATTTTGGTCAGGATTATATCCAAGACCGCCATCTCAATGGTTTGGCCAATGCCAAATTACAGTTTCGCGCTGTGGTTACTAAGGCTCTTGAAATTCCTTCTGATAAAATTGAAAGCTTAGTCGATGTCTCTATTGAAAATGGTGAGCTTGTCGGTTTCGAATCACTTCAGGATATTGCTGATTATATCCGCAGTAATAAATGGGTGGCACCTTTTGTTGATGAAGATCGTTTTGCCGAACGCATGCGGTCTATTAAATTCTCAAAACTGGAAAACGTAATTGAAATCAGAAATCGCGTTATTACGATTCCATTGATGGATATCCGAAGCAGCGCAATGGATATTTCTGCTCGTGGCACACACACCTTTGATAACGTAATCGATTATGCTATCGGGTTCAACATGCGCGATATCCTTATTCGCCGTGAAAAAGAAGTGAATGAAGCCGACGACGGGCTGGGCAAGTCGATGTTTATTTCGATGACAGGAACAGTAGATAATCCGTCTTTCAATGTAGACAAAGAACTCGCTAAGGAAGTGCGTCAAGATGCCATGCTTCAAGAAAAACAAAATATGAAAAGCCTGCTCAAAGAAGAGTTTGGCTTGTTTAAAAAGGATGAATCCATAGGCCCTTACCAAGAGAATTCGGCCAAGAGCGGTGAATCCACCATCACTATTGAATGGGAAGAGGAGAATAAGCCGGCACCAATAGAAAATAAAACTGACACGAAGCCCAAGGAAGCAAAAAGGCAGGAAACGCCTTCAGCCGATGACAAGAAAA
>CANHPZ010000190.1 GCA_947462725.1 Flavobacteriales bacterium
CAAGTCAGGACAAGATTCCCCTTGCACTTCACCCGTAGCAACAAAAGCATCATTCTGTCCGATGTTCGCTGTGGTGCTATCAGTACAGCCTTGAATATCTGTAACTACCAATAGGTAGTCGCCTGAGTCCAGGTTAGTGATGTCTTCCGCAGTGCATGGTGAACAGCTTGGACCAGTCCAGTTAACGCTATATGGTCCACCTTGACCGCCGGTAATGCTCAAGATATCGATTGATCCTTGTGAGGCAGTTGGGCTGCCACAGGGATTGTTCAACACATCAAGGTCAACGCTAATTTCAGGAACACAGGTGAGCGTTACAGATTCGGATACTATACAGTTATTGGCATCGATTACAGTTATAGTGTAGTCTCCACAAGCAGCATCGGTAAGATCTTCTGAAGTTGAAACAACATCGTTGGCAGCGTTGCTGAACCATTCGATTGTGTAGGGCTGCGTACCCGCAGAAGCCGTGGTGTTTACAAAACCATCGGCACTCGAAGGACAACTCACATTAAAGCCACCAAGAAAAAGTGACACTTCATCGATGGTTAAATTCAGAGGATCTATTGGCTCGTTGATTAAAATAGTCACAGTACCTGCACTATTGCAACCATTTTGATCAGTAACACTTACATCATACGTACCGCTGGCAAGGTTGGTTGCCACCGGACCAGTTACTGCAGCGCTATGGCTCCAGTTGTAAGTATATGGTGTGCATCCACCGCTCGCTGCTACACTTGCTTCTCCTGTTTCAACTCCTGTGCAAGCCAAATCAACAGATCCAACTACAGCTAGTTCAACAGCACTAGGCTCGGTCAATGTATACGAGTTGGTGTATTCGCAACCCGTTGCATCTGTCAATGTCAATTCATAGGTCCCGGCGCACAAGTTTTCGATGTGATCAGCTGAGGCGGTGAATTCATTTGGACCTACCCAAGCAAATGCATACGGAGTAATTCCGCCGCTTACGTTCATGCTGATGCTTCCATCGCAAGAACCATTGCAGGAAATTTGACTGCATTGAAAATCGGACAAAGTAGAGCTTGCCGTTAGTTCATTGGATTCGATGATGGTAATGCAGGCCGTATTAACACAACCGGCAGCGTCTGTTACTGTAAGGCAATATTCACCTGCAGCCACGCCAGTTAAACTATCTGCGTTACTTGTAAAATCATTAGGGCCTGTCCAAGCATATTGATAAGGCTCAATAGCATCACGAACGATAACGGAAACAGTACCGTTGCTTCCTCCTTCGCAACTTACCGGTGTTGATGCTAATTCTACAGCGATGCTTGATACATTAATAGTCACTTCCGCAGTACTTGAGCATGTTCCAACATTACCGGTGAACGTGTAAGTTGTTGCCTGTGTAGGACAAACTTCAACACTAAGCGAGTTGCCTGATGTAACGTTGCTAGACCAGCTAAATGTGGTGGAAGCAACGACAGGCACGTTACCTGTGAGGTTGACGCAATTGCCAACGCATGTATTAGTCTCATCGGCCTCCAGAGTTACATCTAGAATATCATTGATGAAGAAGTTGATACTATCAGCGGGACCGCTTTCTGTGCACAATGGATTGGCAAGATATATTGTGATATACTCTTCGCCTTCCGGAATGTTATCGGTAATAGCCTGTATATTGAATGATACAGAAGATTGATTGGCTGGAATTACAACGGTGTTTGGTGAATTTGGGATACCATTTCCAATAGTGGGGGTATAGTCAACACCATTAGTAGCTGTTCCACCCACCCAAAACAACACATCCTGAGGCTGGGCAGTTACAATTTGACGCGTGAATGAAATACTTCCATTACTGCAGCCTTCAACCATGTAATCCAAACCATTGGAGGTGGCGGTTGAAACTAAAACCGGGTTTGATTCAATAGAGTTGATGAATACCCCAGAGTCATAAACGTGATCGGTTCCATCGGCTATTACAAGCTTAAGGTGATAGGTTTCACATGGCACGAGATTACCAACTTTGGCAACCAGGTTTCTTGTGAATCCATCGTATTGAACGAATTGTCCTAGAGGGTTTTGGTTGTTATAGTAAAAGGATTGGTTGGTAAGAGCGTTCACTGTATTTATAGCCACGGCCTGACCTGTAGTTGGAATCAATGCGATGTTTACATTGGTGCCTATGTTAGGGCCGCTGATATAAAAGCCAAATACGTCATTAAACTGTGAATTGACCCACTCATTATATTCTTCAGAAGCGAAGATGTATTTGAAACGTAATGAATCACCCTGCGGGATAATATCAAATTCAAATTGAGTGGCATCATAGGTGGTTCTCCCTTGCGCTTGGTTAAGGAGAACGCTTCCCGGACAACCATTGTCAAAATAGTCACAGGTACCGGCGCTTGTGGAGCAATTACCGATGGAGTTGTTAGGGCCAATGGCATATTGTGCCTTACCTGTGGTTAGCAGGAGCCCCTGTGAAGTGCCAATTTCGGTTCCGGTAGCTTGATAATAACCATAGCTACCATCGCAAGCCGTTACGCTAACATTCGAGATTTGAACTCCCGGACCTACTAGGTTTTGAACCATTTGCTCAGGTGTGAGCGTAACGTCTACGCTTAATTGTGCTTGGACACCGAAAGTCGCCACAAGTGCAACTGAGGCTAGCCAAAGACTTTTTAAATTGAATCTTAACATAGGATATGAGAAAAAAACGTTGTGATTATGGATGGTCAATTGTTTAGTTACCAGTGCGAGCAGCAGCGCAGCGATTATCAAAATCTGCACGTGTATATTGTTGACGCTCGACAATGCTTTGAATACCGCTTAATGTTGCAAGTTGTTTAAACGCCTCGGCCGTTGATCGAGCATTAGTGGTGGTCACGCACAAAACGTGAGCAGGAATACATGCTGTTTCAATGATGAAATGGCCATCAGATTTGACGTTCTCATGCAAGGCTGAATATTTATTGAAGTCCAAATCCGAACATTCGAAATACATGACTTTCGCTGGGTTGTTGCTTATTGTTTGAGACCAGCTGTGGTAAAAGGAAAGAAGTCCAAATACGGAAAGCAAAATGATTTTTTTCATAGGTGTATAGGGTGTTTTTTCAGCGAAATTGTGGCACGCTTACTCATGAGGTGGCAAATATGTTTCAAATTCGATAAAAAAAAAGGCAAGCGTTACTAAATAATGACGAAAGTTATTGACGAGCGTTGCCTGACGTGGAATTCGCTGTTTGTTGGCGTATAATCTCATATAGGGCAATGCCGGCAGCTACGGAAACGTTGAGAGAGGATGTTTTACCGGTCATGGGAATTCGTATTATCTCATCGGCAATTCGCAGAATGTCATTACTAACACCTAATTCTTCAGAGCCCATGACTAGGCAAATAGGGTTGCGTAAATCGGCCTCATAACTGTCTTTGCTTGTTTTTTCTGAGCAAGCCACAACGGTAATACCTGACTCTTGAAGCTGCTTCACCGCTTGTGCTATTGACCTAACACGGCAAACAGGAATGTTGTATAGCGCCCCGGCAGAAGTTTTTATTGCTTCTTCGTTGATTTGTGCACTGCCTTTTTCGGGTATGATCACGGCGTGCGCGCCAAAGCATTCTGCAGAGCGACAAATTGCTCCGAAGTTGCGCACGTCAGTCACCCCATCAAGCATGAGCAGTCGAGGGATTTCCCCAGATTCAAAAGCGGCTGCGACTATGTTGTCAAAATTTCCAAAGGTGACAGGTGATACAAATGCTATAATTCCTTGGTGGTTTTTGCTACTAATACGATTAAGCTTCTCGATTGGCACGTATTGGAAGGGAACCGCATTTTGTTTGATGAGTGCCTTAACCTCTAGCATGATTTCTCCCTGTATGCCTCGTTGTATGAAGACCTTGTCTATTTCCTTGCCTGCTTCGATTGCCTCTATCAAAGGACGAAGCCCGATGAGCATTTGGTTGCGAGTTGGGGGTGTTTTGCTTGATTGGCTTGAGCCGTAGTTTTTTCTGTGTGCAGATTGCATGCTGGGTTTGGGGATATCGAGGCGCGAAGATAGGCTTTAGTTAACCTGAATGACCTTAACAGGATAATGGAGGTACACCTGTTTGATTGATAGATGTTCGGTTTTAAAACTATTTTCAATTATTTTTCAGTTGGTAATCAGTGTTTAAAGTGGGAGTGGTAGTATTTTTTTAAATTAAGACTTGCGCGAATGAAAAAGAGGAGTACATTTGCACCCGCTTTTGAAAACAACAACAGTTCTTTGGCAATCATCAAAAGCAGTGTAGTAGAGGGTTTCAATAAATTTATTTTCACAAAAATGAAAAATAAATTTGGAAACAGTGAAGCGACCACAGTATTTTTGCCGACCCAAATCAGAAGTGATTATGGAGTTTTAGAAAAAAGTTCTTTGATATAATGCAGCAGCGAACAGGTAAATTTTTTTAGAAAGCCAAGAGATTAAACATCTTTACAATGGAGAGTTTGATCCTGGCTCAGGATGAACGCTA
>CANHPZ010000191.1 GCA_947462725.1 Flavobacteriales bacterium
CAACCGCTCGCTATCGATGAAGTATGCCTTGACTTGTGATGCACATGTAACAGTAGCTGTTGCCGGAATTTGTCCTAAGAATGCCAACTCCGCCACCGATGTTGGGCCCTGCAATTCGAGATTGCCGCCGTGGCTCATCTGAGCTTGAAGGCTTCCTTCAACAATAACATACAGCCCATTGCACTGTTGCTCAGCCGTGAGTATTACACTGCCATCAGGATAAATACGCGGAGTGCCCAGAATGGCTCTTACTTTTTCCTCCGCAAACCAATCAATAATCGTCGTCCAGTTCATACAGCAATATTAAATACTAAGCGCGATGAACACCCATGAGGCGTATCAAGATAACGAAACCACAACACGTTCGCCCATGGTCATAGCCATTTGCTCTTGGCGATTCACATCCTTGAGATTGCCTTTGAGATACTCACGCTTCTGCAATGAGAGCCTGCGAATGGCTTTGCCTTCGCAGAAGCGGCGCAATTGCAGCTCGTTCTGAAGAACTAGCTCAGGTACCTCTTTCAACAGTCCGTTATCATCTTTGGCAGCCATGGTGAAGTAGCACGAGTTGGTGTGCTTAACCAAACCGGATTGCGGGTGTAAGGCTTCAACACGGATACCGACAATCATGGTAGTCTTGCCCACATAATTGACAGAAGCTTTGAGTGAAACCAGCTCCCCCACTTCAACCGGAGTCAGGAACTCAACACCTTCAACGGCGACCGTTACGCAATAACTACCGCTGTATTTCGACGCGCATACATAGGCTACTTTATCCATGAGGGCGAGTAAAATCCCGCCATGCACTTTACCACCAAAGTTGGCATAGGAAGGAATCATGAGTTCTGTGATGGTAACCTCAGAATCGAGTACGGTTTTGCTATTCATTGGAAATGATTCTTTTCAAAAGACGAAAGTAAATGTGAACGACGCAATAGGAGCAGAAATGCATCCATCCATGCACAATCTAAAAACTCCAGGTATACTGAAATCCAATACCACGCGGCGCTTCAGGTTTAGCCGGGCGCACAGCTACAAAACGATTGAATAGATTGGTGCAATGCAACACTATGCGGTGTTGATCCTTGATGGTGTATCCAAAACGCAAATCAACAATGGCAGAGCCATGCTTATTGGTTGCTCTGTAATGATCGAGTCCAGGGATAAAAAAGGTAAACACACTATCCACGCGCTCCATATAACTATAGGTGCGCAAGCCAACGCCAGCAGTAATGCCATTGTCGTGTTCGATATCCACATTGCACTTCACCAAATGCCGATAACGATATTTGAGCACGGCTGAATTCGCATTCGACTCAATCGTATTGAAGGTTTCCACCGCATAATTCACAAGCTTTCCAAACGACTGCAACTCCGGGTTTAAACTGGCATCCACCGGACAGGCATAGGTATAACCACCATGTATGATCAGTTTCATTCGGCCCAATTTACCTTCCGCGTTGAGTGTGGTTTCAGCCCCAATCACACGAGCGTTTGTAACGTTCACGCTGCTGAATCCAAATCCAAAGAGAGGATCAGTTACCACACCATACTGACTGAAATAAAATTCAGTCATGTTTTTGTACTTCGTAAAAAATAAAGCGAGATCGGCAAATGCAGACCATTTGCCCACATTCATGCGATGCTTCACCCCCACTTCATAGTTCCATCCGCGCTCAGGTTTGAGCGTTGGATTTGGATACACGTAGAGAATGTCGATATTGTATTTAAGAAACCGTTCGATGCCTGAGGGAAAACGAAATCCTTCGCCATAGGAGGCTCGCAAGTGCGTTTTTGGATTGATTTCGAAATTCAATCCATACGACTGCACAGGCACAGCAGGTGTAAAAATTGTATCTATGCGATAAAGCTCATAGCGCCATCCCGCTTGCAACTCCAGTCGTTTCCATGAGCGTTGCAATTGCACGAATACACCGGCAAGATTACCCATGTGCGTTCCTCCAATGCTTGAATCAAAAAAAATCGTTTGCGTTGCAGACACGCCTCCACTAGCCGCAATATCAAAGGGCAACTGACGCTTCACTTGATAATCCAGCGTGATGTTGTGAGCAATAGGTTGCATGCGAAAATTATACGGTTGTGAGGTCATGTAGTACCTCCCTTTTACCGAGTGTCTATTATCAAACCGATCAGTCCACTTCACCCAAGGATCAATTGATGTCCACAAGTCAGTGGTCGACACATTGGTACTGGTAGAGAAGGGCAAATAAGCCGAAGTGGAATCGTTGGCCCAAAAAAGAAATAGGCCTTGTCTTTTAAAGAGGATGTTACCATCAAGTCCCGCAGAGATCTTCCCATCACGAAAGAACTTTCGCGTTTTGAAGCTAATACGCGCTCGACGTTCATTCTCACCATTGAGAAAACCTCGTCCATCAAGCACATTGGCGCCAATCACTACGTCAAGTCCCTTATCGGTAGTAAAGGCATGCGCCGCAGAAATACTGCTTTGATAAGGTGTACTTTTTCCCCACCACTTGGAGACTCCTAAGGCAGGCTCCGGATAAACCATTTGAAAGGCGGAAGCTCGTGTCCATGTCTTTCCTTCCGGATAGGCAGTGCGCACTTGAATGATTCCATTGAGCGCCGACGCTCCATAACTCACAGACGCAGCACCTTTGGTGAGCTCTATTTGATCCACCATTTCAAGTGGTACGAAATTCCATTTGATATCATTGCGATCGGCCGACATCAGCGGCATATCGTCAACGACCAAAAGCACACGACTTCCTGCCCCAAACGCATAGCTGCTACCTCCACGAATTGAAGCCTGTCCATCGAGAATGGTCACACCGGAAATACGCTCCACTGCATCACTCAGACTCGGTGTGATTTTACGGGTCAGGTCTTCAGCCTTTACTACCTCCATGCTCACGGCCATCTTATCGATGGGCTTGATGTATTTGGTGCCACTCACCACGAGCACATTCAGCTCCGTGGTCGAAGGTTGCAAGAGAATTGCTTCAGATTGATTCGTCGGAATCACCAACTGTTTTGTGAACTCATCGTATCCAACAGACACAAATCGAAATGAATATTCACCGCGCTTCAACTTCACGCGCACGTTGCCATCGATATCCGATACGCCAACTATAGAATCATTGGCATAGAGCAACACTCCTGCAAGCATAGCATGGTCGTATGCATCGTTTACACGAAACAATTGCTCGACTTGAGCATTTGAAATGATGGTAGAAAAACAACAGAATACAAACAGTAAAAAACGAATCACAAGCATACGTGGTTTGAACAAATATATCCAACGCTTGCCATTCCAAGAATCACTCAGCAAGTAGTTCTATTCAATAACGATGGGAAAACCCTTCAACGCTCCAGAATAACGAATCATGTATGCCCCTGGCTTCAAGACGGAAATATCCCAAGCACCATGTCCCTCGAGTGTGCAAATAAATTTTCCATTGACATCATAAACATCCAGTGGCCGTGCAATCGGTTGTGATGCGCGCAGAACATTCTTGGATGGATTGGGGAAAAAGAAAACATCGGTGTCAGATGGATTATTTACACCCGAAGTTGCGTCGCCTCCCCTCACCAGCAACACATGATGACGCATACTTTTCACATCGTAGGTAGTAATTCCAAAACGAGAATATAGATACCAAGCCTTTTGTGAATCATTGAGTAAAGTAGTCGACGACCACCATTTGCGGGCCTCACTCACTCCTATCCATTGGCTGTCAATCGATGGATTGACAATATTTTCTTGATTAATGGAATGCATTTCTTTGATATTCGGCAAACGCCAATCAAAGAAACCACCCAGCGTGCATGTGTCGGCTGCTTGCAATGCTTCTTCCCAAGTAATAGTATCAGCGGATGCTGCTTGCTGCCACATCAAATCTGTCATGCTATCCGTTACAGTTCCATCACCATTTGAAATAAAACGTGTATTTACTAAAACCGGAGCAACAACTGTTCGCACCGCGCGCACATGAAAACGATGCGTGCCGCCTGCGCTGATTGTTTCAGTTTTAGGATGATTACCAATGCCACCTCCACCGTTGGTGACCCAAATTTTAGTTGGATCGTTGGCTTGCGCATCGGCCGACCACCAATACTCCGCTTGAGTTGGTGCAAACGATTGTACGTCGATGGATGGATTGCTCTCTTGCAAATCTTGAATACTCATGAGCTCATGTGCTGAAGGCAATCGCCAGTCCGCATGTCCCGCCAACTGCAGCGTGTCGCAATAGCTTGTGGCTATCTCAATAGTCATTTCGCCACCATCCGCAGATTGCCACATCAATCCGGTGACATCATCAGTAAGGGTGCCATCGCCATGAACGGTATACGCCAAAGGGAAAATTGTCACATCCGAATCTTCACCCGGCGTGGCTGTGAAACTCTGCTCCTGCCCTGTATCCGGCAAGTGCTGCATTGTGCGCGACCA
>CANHPZ010000192.1 GCA_947462725.1 Flavobacteriales bacterium
CATGGACCCACAGCGCGAACACTGATATTGCCAGTAGCAAATGTTGCAGAGAAACTCAATGTAATACTGTTGGTAGTCGAAGTGCCTGTGGCGCCCGTTGGCAACGTCCACGTGTATGAAGTGGCACCGGATACAGCAGGAGCGGTAAACACATTACCCGTTGAATTGCGGCATACACCGTAAGGACCGCCGATGGATGTAGGCACCGACGGGGCGCTTGTGCAACATCCTTCATTCACTTGCCCATTGCAATTATCATCAATCGAGTTAGTGCAAGATTCGGTGATTGTTGGGTTAACGGTGGCAAGGGCATCATTGCAATCGGTGCTATTGCCAACGTATCCCGCCGGCTGTGAGCATGCCAGCTGACTTAAACTGACCAATCCAAAACCATCGCCATCCGAATCACGATACCAGGTAGTTGGTGCGACTACGCTCACAACTATACCATTACTATTTACCGCAGCGATTGTTCCAGCGGCTGCATTGCGCTGCCATACGCGCACATAATCCACATCCATGCTCACCGGGAAAACCGTTGATGCATTGGGATATCCTGGCCAACTGCCGCCAACCGCTACGTTCAACAGCAAGAAAAACGGCTTGGTAAATTCATCCAAACTTCCGTTGCTCGAAGAACTCGCGTGTTGATGATAGAAGATTCCATCCATATAAAAACGAATGGCTAGGCTATCCCATTCCACGGTATAGTCATGCATGCCTGTGACCGTGGATACAATATTGCCACTGTTCGAATTGAGCCCATTATTGTTCCAATGCGCGGTTCCGTAAATTTTATTTTCATTATTGATATGCTCCATAACATCAATCTCGCCGCTGCCTGGCCAAGGCACTTGATTGATATTGGCGCCGAGCATCCAGAAGGCAGGCCATATACCTTGACCCGTAGGAATTTTCATCCTACCGGTCACTCGTCCATATTTAAAACTAAACAGGTTCTGCGTAATGAGTCGAGCGCTCGTGTATTGTTGCGGGCTTGCAGGATCATTGCGAGCGATGATACTGAGTTGGCCGCCGGAGACGGCGATATTCGAGGAGCTATTCGTATAATATTGGAGTTCGGCATTGTAAGTACCCGAAGCCAAAATCTCAGGAGTCCATTTGGTATTATCCAATGCAGTTCCATTGAATTCATCAGACCAAGTCAGCGTATAGTTAGGCGTTATACACTGCGCATTAGATGTCATAGAGCACGTAACGGTTTGTCCATTGACCAGCGCACTGGTTGTATACACAGCGGAGTTTGTTCCTACCGCCACACCATTCACCTTCCACTGGTAGCTGGGCGCAGTGCCTCCGTTCTGAGGAGTAGCCTGAAACGTCGCAGAAGCTCCGCTGCACAGCGAGCCTGTAACGGAATTGCTGATACTTACCGATGGCGTCACATAAGCCAAGCGCTGCATAGTAATAGCGTTAGAAACTACGGGGCCACCAGAACCACAACCACTTCCTCCTATCAATCGGCAAGTGACAACTTGGCCATTCAACAACCCATGGGTAGTAAACGTTTGACCAGTGGCGGCTACATTCTGACCATCCACTTGCCATTGATAACTTGGGGCAGAACTCAAATTGGTAGCACTAGCAGTGAAGGTCAATTCAACATCTTGGCAGCTCGGATTGGTTCCTGAGGTGAGTGCTATGGATACCGACGGCAATGGTCCCGTAGGCGCACTTGGAGAATCACATGAGCCCCAGCAAACAACTGGCAGGGTTTGGTTTTGCTGCACATTTATAAACCGATTGGTATAGCCATAATTCGTCACGGTGCAGGCAGAACCCGGCAGCAAAGTTTCATCACCAGTCCAACTATCGTATGAAAATTTGTATTCATAGTATCCCGCAAACAAAGGCACCGTGGCTGTATACACTTGATCGCCGTCGGGATCAGACATGGGCGCACAGTTGCCGCACCATCCATTAAATGTTGAGCTCACATAGGGCGTTGTAAAGCCGGTAACAGAAGACATGTTCACCTGGAAAGTGACTTGATAACTCGCGCACGAAGTGCATGAAGCCCAGCACACAATAGGCAAAACGACATTCGCTGAAACATTCAGTGTTCTGTTGGTATAGATCCCTGATGTTACCGTACAGCTTGCCCCTACCTGCAATGTTTCTTGTTGTGTCCAGTTATCGGCCGAAAACTTATATTCGAAATAACCAGCAGGCAGATTGATAACTGCTTCCCAAATACCATCACCATTGGAATCATTCATTGGGTTGCAATTGCCACACCACCCATTAAAGGTACCGTTTACCTCAGGCACCGAATAACCGGTTACACCAGTCATATCCAATCGAAAAGTCACATTATATGCTTTTGCGACCATCGACGCGCAAAGAATCATTATCAAGAGTACCAACTTCCTTTGCTTCATCTTTATGGGGTTTATTGTCAAATATACAATTAGTCGAGGCCGCACATAAAAAAAAGAACGTCCGGAGCACATGGCCCCGAACGTTCATCGTGATTTGATTGGTTAACTGAGTATTTTTATCTATTGGCTACCGCAATCTTTTGATTGATATAACCATCTGCAGAAGTGCCTTGAAGGAAATAAAATCCTGTGCTTAATCCCGAAATTTCGAAACTAAAATTGTTATAACTATTCAATTGAACGATCTCGACCAGTTGGCCCAAACTATTCATTAAGCGCAAATCACTTGACTTAGCGGCATGAATTATAAAAGTTCCATTGTTCGGATTCGGATAAATGGAAACACCATTTCCACGTTGCTCAATGGCGAATTCACTGGATGGCTCCTCCTGCATGCAAGCTAATAGTGTAACAGCCTTACTCAAAGCGGCCGACTGACCGCAAGCGTTAACGCTCTTCACGGTTACACTACCTGCCGCTGTTCCCCAGTTGCACGTCATGCTTGTGCTGTTAGATCCCGCTGTAATTGCACCACCTGTTGGTGCTGTCCACAATTGAGTAACACCGGTAACAGCAGGTGTGGTGAAGATCACACCCACTTGCGAAGGGCAAACCGAGGCAGGTCCTGTTATGCTGGCAGGAGTTGCAGGAAGGCGCGTAAGCGCAAGAGTTCTACCCGCGGCACCTCCGCAACTATTGGTCACGGTAACGCTGAGATTTCCTGTGGTGAATGTGGTCGAAACATTCAGGACGATGCTATTGCCATTATTCGTTGCAATAGTGCAGCCCGCAGGCACTGACCAATTGTAAGCCAAAGCATTTGGCACAGCTGTAATTGAGTAGGTGAATAAACCACCTCCACATAAGTTAGTGGCCTGTCCTGTCATAGCCGACAAAACTGGTGGGTTCTTGGACAAGCTCAGTGTTTTAGCAACACCTTGTGCGCAAGTGCTCACACCTACTGCCGTTATGTTTCCAGTCAAGAATGCTGATCCAATACTCAAAGTAATAGTTGTTGTTCCTTGGCCTGACAAAATTGTAGTGTTCGCCGGTGCTGTCCACAGGTAACTTGAAGCACCTAACACCGCGGCAACCGAGTAAGTCTGAATAGATCCCGCACACAGGTTATTTGCAGAGCCAATAATTGAAGCGATTGCGCCAGGGGTGCTATACACGCTTAACGACCTTGCAGTTGTGCTAATTCCAAAGCAATTCTGAGCCTTTACGCTCACCGTTCCGGATGAAACAAAAGTTGACGCAAAAGCTATCGTCACCGTTTGTGTCCCTTGTCCACTCACTATAGAAGCATTGGTTGGCGCTGTCCAAACATAGCTGGATGCCGCTGACACTAGTGAGCATGTATACGTTTGGGTTGATCCAGCGCAAACGTCCACTGTAGGCCCCGTTATTGACGTTGGCGCAGACGGCACTGCGGTTAAAGCATACACTACACGTGTATAGGTTGCACTTGTCCCGCATGGGCTAATTGCCCTTACCGATAAATTGCCGGTGGCATAAGCACTATTAAAGCTTAAAGTGATAGTATTCGTTAATGAACTTCCACTTGCACCGCTAGGCAAAGTCCATGCATACGATGTTGCTCCAGCAATCGCCGGAGTTGTGAATACGATTCCTGACGAACTTCGGCAAACCCCGTATGGTCCGTCAATCATAGTTGGCGCATCCGGACCTGCAGTTCCAGCGCTGATTACACTTGCAGAAACCACTGCTTGGCAATACCAGCTATCGGTCACAGTAACATTATATGAACCCACAGCTAAACCAGAGACATCTTCTGTGTTTTGCCCATTGCTCCACTGATAAGTGAAAGGCGCTACACCTTGACTGACAGTAAGATTAATAGCCCCGTTGGGCAATGCTACGCATGACGCAGGAGATGAAGATGCTGATGCTGAAAGGGTGCAACAATTTTCATTGTATACGCCACTGCAGTTCTCATCCACCAAGTTGCCACATATTTCACTGGCAGAAGGATTAATGGATGCATTAGA
>CANHPZ010000193.1 GCA_947462725.1 Flavobacteriales bacterium
AAGGCCACATGCTTCCAATCTTTCATAGCGTTGTTGAAGGCTGTGATGGATTCAAGATCGAGGTGATTAGTAGGCTCGTCCATGATGAGGCAATTGGCGCCGTTGAGCATCATGCGTGAAATCATGCAGCGCACTTTTTCGCCACCACTCAATACATTGCACATCTTCAAAACTTCCTCGCCACTGAATAGCATCTTGCCTAAGAACCCGCGAACATAAGTTTCATCCTTGTCACGTGAATATTGACGCAACCAGTCAATCAGGTTATCGTTCAGCTGAAAATACTTGGCGTTCTCATTGGGTAAATACGCCGATGTAATGGTGCTGCCCCATTCAACACTTCCCGTTTCCGCTGTCAATTCACCGGCAATGATGTCGAAGAAAGCTGTAATTGCACTGTGTTCGCGTGAGAGTATGGCCACCTTGTCGCCCTTGAGCAACTTGAAGGAAACATCTGCAAACATCAATTGGCCTTCAGCCGAATGTTTCGAAAGGTTTTCGATGTTCAAAATCTGATCACCGCAGTCACGGTCGGGACGGAAAATTATACCCGGATATTTACGTGTCGATGGTTGGATATTATCAATGACTAGTTTGTCGAGCAACTTTTTGCGACTGGTGGCCTGACGCGATTTAGACGCATTGGCGCTGAATCGCTCCACGAACTCCTGCAGCTCTTTGCGCTTGTCTTCCATCTTCTTGTTTTGGTCGGAACGCTGACGCAAAGCCAGCTGACTCGATTCATACCAGAAGGTATAGTTGCCGGGATAGAGCTGGATTTTACTGAAGTCGA
This sequence comes from Flavobacteriales bacterium, assembly GCA_947462725.1. GTDB lineage: Bacteria > Bacteroidota > Bacteroidia > Flavobacteriales_D > Sanyastnellaceae > JAIBBG01. Next base: position 794 of record CANHPZ010000193.1, read on the forward strand.
TATCTACAATGTGTGTACACACGGAGTCCAAGAAGTGACGATCGTGAGAAACTACAATCACCGTGTTTTGGAAATCGGCCAAGAAGTTTTCTAACCAGGTGATGGTCTCCACGTCCAAGTCGTTGGTAGGCTCATCGAGTAGCAAGATCTCCGGATTTCCAAACAGCGCTTGGGCAAGGAGAACACGAACTTTATCCTTACCGCTCAGTTCGCTCATTATCGTATAGTGCAGATCTTCTTTGATGCCTAATCCGCTCAGCAAATTGGCCGCATCGCTCTCTGCATTCCATCCGTCCATCTCGGCAAAAACGGTTTCCAACTCAGCAGCTTTCTCACCGTCCTTATCTGTAAAGTCTTCCTTGGCATACAAAGCGTCCTTTTCCTTCATCAAATCCCACAGTTTGCGATTGCCCGTAAGCACGGTGTTGAGCACTGTATAGGCATCAAACTCAAAGTGGTTTTGCTTGAGCACGCTCATGCGCTCGCCGGGTCCCATGTGAATGTCACCGGTCATCGGCTCGATTTCACCCGAAAGGATTTTCAGGAATGTCGATTTGCCGGCGCCATTGGCTCCAATTACACCATAGCAGTTGCCGTGAGTGAATTTGATATTTACTTCATCGAATAAAGTACGCTTGCCATAGCGAAGCGAAACATTGGAAACATTGAGCATGAGCCTTGATTTTTTGCGGCCGCGAAGGTACAACACGATTCGGCTTTTTCGGTCGATATACCTTGAATAGGGTATAGAGTGGAAGGCCATATCGGATGCATATTGCCCCTCCATTATGTTGAATGAATAAACCTCTTTCCATATTGCAGATTGGCGCTTCCGGTCGCGTTGCCGACATCTTGCCGGGCAAGCTGGCTGCCAAGCTGGTAGAAATGGGTTTGCATCAAGGGTGCCTTATCACGGTGCTTTACCGAGCTCCGTTCAACGGACCATTGGCCATCGATCTTGGTGCTTCGGTGCTTTCGCTGAGAAAGGATGAAGCAGATTTGGTAATGATTACAGATGAAAATGATTTGATGGAATGACCAGAAAGATTGCGCTCATAGGGAATCCCAATACAGGCAAGAGCTCGTTGTTCAATCACCTCACCGGTATGCGCCAGCATGTGGGCAATTATCCAGGAATTACCCTCGATAAGAAATGGGGAGAGTCGACGTTGGGTGAGGGTGAGTATGCGCAAATACTCGATTTACCGGGTGTTTATAGCGTGTTTCCAAGAAGTTCCGATGAGCATGTGGTCATCGATATTCTCTCCAATCCGGCTCATCCGGATTACCCCGAAATAGTGGTTGTTGTATGCGATGCGACTAACCTCGACCGCAATATGCTGCTCTACTCGCAAGTGCATGACCTGGGTATTCCAACCGTTTTGGTCTTGACCATGGACGATGTGAACCGACGCAGAGGCGTGCGCATCGATAAGCGATTATTGTCGAATCGACTGGGCATTGTGCCCGTGGTAACAGTGAATGCGCGCACTGGCGAGGGAGTCGAAAAATTGAAGATGCAATTGATTGGTGCAAATACCAACGAATCAACATTTCATTTTTCAGATGTTCATCCGGCCATTATCAAGGGTGATTTGCCGGCGCAGCGCGAGGATGCCGAAAGGCGTTTTGAAATCATTCGTCAGGTCCTCATTGGTGTTGTGAACCAAAGCACATCACCCAAGCACGGTTTTTCCAGAAAACTCGACAGAATCCTAGTGCATCGGGTGTGGGGATACGCCATTTTCCTGGCCGTGCTCATGCTCATATTTCAATTCATCTTTCGACTGGCATCTATTCCCATGGATCTCATCGACGGAAGCTTCCTTGAGTTCTCGGCGTGGACGATGGCCAATTTACCTCCAGGTGCCTTCACCAATTTGATTGCTGAGGGAATTATTCCGGGCATCGGTGGTGTAATCATATTTATTCCTCAGATAGCCATTTTATTTTTCTTGCTCTCATTGTTGGAAGAATCTGGATACATGGCCCGCGTGGTTTTTCTGATGGACCGACTTGTGCGGCCATTTGGACTTAGCGGTAAAAGTGTGGTGCCCCTCATGTCGAGCGTGGCCTGTGCTATCCCAGGTATCATGGCAACGCGCACGATCAATACTTGGAAAGATAGGATTGTGACCATCATGGTGGCACCGCTCATGAGCTGTTCGGCCCGCATTCCCGTTTATACCTTGCTTATTGCCTTGGTTATTCCCAATCAACGCTTTTGGGGCTTTGTGGATTTACAAGGTTTGGTGCTATTGTGCTTATATGCGTTGGGATTGTTTTCTGCATTGGCCGTGGCTTGGGTGATGAAACGATTCATCAAAACCGGTGAAACGAGTTTTTTGATCTTGGAAATGCCGGCCTACAAATGGCCGCGTTGGAAGGAGGTTGGGCTTAATCTGATCGAGAAAATTAAGCTGTTTGCTTGGGATGCCGGACGTGTAATTGTTGCAATCTCAATTGTACTATGGGCACTGGCGAGTTATGGCCCATCCGAGCGTATGGAGAAGGCCAGGGTACAGGTTGAGACTAGCGGTGCAGGGGCAGAGGAGCAGGAGCAGCAATTGATTGCAGCTCGATTGGAAAACTCATATATCGGTATTCTAGGACATGCCATAGAGCCTGTAATTAAACCGTTGGGTTATGACTGGAAAATGGGTATTGCCCTCATTACATCGTTCGCGGCGCGTGAAGTATTTGTGGGCAGTATGGCTACTATCTACAGTGTGGGTGAAGACTTTGAAGAGGATACCGCATTGATCGACCGTTTGCGCCAAGAGCGTTGGACCGAAACCGGACAGCCGATTTACACGGTTGCTTCCGGACTTTCGCTCATGGTGTTTTACGTGTATGCGATGCAGTGCATGGCCACTTTTGCAGTCGTTCGCCGCGAGACTAAATCATGGAAGTGGCCGATTATTCAATTGGTGTACATGGGAGTGCTGGCCTACCTGGCAGCATTCATTACTTACACTATCTTTATATGATGCAAACGACACTTGTCATATTTACAGTGGTATTGGCCATTGGCTATGTGGCAAGGGTGTTTTACAGGCAGTGGAAAGCCGAGAGTAGCTCGTGTAATCGCTGCGCGAAGCAGGCGCATCATAACATGTAATGGCACACACCTTCTTTGGTGCTAATTTTCCACTTTCACAAAACGCGTCACTTCTCCCGAAATTTCCAGCGTATACATCCCAACGGAGAGTCGATTCAGGTCTATTATACTCGTATGGTGTGAAGTGCTGCCGCTCATGATCGTTTGTCCCAAGGCATTGCGCATGATGTAAGCGCAGCTGCTGGGAGCCCGCAGATGAAGAATGCTAATTGCAGGGTTAGGATAAATCGACCACTCCAAAGGATTTGAGGCTGTTGTAGAAGACTCAATGGCATAGTCATCATTAGCATTGTAAATATTCTCTGCAGTATAATAAATCAATACGGCTGATTCGCCATCGGGTATTGCACTTCCCCAGACAGGAACGTTTGTGGTTGGAATAGCGTTGCCATTGGCAACGCCGGTGTTGGTATCCGCCGAATGTCGTCCTACCGCAATTATTCCTTGCGACGTTTTATACGTGCCAAATAGTTCCGTATTGCCGCCTCC
>CANHPZ010000194.1 GCA_947462725.1 Flavobacteriales bacterium
GCGAAAATGTATGATCCGGTTTTATTTCTCCAAAGGCAATAATTCGAAACCCCAACGTCGTTTGTGAGCTCGATATTAGCGCTTGGAAAGCCGCATGTGGTAAATGTGCAAGGCCCACACCATTGGGGGTTTGCGTTGCAGCGCTTTACGCGAACATAGGCTTGATAAACCTTGCCGTATCGGAAGTAATTGGTGTAGGGTAAAGTAGTGGTGCTGAAAAATGAATTTGTGCTCCAGCTAGTGGTGAACTCCGTTTGCCCGTTGTCTGTTACGAATCGGTACTGATATTGAAAACCATCACCCACATAGCTGACACCCAGGCTGCGGTAGAAGATGTTGCAAATGACACCACCGCAAGGTGTATTGGGAGAAACAAAGCTTATGGTTGGACAAATTGCAGAACATACTGTAATGGTGCGAACTTCGGAATATCCCCACCAGATGTTGCCGCAATCAATGTCAGTGGCTTGAACTTCACAATAAACTTGGTAGCTGCCTATGGTTTCACAAAGATCCGCACCTTGTTCTAACTTGAAAATATAGCTGCTCGTGTAAGGACCGTAAGTTGTGCCATCTGAACCAATCAACTTCCATCGCGAATTCCCTGTGCTGAAAGCAATATTGGTGCGTTGCATTGGGGTTGTAAAAGAATAGCATGTGGCTGATCCGGGTGGGTCGGGAGAGTATTCTGGTCTAAGGCTGATACCGAGATGCTCATATAAAATATTGAATGTGCCGTTTCCTGTTCCATTTGCTCTTCCAACGCGGACCTTGTATGTCGTTCCAACGGTAAGTCCGGAAGCGCATAGCACTTCTTTTTCGCCGCTTCCCGCATTGTTGCGTGCCGCAATGGCGTTGCCTGTTGCAGCAGCATTCCACAACTCAATTGACACGTCAAATGTGGGATTACATACTTTGATTTTGGCAACTTCAGCCACAGCCACAAATTGAAACCAGACATCATTGTTCATCAATCCGGAAATAGCTTGAGCCGGTTGCGATGAAGTCGAATTGCCCAAATTGTATGTTGTCGTCGAGCATTGTGAGGTCGCCCATTGAGCGGTAGTATAACCCACCATGTTCACGGGAGTTAAAGCTATCGACCCTGGCGCATCTTCATTTTGAGCAGAAGAAAACAAGGTGCAAATCAGCATTACTGCAAGGGAGCAAAAGTGTTTCATGGGCAATTAAATTATTCTATCTCAAAGATATCTGAATTTTCATTCGAATTCAGGATTGGTTATCGCTTTTGAATAACGCGGTGTGAATATTAACATAGCAACAATAACCGCTCGATTAAATGAGATCAGCTGCCATGCATTTCGAGATGAGGTCTTCGTAATGCAATGCGCTTTCGTTGCGCCATTCAGCAATATCAATGAGTTCTTTTTTTCCATCAGCGAAGCTCAGGAAATGAAGTAGTCGATGCAGTTCCGTGCGATTGAATATGGGGTCAACACTGCTCGGGTAGAGGCCCCGTTTACCCAGCTGAGGTTCGCAAAATGGAATCTTGTTGGTGTACTTGTTATTCATTTCAATAACACGGCATATGGATACATACGTATGAACGGTATGTGCTAACGCTTCGAAAGAAATAAACGACTTGTTGTCGAGGGATGTATGGTATTCGATAAACTGCTGATAGGGCGTTCGCATGAGTGATCCAACGGGAAGATTGAACCCCGGTGAGCAATACTGTCTTTCGTCGCTTCCACCAACAGCGAATTCAATGATGCGGTGCTCATCACCCGAGTGCTTGAGCACGTGCTCGGCCGCTCTATCCGCTAAGGAGTTTCGGTGTTTGGATCGTTTGTAGGTTAATGGCCCCGGATCGCCACAGCAGGTGAGCACATAGCCGGCTTTAAGATGCTCTTGCAAATGTTTTCCGCGCTGATGAAGAAAAGCTATTACACCAATAGTTTCCGGCGCGAAGAGAAATCGATATGTGTATTTGCGATTTTTGATTTTAGATAGTTCATGATAAATGAAGGCTGTGGCAAGCGGTCCACTTAGTTCATTGTTGGCCATCGACGGATGACAGAGATACGTGCTAAAAAGCACCTCGTCTTGGGTCTCACCCTCCAGCACGCACTCACCCCAAGTGAGGTGACCATCTTCCAAAGTGCTGTCGATGTAAACCGTGTATTCTCCTTCGCGTGGCAGAGATTTCCATTCATTGTGGGAGATACAAAAACCCCATGTTTCCTTATAGTAGGAAGTGATATACGGAATGGCGTCGGGCAACTCGGGAATATGATGCAAGTGATTGCTGAGCTCTTCCCAGTTTATTTTTGTTTCTATTGGAATGGAGTAATTCACTATGTGCAGATTGTTCAGAGTAAACTGAGCAATTTTCTTACCCTCAGGAGTAATGATATAAGCATCACGGATATTCCATTCTTTGGGTATGGTCCAGTCGAATACTTTACTTCCGGTTGCAACTTCATGCATCTTCAAAGGCAGCAATTCGCCCAATATGTTGAGCGATTCGCGTAAGCCATTGCCGGTTATACTGCGGCAAATGGGCCACAGGCGATCGAAGTAGGTTTCCAGTTGATTCGGAATAGAAGGTTCTGCATGCATAGCGGCGAAAATACACTGAATACAACAACGCTATGCGGTGGTAAAAACGAGATAGAATGAAGCTCCTTTTTGCAGTTTACTCCAAAAGAAAACCCTGCCTTGGTTTTGTTCAACGATGGTTTTTACCATCGCCAAACCCAGACCTGTACCGGTTGATTTTGTGGTGAAGTTGGGTACGAAAATCTTCCTTTTATTTTCTTCTGAAATACCAATGCCATTGTCGTTGATACGAATAAGCACCTGGTTATTGTTCACCCGCATATACACGTCAATCAGCCCGGCTTTGTTTTCCGGAATAGCTTGAATGGCGTTGTTGAGCAAGTTGTTTAGCACGCGAATGATTTGGTCTTTGTCCACTCTTACAATAGGATGCGACACAAAACTGTAGCGGTATTGAACGGAAACATTCTCTTTGGTATGAAAGAGTTCAACGGCGGATTGAATGATTTGATCTAAGTCTGTTTCCTCGAAATTGGGTTTTGGCATTTTTGCGAAATGTGAGAACTCTCCTGCAATTCGCGCTAGTGCGTCAATTTGCTCGATCATGCTTTCACTGAATCCGTGGATGCGATGTGCAAATTCTTCCGGCTTTTCTTTCCATGTCCGCTCCAATTGCTGCACGCGCAATTTCATTGGCGTGAGCGGATTTTTAATTTCATGAGCCACTTGTTGCGCCATCTCTCTCCAGGCGCTTTCACGTTCACTTTGAGCCAGCTTCAGCGCACTCAGTTCAAGTTGCTTGAGCATGCTGTTGTACTCGCCGATTAACGCGCCAATTTCGTCTTGGCCCTTCCATTCAATGGGTTCGTTGTGTGCGCCAAGTTTTGTTTTTCTAATGCGCCGAGTAACGATGTCCAATGATCGCGTGATGTTGCGTGAAAGCAAGAAAGCCAAGGCCGCAGCTAGCAAGAAGAGCAGGATGTAACTCGTACTTATTTCGCGCAGAAACCCTTTCAACTCGCTGATGCGGTCGTAGGATTTTTCATACACCACGTTGGCAATCAGCATGGGTTTTCCCGATGAATCATTGAAGTACCAATAGGCTAGTGCGTATTGTCCTTTGCCAAAATTGCGATCGATGTAAGCGCGCTCATTACCTGTTGATAGCTGCTTGAGAATGGAGTAGTTCACGGCCTCGGGCACTTGAAGCGTGTCCATTTCAACAAAGTTGGAAGAGATGAGGTAGCGTCCCTTCAAATCGAATAGCGCAATGAAAACGTCATGCACATCACTCAGCTCGCACACCTTGTCATTGAACACTGCAACAACTGAGTCGGTGGGGATATAACCGCCGTGCTGATTGAGGAAGTATTCCATCGACGCGCGAATGGCTTCCTCCTTATCGAGAAAGTGTTGCTCGTTGTCTTGATCATTGTGCTCGTACTGATCGAATATGGTAAGCGTGAAGGTCACCGCAAACGAAATCATAATCATGGCCAGCATGGCCAAGTAGATTTTTGTTCGAAGTGATGTCTTCATTGCGTTGGTGTTGCGCGATTATCAAACTACGACATTGACAATACGTTTGTGAACGACAATTATTTTTTTGATTTCTTTTCCTTCGAGATACTTACCGGTTTGCTCATTGGCGCGCACTGCGGCTTCTACTTCTTGTTGCGACATCTCAACGGCCAGCGGTAAGAAGTAGCGTGTTTTCCCATTGAATGAAACCGGATAATCGAATGAATCGTCTTTCATTTTAGACTCATCAAAAGCAGGCCATTGAGTAGCTGTGACTGACTCACTATGTCCAAGCTGTTGCCACAAC
>CANHPZ010000195.1 GCA_947462725.1 Flavobacteriales bacterium
ATCATGACCGGTATAGCCGCAGCCATTTTGTTTGTGCTGAGCCGCTCGCTGCAAAAGATGATGGCAACTGAAAGCAAGGACTAAGTATTAAGGGCGAAGGGCGAAGGTTGCAACTATTCTCTTCGCCCTTCGCCCTTCGCCCCTAAACCCTTTTATGTTATGTGGTCAAAACACCCCAAAGCCCTGCCCTATCTCTTCCTCTCTGAAATGTGGGAGCGGTTTGGATATTACTTGATGATTGGCATTTTCACGCTCTATTTGAAAGACGTGGAAACAGGTTTTGCCATGTCTGAAAAAGAGGCTGCTGACCTCTACGGAACGTTTATCGCCTTGGTGTTCCTAACTCCTTTTGTTGGAGGACTGCTGGCCGATCGCTATTTGGGTTACCGCAAATCGATCATTATCGGAGGGCTGCTCATGGCTGCCGGGTATATGATGATGGGAATTCATTCGCTCCCCATGCTTTATGTGGCCATGACATTGGTGATCTTGGGGAATGGTTTTTTCAAACCCAATATTTCTACGCTGCTGGGTAGCTTTTATTCGAACGAACAATACAAAGCCAAGAAAGATGAGGGCTACAACATTTTCTACATGGGAATCAATGTGGGCGCTTTCATCTGCAACTTCTTTGGCGCGGCACTGATGATTCTGCTTGGTTGGCAATATGCTTTTTTTGCCGCAGGAATCGGAATGGTGATCGGCGTGATTGTGTTCATGCTGGGTACACGCCACTACGAAGGCCACACAGATGCCAAGGGCACTCAGCCCGGCGACATGCCCTTGAGCAAAATTGTGCTGCTCATCCTACTGCCTTCAATTGTATTCGGCATCATTGGCTGGTTGATCAAAGGCGTTGAATCAGCTTCCAATACCAATGCTGCAATCTTCGGTTCAGACAGCACCGATGCGTTCATATTCGCTTGTGTACCTGTGGTCCTTTTCTATGCCTCATTATTCTTCCGCGCACGTCCCGATGAGCGCAAACAGATTGGTGCATTGCTCACCATCTTCTCGGTAGTTATTCTCTTTTGGGCTGTATTCAAACTCAATGGTTCGGCGCTCACAACCTGGGCCGACCGTTATACCGATCGCGAGGTTACAGGGACTACAGCTGTGGTGACCGAGAACCTCAAGTTCTCCAAAAAACTTACTTACGCCAAAGACACCATCGATACCTACGACGCTCAATTCCGATTGCAGAAGGTTGACGGCAAAGTGCAAAAGACTTATGATTATCCGGTCTATTTCAAAAACGCATCCGACCAACAACTCCCGGAAGAAGGCTCGCAGGTAAGTCTGTGGGCTACCAACTTGAGTCAATCGATCAACCCATTTTGGGTAATCCTACTCACACCATTGGTGGTGGCATTCTTCTCCTTTCTGCGTGTTCGCAATGCAGAACCATCCACTCCGGCTAAGGTCGCGTTTGGATTGCTCATTAGCGGACTTTCCGTTTTGGTGATGGTGGCCGCAGTAAAAGCCGGACACAACGGCACCGAGAAAGTGAGTCCCTGGTGGCTGGTAGCCAACTACGGTGTCATTACCATCGGCGAATTGTTCTTAAGCCCAATGGGGCTTTCACTCGTTTCTAAATTGAGTCCTGCCAGCATCACCTCCCTCATGATGGGCGGTTGGTTTTTGGCAACATCAATCGGCAACAAGCTCAGCGGTGTATTGGCCAGTATGTGGGACAGCTACGACGACAAAACCAACTTCTTCTGGGTCAACTTCATCTTACTTCTCAGTGCAGCAGCATTGATGTTTGTGTTGCTCGGCCGCCTCAACAAAACCATGAACGAAAAAGGAATTCACTGATATGCAAACCATCGATCAAATTCAAAACTTCGAAGGCAAGTATCCCAAGCAATTGTGGTATTTGTTCTTCAGCGAAATGTGGGAACGCTTCTGCTTTTATGGCATGCGCGGAATGCTCACCTTTTTCATGGTCACTCAACTGTTTATGGACGATAAATCGGCCAACCTGCAGTATGGTGCTACTCAGGCTTGGGTGTATGCGTTCACGTTCATTGGAGGTCTGTTTGCCGACAAGATTCTAGGATTCCGCAAGTCGCTTTTCTGGGGGGGATTGCTCATGATCACGGGAAGTATCATTCTTGCCATCGACCCCAAGGAGTTCTTTTTCTTGGGTATCGCTTTCAACGTAGTGGGAACCGGTTTTTTCAAACCGAATATTTCCAGTATGGTTGGACAGCTCTACAAGCAAGGCGATAGCCGCCGCGATGATGGATTCTCACTGTTCTACGCGGGTATCAACGTAGGTGCTCTCCTGGGCGGATATTTCTGCATTGCCATCGGCAAAGGAGAATTCCTCACCTCCATCATCCCTGCGAATTTGACTTGGAACGTGGCCTTCGGATTGGCTGCGCTTGTTATGACCATCAGCCTGCTAACCTTCACCCGCACACGTCATCAACTCGGCACCATTGGACTTTCTCCGTTAAAAGGAGCCACTGCAAAGACATTTGTTTGGCAAGATATCGCTGTCTATGTGGGAGGTTTATTGGCCATTCCAGCCATCATGATTATGGTGGCCAACACCAGGTATACAGATTACTTCATGTATCTCATTGGTCCGTTCAGTTTGTTGTATTTGGGATATGAAATGTCTAAGGGGTCTGCAGCTGAAGCCAAGAAACTTGTGGCCGCATTGTTCTTCATTTTCTTTTCCATTGTCTTCTGGGCCATCTTCGAGCAAGCCGGTGGCTCGCTAAGCCTGTATGCCGCGAATCATTTGAGCAACGAGCTCCTTGGAATGGTGCATCTCGATCCGAATGGAGTAAACAATTCAGCGAACTCGGCCTTTGTGATTGCGTTTGCTGCTGTAGCCGGAACAATATGGGTGTGGCTTGCCAAACGAGGCATGGAGCCTAATACAGTGGTTAAGTTCGGTATCGGATTTTTATTCCTCGGTGCCGGTTATATGCTCTTCTTTTCAGGACGCTTTTTTGCTGATGCTAATGGTATGTCATCCCTCGACATGTTCACCTTTGCCTATTTCGCCGTGACGTTGGGTGAGCTGTGCCTCTCGCCTATTGGACTTTCCATTATGACGAAGTTGGCCCCCGATCGCTTGCAAGGATTCATGATGGGGATGTGGTTCTTGGCCAGTGCCTATGGTCAATATGTAGCCGGACTTTTCGGTGCTAGCATTTCGCCCGATCCAAACGCATCAGCCGTTGAAAAACTGAACATCTACACTCAAGGATATTATGACTTCGCCTGGTATGCGCTTATTGCCGGAGTGGTATTGATCATCATCTCACCGATGATTCGCAAACTCATGCAAGAAGTAAAATAAGTTAATCTGTTTGACGTATTTCCCCGAAACCTATCTTTGAACTATGAAAAAAGCACTTTTCCTGTTGAGTTTTGCCTTTGCAGTAACGACAACACAAGCCCAAACAGAAAGCGAGCAAGTATGGCTGAGTGATGTAAATGTGGCTATTCAGCAATCGATGCAAACCAATAAGCCATTGTTCCTCTTCTTCACGGGAAGCGATTGGTGTGGCTGGTGTATCCGTTTGCAGAAGGAAGTTTTTCAAACCCCTTATTTCACCAAGTGGGCCGCTGAAAATGTCATCTTGGTTGAACTCGACTTTCCCCGCAAGAAGCAACTGCCTGAAGAAATCAAGAATCAGAATCAAACCATGCAGCAGATTTTTCAGGTGCAGGGCTTCCCCACCGTGCACATGGTAACTCCTCAACCACAGCAGGACGGAACCGTCACTTTCAATCCGCTCGGTCAATCGGGCTACGCCGCAGGTGGTCCTGAATCATGGTGCGCCAGTGCAAATGGCATGATACATAAGAAGTAAAAGCGACAAGGTTTATACAATTTTTGAAAGGAGGCCATTCGCCTCCTTTTTCATGCTCCATTCTCTAGCATTTAATGAGCAAATACGGCGGTTGCCCGCAATAATCACAAAGAAATATTCAAAGAAAATTTACCTTCCCAAGAATCCGGCAACAAATGTTGTAATACACTTAGGGAATTAGGGTTTACAATTGTAGATTCGTTGCCATATCAGTAACCAGAAATTTTAAAACCAAATTTGATTTATTAACCCATGAAGAAAATTTACGCGTTATCGCTTTTTACTTCGATTGCACTGTGGGGATCAGCACAAACGTTCACTATGAACAATTCGCTGATTACTTCGGCTTACCATTCGGGCGGCTGCACAGGAGTAACAGACATGAACAATGACGGCTTAGACGACATTGTTATTTTGGATCAGAGCTATGATCTTTCTATTGCCTATCAGCAAGCCGATGGAAGTTTTTCCGTTAGCCATTTCGGTTCGGTCAGCAA
>CANHPZ010000196.1 GCA_947462725.1 Flavobacteriales bacterium
ACGACCTACCATGGGTTTGCCCGAACGCAACTCATCAGCTGCATTTTTAGCAAACGATTCGAAATCAAATTTCTTCTTTTCCATTCAGTGTCAAATTTGGTGATTGACACACTTAATCGAGCAGACTCGATTGAGTTGACTCCGCTGTATCTGCTATTTCACTACTTCACTTCCCCACTATTTCACTCCGCATTCATTGTTGAAAAAGCGATGACGCCCGCTACAGATCGCGCGAATCTTTCCCCAATTTTGACGCAAACACTCAATGGCCATGTCCGAATCAAAAACAGTCGTTCATATTGAACATGCCGAAATCAGGCAAAAGGAAAACCTGATTCTCAAAGATGTCAACCTGAAAATTGAATCGGGAGAGTTTGTCTATCTCATCGGTAAAACCGGCAGCGGAAAAAGCAGTCTGCTCAAAACGCTCTACGCCGACCTGCCCCTGCAAAAAGGAACTGCCATGTGTTGCGGATACGATTTAACGAAAATGAAGCGCTCGCAGATTCCGTATTTGCGCCGCGAATTGGGCATCGTATTCCAAGACTTTGAATTGCTAACCGACCGCACCATTTTCGATAACCTCGAATTTGTGCTGCGTGCTACAGGTTGGAACGACGAAAAAGCCATTCAAGCGCGCATGAACAGCGTGCTCGACCTGGTAGGGCTCGACAACAAAGGACACAAGATGCCGCACGAGATCAGCGGTGGTGAGCAACAACGTGTGGTGATCGCTCGCTCTTTGCTCAACACACCACAACTCATTTTGGCCGACGAGCCTACGGGCAACCTCGACCCTAAAACCAGCCACGAAATTCTAAACCTACTGCTTGCCATCAGTCGCTCGGGCACGGCGGTGCTCATGGCGTCACACGACTTCAGCACGATGCGCAAATTCAGTAGTCGCGTCATCATTTGCGATGGTCAAGAAGTGCGCGAAACGACCGACATCCATGAGTTTGAAAGTGTGAATGCCTGATGAGTACACAGCGCATCAGCGTTATCATACCCACATTCAATAGCGCGCCCACGCTTGAGCGTGCGCTGCACAGCGTATTCGCACAATCATCATGCGCATTGGAAGTGATTGTGATTGATGGAGGATCAACCGACGCCACACTCGGCATCATTCAACAATACCGCACACGCATTGCGCACGTGGTTTCAGAAAAAGACAACGGCATATACGACGCCATCAATAAGGGGCTCAACCTCGCTTCGGGTGAATGGATTTTCATTCTAGGTTCAGACGACACACTTGATAATGCCGATGTGTTTACAGAAATGCTTTCTACGGCACCACCTACAACAAGGCTGATCTATGGCAACGTAAACTACATTGGAGTCAAACAATCATTGGTTCCTCTGCAGCACGTGAGCTCATTTTCCAAGAAACTTTATTGGAAGAACACCTTGCATCAGCAAGGCGTATTGTATCACCGCGATCTGTTTGCCCAATTTCGTTTCAACACGAATTACAAGGTGCTAGCCGATTACGACTTGCATCTGCGCCTGTTGAATGAGAAGGCCGCAAGTACCTGCGTGCCCATTACCGTTGCGCGATGCGCCGCGCAAGGACTTTCGAAGAGATTTAATTGGAGTCTATACAAGGAAGAACTTACCATCAAGCGCAAGCGACTTTCCCTTGCGCTATGGCTGATGAATATTCCGTGGGTAATGAGTAAGTTTTTACTCAAGCAATTGCCCTGAGTACTTATCGCAATTTCTCGTAAACCGAAATTATCACCTGTGATTCCTGCTGCCAATTCAATGTTTCGCGAGCTTCAAGTGCATTCGACTTCCACTGCGCTCGTTCGCCGCTCATGATCATTTCATTCAGACATTCAGCAATGCATTCCGGTGTTACTTGACGTGCTATTCTTCCCAACTTGTATTGATCCACCAATCGGCGAAGCTCGGGTAAATCAGAAACCAAGACCGGCACTCCAGCATGGATGTAATCGAAGAGTTTGTTGGGCAGAGAGTATGCGTAATTCAAGTGCAGGGGCTTGTCGAGCGACACGCCAACGTCGGCCGCTCGCGTATAAGCCTTCAATTCATCATAAGGCAACTTACCAATGAATTGTACTTTCTCCTCCAACTTCAATCGCGCAACCTCAGCGCGAATATTTCCCAAATCGCGCCCCGAACCGATGATGAGCAACAGAGCGCCTTCAACATACTGCATACTCTGCGCGAGCTCCATGCCTCCACGATCAGGATCGATGAATGCGCCTTGCAGTAAAATGATTTGCTTGTTGGCAGGCAATCCCAATGCGGCGCGATCCAGGTTTGACCGATTGGGTTGCAATTTCGGCATGTTGCGCACCACGTGCACCGGCACATGATACAATGCGCGATAGATGCCGGCAATGGTTTCATTGACGGTAAATACATGTTTCAATTTTGGAAAAATGAACGCCTCCACCGCAAGCCAAACCCGCTTGGGCAAAGGCCTATTGGTGAGGCCTTCTGCTTCGGTGAAATATTCATGACTATCATATACCAAATCCTTTCCTCGTAAGCGCGCTACCAGAAATGCAGGAAGCAACGTATCCAAATCATTCGCTACAATGATGTCGGTGCGTTTGAAAATGAGGTACAAGAAAAAACGCAATTGAAGTGCTGCATAGAACAATGCACCCCGCTGAAACCACAGCCTGAATCGGCGAATCTCATAGGCGCGCTCAAACGGTTTGCTCTCCGGTAGTAGTCGTCCTACGAGGGTTATCCGAAATCCTAAACTCAATAAGGTATCGCACACCTTGGCCACACGCTGATCGTGTTGCAGGTCGTTGGACACTAAGACGGTGATATGTCTACCACTACTTGTCATTTATTCGCTTGACGCATTTGTTCGCGAATTTCCTTCAGCACTTTTTTCGTATACAAGGGAAAATCAGCATTCATCATCCAACTGAAATAGCCGGTATCCTTGGTGAATACTTCTTGCACCACTTGACCTTTGTACTTACCAAAATTGAATACCGGTAAGTTTTGCTCATTGTAAACAATATGTCCGGCGAAGTCGGCCTTCTTTCTGCGCTCACTTAGCTTGTGAATAACCTCCATATCGTTTTGGACCGGTAAGTAAGATTGGCCTTGTTCATCCTCGCGCTCTACATTTTTATAATGATCGAGCATGGACTCAAATACTTCCAACGTTGCCAGCGTGTCGGGCAAAGCCTCATGCGCATCAGGCAAGTCTTTTCCGCAATAGAATTTATATGCCGCTTTCAAATTGCGCTGCTCCATCATGTGAAATATGACCTGAACATCGATGAGGTTGCGGCCTTCAATACTGAAGTCGATATCGGCACGTAAAAACTCTTCGGCGAGCAATGGTATATCGAAGCGATTCGAATTGAATCCGCCCAAATCACAATCGAATAAAAATTTAAACAGCTTCGGAGCGAAATCTTTGAAGGTTGGAGCATCCTTCACGTCGGCGTCGTAAATGCCATGCACCAAAGAAGACTCAATCGGAATAGGCACTGTGGGATTAATGATCAATCGATGCTCTTTGCCGCGTTGCGCGGGCATCATGCTCACTTGTCCATCGGGCATTATTTTAACGACAGCCAATTCCACAATGCGATCCTTGCCTATTTCAGTGCCGGTAGTTTCCAGATCGAAGAAAGCCAGTGGGCGTTTGAGATTGAGTTTCATAGTTTTTTCAGTGTAATAAAATAAATCAAATGAGCTAGTGGTTAACTACACACAGAGCAACGTCGGCAAGGCCGGCATAGGGTAGCAAAAACCCCTCGGAAGCGAGTTTCCGAGGGGTTTCCTATTTCTTGAAGTGACGTTAGCATTTATCCTTGCACACGCACCTTCACGTATTGATATTGTTCGTAGAGCAGTCGATTCTTTTTGGAATCGTTTTCGTAGTCCTTTCCTTGTACAGACTTAATGCCTTTGCCGAAGGTGTAATCCTTCCCTTCTTCACGGCCATAAGCCTTCATAGCATCACGCACCAAATCATGAGCAGCATCGAAGCGAAGTTGCACGAGCTCTTCGTTGGAGCTGTATTTCACAGAAGGCACTTTAGAAGCCGATGCTTCAATAACAACTACCGGTTTCTTTCCAGCCTTAATGATGGCATCGATATCACGCACGAAATAGGCGAAATCTGCTTCGTCTTTTATCACGTTGTGTGATCCATACACGAAGTAGTGTGCGTATTGTGCAAAGCCCTTCTCCGGGATAAACTGACGACCAATTGGGTCTGTCTTGTTGAACTTAAGATCAATTGGCTCGAGTGATTGTCCGGCAGGCGTGGCAGTAATTGCAGGCTCCTCAATTTTTCCACTGAAAGCTTCACC
>CANHPZ010000197.1 GCA_947462725.1 Flavobacteriales bacterium
GATTTTGAAAACTCTACGGTTGTTGTTGTCGGTGCGATGGCACAATACAGCGCAGCATTCGGACTCAATGTTTATCCTGGCCTAGAGTTCAGTGCTCCTGTTTATAAGCAGTTGCGTTTGTTTGGGAATACAGGATTGGGAAGTCGCAACCCGAGTTTTACAGATCTCTACTATTCCGATCGCACCAATATCGGAAATCAGCACCTCAAGCCTGAGCAAGCCTTCAACAGTGAATTGGGCTTCAAGTGGAGCGATGGTATGGTGCAGGCAACTTCGAGTGCGTTTTTGCGCCGCACAAGCAACTTCATTGATTTCACAAGAGCCACGGATCAAGACATGTGGATGCCCGATAATTTTCAATTGGTGACCATGTTGGGCGTGGATACACGCGTGCGTGTGAAGTTTGAAAGCAAATCAAATCTTGCGGTTGAACATATCAGTGTTGCCCATACTTATCTCTCGGGTCATCTGGCCGAGTCGCCCGAATTCAGCAAGTATGCCCTCAGTAATTTGCGCCAACAAGTAGTTACTCAAGCACAAGTTCGGGTTCATCCGAAACTGCGTGTGCAGCTTATCGCTCGATATCTGGAGCGCTTCAATGCCACAAGCTATTGGGTTTGTGATGCACGAATCATGAGTCAATTGAAATCGTTTGACATGTCATTTGACGTCACTAATATGCTCAATCAAACGTATGTCGAGAGCGGCTTTGTGCCTTTGCCAGGACGAATGATGCGCTTGTCATTGACCTGGAAATTATCTCAGAAGAATTAGAATTAACCACTGTAAAAACAAAAACCACCGGAGTTCCGGTGGTTTCTGTGTAAACGGTTTTTTTGGTTAAATGAACTGCCTTAACGGCATTATCTTACTTTGTACCCAGGGTGGGAATCGAACCCACATGCCCGAAGACACACGATTTTGAGTCGTGCGCGTCTACCAATTCCGCCACCTAGGCAATGCACCCAATCCGTCGTTTGGGGGTGCGAATATAATACGTGGTGATCAAAAAAACATCAACGTCGACGGCAAAACTTATAGGTGCGGTTGTCGTCAAATCCGAAAATGGCTTGACCAATAGGTGCTGAACTAACAATTAATGGGTTGAAAAGCAGGCGTTCTGCGTTGTTGTCTACGAGCGTTGAGCGGTGCTGTATGCCATCCATACCAACGTAACAAAAAGTTGTAACGCTGTTTTTGGAACCGGTCCAGAGCGATGCCTGGAAGTCTTCCTTGCTGTTGAGCCGATCGGTACTTGCGTTGTCGTCGTTGAACGTGATGGATAATCCTGCGGGTGCAGGATCAAAGGCATAAGAAAAGTTACGGTCGGAAGGCGCATTGGTAAACTGTCGCTTTGGAATGCGCAGATTCCATGCATGCGTGGCGCCGGTGTCGAGACAATTTACCATAATATCGTCGAAATTGTAGCGATACTCTACCATCTGCCTGCCCGTGGTGGGGTCGGTGGATACATATCTACTCACATAGTATTGCTCGCCCACTAAGATGGCGCGTCCATCGGGATGCAAGTAGAGGTAATCAAGATAAAAATCTTCTAGCGTCTCTTTTCCACCGACGGTTATTTCTTCTATAAATTCTTCTGTGAAAGGCGTATAGGCGGCCTTCTTCATGCTTCCCCCAAATGCTTGGATGGTGAAATATAAAGTGCCTGCTGCTTTGAACTTGAAGTTGTTGGAGTAGTAGCCGGCAATCACAACTTCCTGCTTGGAATTGAGCGCAAATTCTACAGAAATTACCTGCTTGTCCTTTAATCCGATATCATATTGCTTCAGTCGTTTGCCATAGGGCTCGTAGTAATACACCACGTATTGTCCGCCTTGTGGCCGCTGCCAATCCGCAAAGGTTTTGATGGGATTGCGGCCACTCATCATGTATACTCCGGCTTTGTTGTCGAGCAAAAAGTGATGCACTTGCAGCAAATCGGGTGTTGCGGGCAAACGCAATTCTTTTTCCCATAGGAGCTGTAATGAATGGTTGTAGCACTTAAAAGAGATTCCTTCTGTTTGCTTGCGCTCCACATCTGAATCAAAAAAAAGTAGCATACTCAAGCTGTCGGGGGAGAGCACGCATTCGATCCCGCTTTTCTTTGGCTTGCTGTTTTCGAATCGTGCATGCACCAACTTGGATTCTCCGACGGGCTCGCCATCAGCGATGAAGCGACGTATGAAAATTTCGGTTTGATCTGATTCTTTATTCCAGCCCGAATAGATCAGTGTGAGCGTGTCGGTGTGAATGAAGAAATGTTCGACGGTGAAATCCTCACTTGGTCCTGCAATGTCTGCACTGCTCTTGATGCGCAAGCTATCGGTGGTATAGCGCAACCAACGCAATTGTCCTTCGCGCTCTTCAATCACATGCATGATAGTTTGAGAAGACGCGACCACACGCACACGTTCGAGTGATCTTTCGTTTTTTGCAGGTTGTGACCAGATTATTTCCTGCGCCTGCAAAACCCTCGTTCCCGCAAGAAGCGTACAAAGCATTAGCCCTATCAGGCGCGGGATAGCCGAAGATGAGATATGTCTACGAACCGGTAACAATGCGGAAAATGTCCATTCCATTGCCATACAACATGAGGCCCAGCAAAAGAATCATCCCCACAATTTGAGAGCGCTCAAGTACCTTCTGACTCACGGCTTTTCCTGTGATCATTTCCCAAAGTAAAAACATCACGTGACCGCCATCGAGGGCAGGTATAGGCAGAATGTTCATGAATGCGAGCACCAAAGAAATGAATGCTGTGCGCTCCCAGAAAGCCCACCAATCCCACTGATCAGGGAATAGTTTGGCAAAGGTTACGAATCCGCCCACTTGCTTTGCTCCGGCTTTCGAAAACAAGAAGCGCAATTGGCTGGTGTAGTTCGTAACGGTTTCCCAAGCTTCATGAAAGCCTCCGGGAATGGCTTGAGCAAGGCTGTAATGCAACGTATCTACTGATATGAATTTCTCGAGTGAACGTGGAGCCACACCGATTCGACCTTCATCGGTTACATCCACCGGAACTGATATTGATGCGCCTGCGCGCACGATGTGCATATGCACTACTTTGTTCTTATGGTTGCGCAACTCGCGCGCTATCTCTTGGAAATAGGGCGTATACAATCCGTTCACGCCAACAATGCTATCGCCTTTCATCAACCCTGCGTGGAAGGCCGGATTGGCCGGAACGATCGAGTCAATCACAAACGGAATGCGCAAACTGAAAGCGCCACTTTTGATACCGCTGTCTACTAGCAACTGTCCGAAATCTTCCGGCAAGTCGATGTTAATTTGCTCTCCGAAACGCTCAATAGTCACTTGGCGCGGATCATCCAGAATGAGCTGTTTGTTGATGTCCTGAAAGCTCTCCGGCTTTACGCCATCAAGCGCAAGAATCTTGTCACCATCACGAAAACCATAGTGATACATCAGTGGATTGCAGTGCACGCCATAGGCTGCGTTTTCAGAAGGCACAACCTCTTTGCCGAAGGTAAAGAGAATCATGCTGTAGATGACAACTCCCACGATAACATTCACTGTTACACCGCCAATCATGATGATGAGACGCTGCCAAGCCGGCTTTGCGCGAAACTCCCAAGGCTGCGCAGGCTGTTCCATTTGCTCCTTGTCCATACTCTCATCCACCATCCCGGAAATCTTTACATAGCCGCCAAGTGGCAGCCAGCCAATACCATATTCTGTTTCACCAATTTTCTTTTTGAGAACAGAAAAATACGGGTCGAAAAAGAGATAGAATTTTTCTACTCGCGTCTTGAACAGTTTGGCGGGAATAAAGTGTCCGCCTTCGTGCAAGATGATGAGCAGTGATAAACTAAGGAGCAGTTGTAATGCGA
Organism: Flavobacteriales bacterium; assembly: GCA_947462725.1. Taxonomy (GTDB): domain Bacteria; phylum Bacteroidota; class Bacteroidia; order Flavobacteriales_D; family Sanyastnellaceae; genus JAIBBG01. The sequence goes on from CANHPZ010000197.1 coordinate 3,855, forward strand.
AGATCATGTAGCGATAGTTGAAGTGCGAAAGTACACCCGAGCTCAGGCGCCAATTCTTTGCGAGTGTTATAAGTTATTAAGAGCCATATACCGCATAACATATTTGCCTATGATGTCGAATTCTAAATTCACCAAATGACCTTCCTCCAACGTGCGAAAATTGGTATGCTCCCAGGTGTAAGGAATGATACACACCGAAAAGACTCCCTTGTCGGAGTCGACCACCGTTAGACTTACTCCATTCACACATATGCTGCCTTTGGGAACCGTAACCCATTCGTGCGCATGATCATACGCGAAGTGGTATTTCCATGATCCTTTCTGATCTTCCATCTGAATGCACTTGGCTACTGTATCGACATGGCCTTGCACCATATGGCCGTCGATGCGGTCTTGCAATTTCAAACAGCGCTCGAGATTCACCTTAGAGCCTACACGCCA
>CANHPZ010000198.1 GCA_947462725.1 Flavobacteriales bacterium
ATGATTCCGGAGTTATCCTATGCCGTGCTCGCATGCGCTCGTATCGGAGCAATTCACTCGGTGGTATTTGCCGGATTCAGCGCCAATGCTGTGGCCGATCGCATCAACGACAGCTCGTGCAAAATGGTGATTACCGCCGACGCGATGAATCGTGGTGCCAAGCAAATTGCCGTGAAAGCCGTCGTGGATGAAGCGCTGGAAAATTGCACCTGCGTTGAAACCGTATTAGTCGTGAATCACATGCAATGGCAAGTGCCCATGCAAGCAGGCAGAGATGTTGACTATGCCTTTGAAAGGAATCAAGCAGCAACACATTGCGAACCTGAAACCATGAGCAGCGAAGATCCGTTGTTCATCCTGTACACCAGCGGAAGCACAGGCAAACCCAAAGGAGTGCTGCACACCTGCGGCGGATATATGGTTTACACAGGCTATACATTTTCCAACGTGTTTCAATACCGTGAAGGCGAAGTGCATTGGTGCACAGCCGACATCGGATGGGTTACCGGGCACAGCTACATCATCTACGGCCCATTGCTCAATGGCGCCACCACGTTGATGTTTGAGGGCGTTCCAACCTTCCCTGATGCCGGTCGATTTTGGCAAGTCATCGACAAGCATCAGGTCAATATTTTCTATACGGCTCCCACGGCCATTCGCTCACTGATGTCGGCCGGCATCGACTATGTGCTTCCGCACTCATTGCATTCATTGCGCGTGCTGGGCTCTGTGGGTGAACCCATCAACGAAGAGGCCTGGCATTGGTACGATACGCACATCGGCAAGAACCGCTGCCCCATTGTCGACACGTTTTGGCAAACTGAAACGGGAGGTATCATGCTCACATCGTGCGCCGGCGTCACCCATTCCAAACCCGCTCTGGCAGGGCTTCCCATGCCGGGAGTTCAACCCGTGCTGGTGGATGCCAATGGCCAGATTATCGAGGGCAATGGCGTGGAAGGACATTTGTGTTTCCGATTTCCATGGCCTTCCATATTGCGCAGTACATGGGGCGATCATGAGCGCTGCCGTCTCACCTACTTCTCGACTTATGCCAACCTCTACTTCACCGGCGATGGCGCGCGAAGAGATGAAGATGGCCTCTACCGTATCATCGGTCGTGTGGATGATGTGATCAACGTTAGCGGCCACCGCTTTGGCACCGCGGAAATTGAGAATGCCATCAATCAAAACAAACATGTAGTAGAAAGCGCTGTTGTCGGATATCCGCACGACATCAAAGGCCAAGGCATTTATGCCTACGTGATTCTGGCTACAGGTAGCGAAGCCACACAAGACATGCGCGACCAAATCATCGAGACCGTTGCCCACGAGATTGGCCGAATTGCCAAGCCCGACAAGATTCAATTTGTGAGTGGCCTTCCTAAAACACGCTCAGGAAAAATCATGCGCCGCATCTTGCGCAAAGTGGCCGAAGGCGATGTGAGTTCGTTGGGCGATACGACCACGTTGTTGGATCCGGCGGTGGTGGAGGAAATTATTAAGGGGTCAGGGATTAGGGGTGAGGGGTGAAATGGCCGAGACGCACTGCTATGCGTCCATCTTTCGGATTGTCTCAGCTATCGCTTGCGCGTCACATTCTCAATTCTCCATTCTCCATCCCTCCTTTCTCACCAAAACCTATCTTCCACAGGAATATCCTTTGCGTAATTCAAACGCATCGGATCGAACCGATGGCACGCCATGATAAACCACGTTGTGGCTGCGGTGCACGGTGTAATATCGGCGCCATTCCAAAGCAATGTTCCACCGTATCCGGTTCCAACATTTGAAGCATAAGGCAATCCCATCGCTCCAGGAAAATTGGCCTGACTTGTTGCAGCCTTTTGCAATTCATGCAATACACGATTGGCATCCAACAATCGATTCGCAGTAGAAAACGCAACGGCCATCTGCCCCGTGCCTTCCATCCAAACGGCATCGCGATCTTCATCAAAGCAATAGCCTGTAATACTATCACCTGATGTTGCGTGCAATTGTGTGTTCTCAAAACGAGTAGCATCATCCAACACACGTGCAGGGAATCCTTCAAACGTGCAATAGCCCCATGAGAAATTATCGAGCGCATAGTAATAATTGCTGCCGGGCCACGACACTAGCAGTTGCTCTGTATTATCCCAACGCTGCGCTTCAAAGTATTGCAGCAAATTCTGATGAAACGTTTCGTAACCAGGCACAGCATTGAAGGCATCAATCATTCCTTCGGTGACCTTGGCTAAATGCGCTCCACTAATATCACTGCCGCCCCACAATCCGCCATCTGCATCCTGTTGCGATTTTATCCAATTGATAAGCGCATCGCGCACGTTTGCAAACTGCGTATCACCCGTTGTATGCTCGTAGTTGTTGAGCGCGATGAGCAGCCAAGCATTATCGCCCAGCCAGCGGTTGCCTTGAAGCTGACCCTGTGCATCGCGAAACTGAAAGTATCCGCCATTTCCGGAGAGCATTTCGGTCTGCAGCCTGATTTGAAAATAGCGGAAAATGCGCACGGCGCGATCTGTTTGTCCCGACTGTGTAAATACCAATGCCGCCAATGCGTTATCGTAGAGAGAAACAAAATTGCTCGCGAAACTGGTTTCAACCAATCCGTTATCAAGCTGCACACTATCCAGCCAAACAAGCATTGAATCAGAAAGCTGAAGCAAATCGGTATCGATATCCGGCACAACAATAGGATTGGCCAGAGGCACCTTTAGATCTTCAGGATTATGCTTGCATCCAATAGCCATCATCATCACAACCACGCTACAAAGCCAAAGCAACCTATGCATTTGTTTCATATTCATTCTCCTCTGATTTACATCGTTGCCAAAGTACCGCGATTTGCTTACATTTCGCGCTTCACAAATAAGAATCAGCAGTATTCATAACATGATTAAAATCGCAACAGGGCCCGAGCGTATAGCCGACAAATTCATGCCACAAGGCGTAGGCTTGAGCGAGCTCAAGACTGAGCGATTGTATGTGTTGATGATTATTGGTATGGGCTTTTTCGGCCTATTGCTATTCGTAATGAACTATCTGCTCCAATTGCATGATGTAGCCTTCATGTGTGGAACATTCGCGGTTGGTTCTATCGCTTATTTATGGCTCTTCAAGAATGGATTTACCATTGCCTCGAAACTGATTGCACATATTCATGTAGTGGCCATCATACTGACGATTACCATCATGTTTTCGGAGCACGTTTTTGTTTGGACGTTTCTGATTCCTCTCACCATTAGTGCTCTTGTCGTATTCACCCAAAGGCAAAGACCATTTAGTTATATCGTTATCGCGGCTGCATTTATAAGCCTGCCGCTCTATGCGTTCATACACAACGACAATAATACCTACTTGGTGCATGAGCCTGTAATGCACATTGCTTGGATTGTAAACCTTACCGGATCACTAATTTTCAGTGTATACATTGTAGTCACGTTGGTCAGACTCAACGATGCCATATTGAAGGAGCTGCGTTCACGAAGTACGGAAAACGCGCATCAAAACAGAATAATGCTCGGAAGCATTCGCACGCGCGACAAGCTGCTATCTATGATGTCGCATGACCTGCGCGGTGATATCGGAAAAACTATCGGTGTCATTGATGTCATTGAGCGCATACCTTTAGAAGAAACTGAGAAAGCCAACTTACTCAGCAACCTCAAGCATGATGCAGAACGCACTCTGGAAGTGCTCGACAACATGTTGCAGTGGTGTCGAACGCAACAAGATGAGCTGAACTGCAACACGTCAATCTACGAAGTTGATGCGCTGATCAATCAGCTTATTGCGCAAGCCGAATACAACCTCAACACGAAAAGTATTTTGTTGCATCTCAACGTGCCGAAACATTTGAAAATTGAAGTCGACCACACCATGATCGACAGCGTTTTTCGCAATCTTTTGAGCAATTCAATCAAATTCACTCCAGTCAGCGGAGTCATCAGTATATCGGCCAAAGCACTCGAAGAAGAGGTTGAATTCACCATTCAGGATTCGGGTGTTGGCATGACACCCGAGCAAATCGACAACATCGTCAAAGGTGTTCAATTCACCACGCGCGGCACCAACCGCGAAAAGGGTCGTGGCTTCGGCATGGTGCTGGCGACAGAATTCCTGAACAAGCACAAATCAAAACTTAATATCATATCCACCTTAGGCAAAGGCACTACGTTTAGCTTTAAACTGCCTATGGCTTCTGAAAACTAAAAACATGAAAAACAA
>CANHPZ010000199.1 GCA_947462725.1 Flavobacteriales bacterium
CTCTATGTGTGCGCTGAGTGCTTGTAATTCTTCCGGGCTCCAAACACCCAACACATAATCGACCTGCTGTCCCTTAGAAAACTCAGCGCTTATTCCAAAGCGCAACCTGGCGTATTGGGTGGTTTGCAATATCTGATTGATATGCTTAAGCCCATTGTGACCGCCATCACTTCCCTGCCCGCGCATACGCAACTTCCCATAGGGTAGAGCCAAATCATCGGTAATGACCAGCACATTCTCGAGCGTAATTTTCTCCTGTTGCATCCAATAGCGAACAGCATTGCCGCTGAGATTCATATAGGTGCTTGGCTTGAGCAAGATGAAGGTTCGTCCTTTGTGCTTCAGCTCACATACGTCACCGTAACGGTCTGTCTTAAAAAAAAGATTGGACGCCCCGGCTAGAGCGTCCAATACTTTAAATCCTATGTTGTGGCGAGTTTCTAAGTACTCACTGCCGATGTTTCCTAAGCCTACGATGAGGAATTTCATGCAGCGAACTTAAGCTTCAGTCGCCAAACGATTACTTCTTCTTTTCAGCAGCAGCAGCAGCAGCGGCATCAGCCATGGCTGCACGTGTTACCTGAACAGATACAATGGCTGAAGCATCAGCTTCCAACACCTTGCAACCGTCGATCTTGATGTCGCGAACGCGAATCATATCACCAATTTTCATCGCTGAAATGTCAACCTGAATTTCGTCCGGAATTGCTTCTGGCTTTCCGCTGATACGCACCTTGCGGTAGTTGATGAGCAACTTACCACCACTGCGAACCCCTTCAGAAACACCTACTGTGCGAACAGGAAGTGTTGTCTTTACTTCTTTGCCTGGAATCAACTCCAACAAATCGATGTGCGTTACCAAGTCAGTAACCGGGTTCTGCTGCATTTCCTGGATGATGGTTGAGTAGGTCTTACCGCCCACTTCCATGTTGATTTGCAATGTATCGGGACGAGCGATAATCTTATCCCAGTCGTTGCGTGATACGCTGAAAGGCATTTGTGTTGATCCACCATAGATAACACCGGGAATGCGACCGTTTCTACGCAATTCCTCTGCGCCCTTTCTTCCTACGCTCTCTCTCGGAGAGCCGCTCAATGTGACTTGTTTCATGTATTTAAATTTTAATGATTTACGACATTATAAAATTGCTGCTTATGCTGCGATTATCAATAAGGTTGGTAAGCACACCACCGAACAAGGGAGCAATGCTCAACACCTTCACTTTTTCTTGCGGACGACCTTCCTTCAATGGAATGCTGTTCGTTACAATGATCTCCTTCAACGCTGATTCCTGTATACGCTCGTATGCCTGTCCGCTGAAAACAGGGTGTGTGCAAATTGCTCGCACCGATAGCGCTCCACTGTTCATCATAACCTCTGCCGCCTTGCAAAGCGTGCCGGCGGTATCGCACATATCGTCTACAATCACAACGTTCTTTCCCTGCACATCACCAATCACGGTCATGCTTTCCACCTGGTTGGCTACTTTGCGTTGCTTGTAGCAAATTGCCAAATCGCTTCCCAACAACTTAGCATAGGCATTGGCACGCTTGGTACCACCGGTATCAGGCGCAGCAATGAGGAGGTCTGGTATGTTTAGTGACTTCAGGTATGGAACAAAAATGGTCGAAGCATACAGGTGATCAACAGGAACCTCAAAGAAGCCCTGAATCTGCTCTGCGTGCAAATCCATTGTGATCACTCGGTCAACACCGGCAGCCGTCAACAAATTGGCCACCAACTTAGCACCAATCGCCACACGTGGCTTGTCCTTCCTGTCTTGGCGCGCCAACCCGAAATAGGGTATTACGGCAACGATACGCTTGGCCGATGCGCGCTTGGCTGCATCAATCAAGAGTAACAACTCCATTAAATTATCACTTGGGGGAAAAGTTGACTGGATGATAATCACATCCATTCCGCGAACTGTCTCCTCAATGGAGGGCTGAAATTCCCCATCACTGAAGCGCTGAATAATGACATTGCCCAACTCAACACCAAACTCCTTGGCAATGCTCTCTCCAATGTACTTAGAGGATGAGCCGGCAAGTATTTTAACCATTGGATTCATAATGCGCTTCCCTTTTTGGGGCCGCAAATATAGTCACGGGCATGGCATTCAGACACTTCCCGACTAAAAATAACATGCCCGCACACGGAATCGTATGCGGGCATATTTATTCTGAAAGATCTTATGGTAAGAACGTGTACTGGAACAATCCCTGGCTCACACTCACAGTTGGGCTTGGTGCAGCGGGGTCTACCGCTACAAGTGTTCCCTGGAATGCGCCGCGGAAGAAGCGGTAAAAGCCAATCGGCTTGTTGCAACCATTCGTTACATCGGCTACTGTAATCGTGAGCTCTTTGTACTTCACCATAGTGAATGTGCAGTCGCCACCCGGCAAAGCCGAAGAATACGTGAAACCTAGTTCATCGGTCCAAACAATGCTGTATTGCGTTGGGTCTGTGAACGGAACGGGAAACTCCAACGGAGCTCCCAAGCTGCTTGCCCAACCAAGCGTAGGCTGGGTTACAATCAACGAAAGACTACCCATTGGCACCGGCGGCGCGTCAGGATCAGTGTCGTATGCGGGCTCGAGTGTGTAGGTCAAGGTACCGGTAATGTCATCGTAAGCCGGTGGGATATATGCAGTTTGCGGTGTTTTGAATACCGTTGAACCAATTTTGTATGAGAAGAGGGTATCACAATCCGGGCAAGAGTTACCGCCACAGTCAACGTAAAACTCTACTCCATCCTGAATGCCGTTTCCGCAGTTACCGGTAGAGCAGCAAGGATCGCAATCCGGACCGCCACAGTCGATCCCCGTTTCATTTCCGTTGAACAAATTGTCAACGCAGGTCGGGCAAAAATCGCAGCCGCCGTAAGGAGTTTCACCTTCGTTCTCACAGTCGATGTCGTCTTCCAAACCGTTCAGCAAACCATCGCCGCAAAGCTGCTCGCATCCGCCGCAAACGCCGCCACAGTCAATGCCTATCTCATCTCCATCCTGAACGCCATTAGCGCAGGTAGGACACACTGGGCATTCTCCTCCACAATCCAACCACGTTTCACCGCGCTCGGGCTCCCAAACACCGTTTGTACAGTGGTCACATTCTTCACAATTCGGTCCACCGCAGTCGATGTTTATCTCTCCGTTGTTGAGAACGCCGTCGTAGCAGTTGTCCGGAATTTTATTGTCATCGTTGAGACAGCTTGCCAGGAAAAAAGAACCGGCAAAAACCGCAAAAAACAGGAATACGAGCGAGCGCATTTTCATAGGTAAAACGTATTTAACAGGTTTCGAAGATATAAACACAAGTCTCATTCCCCCAAACTTTGGTTGCATTCCATATTATTCCGCCCACAATGTTCCACCGGGACCGCATATTCCCGAGTGGAATATTCATGCATAAAGAATCGATCTTAATTGCGTAATTACGCAACATGGAAAAGACCTGGCTGCCAAAAAAAACACCCGACCAATCCTTAGTGGATCTTTTGCAAAGCGAATTGTCGGTCAATCAACGCATTGCTCACTTGCTCGCACAACGTGAAATAGAGTCGTTTGAACAGGCGCGCAACTTCTTTCGACCGGAAATTGAACACCTACACGATCCCTTTCTCATGAAAGACATGGATCGGGCCGTGGAAAGGCTTTCAACAGCAATTCACAAAAATGAAAGCATCCTCGTTTATGGTGATTATGACGTTGATGGTACCACCGCAGTTACCTTAGTGTACAGCTTTCTTTCGAGCCTTGGTGTTCCTTGTCATTACTACATCCCCGACCGTTACACCGAGGGCTACGGCTTCTCCATGCAAGGGGTTGATTATGCCAAAGAAAAAAATTGCTCCCTCATCATCACGCTCGACTGCGGGGTGCGCGATGCTCAAAAGATTGATTACGCAAGTTCTCTGAACATCGACGTGATCGTGTGCGATCACCATAGACCGGCCGACATTCCAAATGCTGCAGCTGTTCTCGACCCAAAAAGACCCGATTGCAATTACCCGTATGACGGGTTGAGCGGTGCGGGTGTTGGCTTTAAGATGCTGCAGGGGCTTTGCATTCAACAGTCGATTGACACCGATTTGCTATTCGGTTACCTCGACCTGGTTACCATTTCCATAGGCGCTGACATTGTTCCACTAACAGGAGAAAATCGAATACTCGCGTACTTTGGTTTGCAACAACTCCAGTTATCGCAACGACC
>CANHPZ010000200.1 GCA_947462725.1 Flavobacteriales bacterium
GCAAGGAGAATGAAACGAAGGAGGTTTTAGGTGAGATGATATTTCCATTTACCGCATACGGCATGAAAGAGAAGCCGAAGGCTGAAACGGTGTGGATTCAAAACGCTACAGTGTGGACGTGCGAATCTTCAGGCAATATAGAAAACGGACAAGTGCTCGTTCACAACGGTAAAATTGTAGCCGTTGGAAAATCTTTGGACGCTTCGAAGTATCCACAAGCGCGCATCATTGATGCAAGAGGCAAGCACGTAACACCGGGCATTATTGATGAGCACAGTCACATCGCATTGGCCAGTGTGAATGAAGGTGAGCAAGCTTGCAGCGCCGAAGTGGAAGAGGCGCGAGTGGTGTGGCCCGAAGATATCGATATCTACCGTCAATTATCGGGCGGCGTCACGTGCGCTCAATTGCTGCACGGCAGCGCCAATCCGATAGGCGGACAAAGCGCGTTGATCAAATTGCACTGGGGTGGAAATGCAGAGGATATGCTGGTGGATAACGCTCCCGGCTTTATCAAGTTTGCACTGGGTGAAAACGTGAAGCAATCGAATTGGTACAACGACGGATCACGTTTTCCGCAAACGCGCATGGGCGTTGAGCAGCTGTATTACGACCATTTCATTCGCGCACGCGAATACGCTGATGCTCACATGAAGTCTCCTGTAGTATCTGCCACAAACAATAAAAGAAACGCTGCGATTGTAAGTCCATTAATTGCACCTCGGGTCGATTTGGAAATGCAGACGCTCAATGAGATCCTCAACCACCAACGATTTGTGACGTGTCACAGCTACGTGCAGAGCGAGATCAACATGCTCATGCACGTTGCCGACAGCATGCACTTTAAGCTCAACACCTTCACGCATATTTTGGAAGGTTACAAGGTTGCCGACAAGATGAAGGCGCATGGCGCAGGCGCAAGTTCTTTCAGCGACTGGTGGGCATACAAATACGAAGTGAAAGACGCTATTCCTTACAACGGAGCATTGATGTGGAAGCAAGGTATCACCGTGGCGTTCAACAGCGATGACGCAGAGATGGCAAGACGTCTCAATCAAGAAGCAGCCAAGGCCGTGAAGTATGGCGGTGTTCCCGAAGAAGAAGCATTGAAGTTTGTGACGCTCAATCCTGCCAAACTGTTGCACATCGACAACCGAACGGGAAGTTTGGCCGCAGGCAAGGATGCTGACATCGTAATCTGGAGTGAAAATCCACTATCCGTCTACGCTAAAGTCGAGAAGACTTTCGTTGATGGCATTTGTTACTTCGACGGTGAGCGCGATGCAGCTATGCGCAAGGAAATGACCACAGAGCGCGCACGACTCATTCAAAAAATGTTGAGCGCCAAGAGCGCAGGAGAGCCAACACGCACACCCGGACTCAAAGAGAAGAAGCACTTCCACTGCGACACGCTCGATCAAACATCACAAGGCATTTCATTTAAATAAGCAAGATCATGAGAACCTTTCTCCTCGCAATAGGAATCTTGGCCGCGGCATGTGGCCATGCGCAACAAAATCCAACCGTTGCACCGAAGCAATCGCAATCCATACTCATCGTGAATGCCACGGCACACTTGGGCAATGGCAGTGTGATTGAAAACGCTGCCATTGGATTTCGTGATGGCAAATTGGATTTGGTAGCAGATGGAAAACTCATCAGGCTCGCCGCGAATGCCTATGACGTCACCATTGATGCATCGGATCAACAAGTTTATCCCGGATTCATCGCCACCAATTCTACGCTCGGTTTGAATGAGCTGGATGCCATTCGTCAGTCGAGCGACTTCGCTGAAACCGGTGCCTACAAGCCAGGAATTCGTTCGGCCATCGCCTACAACACCGATTCGGAAATCATTCCCACCGTGCGCTTCAACGGTGTGCTGATGGGACAAATAACGCCGCGTGGGGGCGTCATCAGCGGTACTTCATGTGTTATGCAATTCGACGCATGGAACTGGGAAGATGCGCTCATCAAAGCCGATGATGGCGTGCACCTCAACTGGCCATCGGTGTTTCACAAGCACTACGACAAAGGCAAGGTGAGTGTAGAAAAAGTAAAAACCTACGACCAGCAATTGCGCGAGATTCAAACCTTTTTCAACGAGGCGCGAGCGTATTGTGCGGTGAAAAATCCTCCGTTGCAAGAGTTGCGCTTTGAAGGATTGCGCGGTGTTTTCAGCGGTGCGCAAAAACTTTATGTGCATGCCGACGATGCTAAGGCCATACAGGAGGCCGTCAACTTTAAGGTGAGTCAGCAAGTGAAGCACATGGTCATAGTTGGTGGTTATGATGCTCACCTCGTTGCCGATCAATTGAAGCAACACGACATTCCTGTGCTGTTGCGCCGTGTGCATGAATTACCCATGTATGCTGAGGACGATGTGGATTTGCCTTACAAGCTTCCTGCATTGTTGCATGCTGCAGGAGTAGCATTCGCATTGCAAAACGAGGGTGACATGGAACGGATGGGCGCGCGCAACCTGCCGTTTTATGCTGGCACAGCAGTGGCTTATGGACTGCCTTACGAAGAGGCTGTGCGCTCGCTCACGCAGGCTCCGGCAAAAATTCTCGGTATCGATAATCAGTGTGGCACATTGGAAGTAGGCAAGGATGCTACCTTGTTTATCTCTTCGGGTGATGCGTTGGATATGCGCACGAATGCGCTCACGCATGCGTTCATTCAGGGCCGCAGCATTGTGCTGCGCAGCAAGCAAACCGATCTATACGAGAAATACAAACAGAAATACGAGGGCAAGTAGGAGTTGATATGACCATGTAAGCTCCGTGCATCTCCACGTAACAGAACAAAATAAAAAAGCCTCCCCGTTGGGAGGCTTTCTTACTTAACCAAATCCATTAATTAACCAAAAAAACAAATCACACCTGTAGTACGGGTGGTTGTTTTGAAAGGTTACAAAAAATAAGTGATTGCAGGATTATACGGATGCAGGGACTCCCTACGCACCGCTTGGGTGTCCCCTATAATCCTACAATCCTTTACTCCTACAATCCTTAAATTTGGCACGTCATAAAAATTCACGATGAAACTTAGAGCTCAGCACATCATCAAGCAATACGGTCAGCGCACCGTTGTGAAGGGCGTTTCATTTGAGGTGAACCAAGGAGAAATCGTTGGATTGCTTGGGCCGAACGGCGCGGGCAAGACCACGAGTTTCTACATGGTCACTGGATTGGTGAAGCCCAACGAGGGTCATGTTTTTTTGGATGATCTCGACATCACCCATGAGCCGATGTACCGCAGGGCTCAGCTGGGCGTGGGGTATTTGCCGCAAGAGGCCAGCGTGTTTCGTCGGTTATCAATCGAAGACAACATCAAGGCCGTGCTCGAGATGACCAAGCTGAGTAAGAAGGAGCAAGGAGAGAAGTTGGAGATGCTGCTGGAAGAATTTGGTCTCACACACAAGCGCACTTACATGGGCAACACTTTGAGTGGCGGTGAGCGCAGACGCACAGAGATAGCGCGTGCATTGGCTACCGACCCCAAGTTCATACTACTCGACGAGCCCTTTGCGGGAGTAGATCCGATTGCCGTGGAAGACATTCAGAAAATCGTGTTTCAGTTGAAGCAGCGCAACATAGGCGTGCTCATCACCGACCACAATGTGCAGGAGACGCTCTCTATCACCGATCGTGCGTATCTATTGTACGACGGACAAATCCTCAAGGCAGGTACAGCGGAAGAGCTTGCAGCCGATGAGCAAGTGCGCAAAGTGTACCTCGGACAGAACTTCGAATTACGTAAGGTGAAGGTGGGATAGTCACCAAATAAAAAAGCCTCCCCGTTGGGAGGCTTTCTTACTTAACCAAATCCATTAATTAACCAAAAAAACAAATCACACCTTTGGTACGGGGTGTGAAGTTGGATGGTTACGTTTTGTAAAACTTTTTAGTGAGTTTTGCCGAAAGGAGCATTTTATAGGGCTCCTAAAGCGCGCAATCCGCCCTGCGCTTTGTGGTGTTGCATGAGAACACAGTATGCAAACAACCCAGTAGTTTTCATTTCGTGGATACTTGGTTAGATAGCCGGTGTGATTTCGTGCATAGACGCTTTCAGTTAAAAACCGAATTTGTGTGGAATAAAGGAAAGCAGTCATGTGGGATTTTGACAGGAGTCGTGCCCCGCTATTCTCTCGCCCTAATAACCGTGCTATTTTTTCACTCGATTGAGTTGCGTTTTTGCCAACTGGTA
>CANHPZ010000201.1 GCA_947462725.1 Flavobacteriales bacterium
CGTGAGTGTTCCTGTTTCATCAATCTGACCAGTGCAATTATCGTCGATGGTGTTGCAGATTTCAGCAGCAATCGGATTAACCGCTGAGCTGTTGTCGTTGCAATCAGTGCTGTTGCTCACATATCCCGTCGGCGCTATGCATGCGTTGGTGGTAAGCGCTAAGTTTCCATAGCCATCACCATCGGCGTCGCGGTAGAAGGTGAAACTCACGCCTTCATCGATCTGACCGTTGCAGTTATCGTCGATGGTATTGCAGATTTCTGTCGCATTCGGACGAACAGCAGAACTGTTGTCGTTGCAATCGGTGTTATTGCTCACATATCCTGTTGGCGCTGTGCAAGCTGTAGTTGTTAGCGCTGCGTTTCCGTAGCCATCGCCGTCGGCATCACGGTAGAACGTGAGTGTTCCTGTTTCATCAATCTGACCATTGCAATTATCGTCGATGGTGTTGCAAGTTTCTGTCGCATTCGGACGAACAGCAGAACTGTTGTCGTTGCAATCGGTGTTATTGCTCACATATCCTGTTGGCGCTGAGCAAGCTGCAGTTGTTAGCGCTGCGTTTCCGTAGCCATCGCCGTCGGCATCACGGTAGAACGTGAGTGTTCCTGTTTCATCAATCTGGCCGTTGCAGTTATCGTCGATGGTGTTGCAGATTTCAGCAGCAATCGGATTAACCGCTGAGCTGTTGTCGTTGCAATCAGTGCTGTTGCTCACATATCCCGTCGGCGCTGTGCATGCGTTGGTGGTAAGCGCTAAGTTTCCATAGCCATCACCATCGGCGTCGCGGTAGAAGGTGAAACTCACGCCTTCATCGATCTGACCGTTGCAGTTATCATCTAAGCCATTACATGTTTCAACAGGAGCCGTTACTTGTATAGAGAAGGTGCCTGTATTTGCTTGATATCCCCCGGCTTGAATGTAATAGGTTTGTCCTAGCGTCAAACTAGCGCAGGCTAAGGTGACAGAAGATAGATAATTGGCTGCAGCAATATCATCGTTGCAAGCCAATTGCGTTCCCCCGCAAGCACTATATACAGCCAATCGAGTATCTGTAAGTGTGCCTCCGGTGAAATTCGTTGAAATCGTTACAGGACCTCCGGTGAATACAAATTTGAACCACACATCCTTGATTTGAGTGGTTCCTCCGCACGAAGGTGTTGTTCCTTCCTGACATGTTCCCACATTCGTTGTTGCCGTTGCCGCTGCATTCACAGTAAGCAATTGAGCCCCCGCGCAGATATCATTGGTCGGTCCGTACGTGCAAGATCCATTGTCTTGATTAGCAAGTGCATTGTAATTGCAAGCTAGAGGGTTGGTGCATCCAAGTATCTGCCCTACAGGGTAACAGAACGGATGCGATACCGTAGCACCGAAACTTGCAGTTGTCATCGATACTAAAGTCGTTTGAGTAGCATTATCCTTGATGAAGTAGTTACCCGCACCTAGCGTGCAGCCACTGCCAGAAAGACCATCACCGTATGAATCGTTCATCACGAATGTATAGCATTGTGTGGCCAGGCAAACCGGAATCGTGTAGGTCAATTCATTGCCGTAGGAAGCACCACTATGCACGACGTTATTGGAGGCATCCTTAATTTGCCAGCTTGATTCATTCCCGAAGCAGTCCGTTTCCAGCGTAAGTGTTGCGTTATTGACTCCGTTCACAGAGTAGTAATAACCGCTCTGTGTATTGTTCGTTAAATTCTCGTCTGCTTGGCCATTCACCGCCGTAATTGTGGCAGTAAAGGTGAAAGCCCCGCTGCCGTAATCAAAATTGGGAAGCGTAATATTTTGTGAAGCCCCAGTAGCCAAAGAACCCACCCAGTTATAGGTTTGCGCTGCTTGTCCAACCACTTGATAAGAGATGGTCATGCTGGTCAGCGTAGTTGTTCCAGCATTTAAAATCTGAATCTGCGGAGAAACACTTGAAGAACAAAGCGTACCTGTCGGACTGACAATACTGCTCAACACACCGTCTAGGTTTGGCAGCACATACAAAGGAGCTCTCCAAATACCGCGGCCATAAGTGCAAGCAGTAATGGTATTGGTTCCGGCCTGAACGTCGAGATCAATAACCTCCACATTTGGCAAGCTACTCATGTATGGAACAAAATTGCCCAAAACATCATCGCGATAGTACACACCGGCATCCATACCCACATAAATACCGTTGCTCGTTCCGGGTTGCACAACCACAACGTTTGCCGGTAAATTGGGCAAAGAGCCGGAGATGTTGGTCCAAGTAGTTCCTCCATTAGCGGTGTAATAGATTTTCTGACCTGCGGTATAATTACTAAAGCTTACCCATACTTTGTTGGGATCTGTTGTATGAATGCAAAACGAAGTAATGCTGGAGCCCTGCATGCCATTGACCAGCGTAAACGTCGCCGCATTGTCGGTACTTTTAAATAAGCTACCGCCCTTTGAAGCATATACAATATTCGTATTGGAAGGAGCAACAGCGACATAGTTGCAATCACCTGTGCCACCAAAAGCCGCAGATCCATTGAATGTCGTGCCTCCATCAAGCGATTTATAGACCAACGACTTGGCCACATAAATATGGTTCGGATTTGGTCCGAGCACATAAGGTGTAACCCAAGCGCCATCTTCATCTTCATTCAATCCGCCACTGGCGACGATGTTAGAGAATGTTGCTCCTCCATTTGTGCTCTTGGAAATAGAACCATAGTATATCTCTCCATACATGATATTGGCATTCGACGGATCTATTTGGCAATCCATTCCATCACCACCCAGCGGTCGGGTATGTGTTGTCCCATTTTTCAAGTTGGTTCCGTTATCCTGCCATCCCGATATAACAACGTTATTATTGGTGCCCGCCACACTCAAGCGATAAATTTGTGCAATCGGCAAATTGCTTGAAATATCAACGAAAGAAGTTCCGCCATTCGATGACATAAATACACCACCATCATTCCCCACCAGCAATCGGGTTGAATTGGGAACGAAATGAATGGCATGAATATCAGCGTGCACATAAGACGCTCCACCCCCACCATACCAATGGCCAACGAGTGAAAAGTTAGTTCCGCCGTTGGTCGATCGCCAAACATTTACACCACCAATAACAACTGTATTGGCATTGGTTGGATCAGCAGCAATCCGCAGGTCATACCAACCCTGACCACCGGTGGTTGCTGTTGCAGAAATGTCCCAGTTCAGATAATTCGGATTGGTGCCTGTCATTTGTATGAAAGTAGCTCCGCTGTCGGTCGATTTCCACACACCTAGTAATCCAGAGTCTGTGGCGCTCGCAAGCACATACAGCACCGCTGGGTTAGCTAAAGAGGTTGCCAATGCCATACGCTGTGAACTTGCAGAAGTTGGCAATCCGGTGGTCAATGCCGTCCACGTGGCTCCGCTATCGGTGGATTTATATAATTGGTTGGAACAGGCGTACCATGTAGTGGGATCGCCGGGCTTCATCGTCAAATCCTTAAAGCTTCCTGCAACTGTTTGCGTCCAGCTAACACCGCCATCCGTTGTGCGATAAACTCCATTGTTAGTAGCACAAAGAACAATTTGAGTATTTGATGGATTGATTAGAATTCGACTCGAAGTGCGCACAAGTGTCACGCCCCAATTCAATCCGGTTGTATTCCATGTTGCACCTGCGTCCGTAGATTTCAGAACGCCCAGCGAATAGGTATCGCCGGCATCACCATCACCGGTAGCGATGTACATCACATTCGTATTGGTTGGATCTATTGCAACGTCGCTAACGCCAATAGAAGCTAAGAAATCCGTTCCCAATACCGACCAAGAAATACCGCTATCGGTTGTCTTCCACAAACCCCCGCCGGGTGAACAAGCAAAAAATGTAGTTGTGCTTCCTGGCATTTCGCGAACACCATTGATGCGACCCGCTCCACCACCGCCGGTAGGAACAGTGGCATTGCCTATGTACGACCAATTGCCCGTGGCAGCTGCCACCGCATTACTGAACATATCAGGCTGCTGTTGCATGGCTTGCCATACTGCATCGGGCTGCGGTCGATTTCCTTGAGCATCAACACGCGACTCCATAAACCACTCCCAACGCTTAAATGCTTTGTATCCCGAACCTTTGGTTATCGGTTTTCCATCCCAAAATTCCTTGAACTTCTGCTTTGTCTCAAAGAAATTAGCATTCGGATCAAGCATCATGTC
>CANHPZ010000202.1 GCA_947462725.1 Flavobacteriales bacterium
CTAGCCCTACCAAAACTTCAGGTTGGGGTCCAAACTTCCAATCTACTATCCGTTTGGGTTGGTTGTTCTAATCAGAAATCTGCAATTGAATATATCCAAAGGGGCTGCCGCAAGGCAGCCCTTTTTGTTTTTGAGGTTGACCTGAGATGCGCGGAGGGATGAAGATGAGAGAAGAGTGATTGGAGAATAAGTGAATAGTAATTAGTGAGGTGGTTTACATTTTAAAAGCGAATTGCAAAAATGTAAACTTCAATGCCGTTAACAAAAATGTTGTTTACAATTAAAATGTAAACAGCAAAAATGTATTCACATACCAGAAGTCTCAGCGACAAGAAAAATTGTGCAGTGAGATTTGTAGGTTGACAATTGAGCAAGGGAAATTATCTTGCGCTATGAAAAAATTTTCGGTGATTTTTTGTGTGATGCTAATGGCTGCTGCAGCAACTTCATGGTCACAGCAATTCGTTTCTTTCCATACGTCAATGATCACAGACGTGAATACAGAGCGCCAGGCAACCGGATTAGCCGGTTTGAGCGCGGTCATTGATCAGTCTAATCCTGCAATTGGATGCGGCGTGCCGGTAACCCTCACTGCCACCATCACCGGTGCCAACGGGATCAGTTGGAAGCGCAATGGAGAGTTTATTACCGGCGCAACCACGGAAACCTTTATTGCAAACCAGTCGGGTACTTATGCAGTGGTGGTGGTTTCCAATTTATGTCAGTACGAATCAGTTCCGGTGGAGGTGGTATTGCAATCGCCCTTGAATGCTGTTGTGGAAAGTCCTTCCGGTCTCTCGGGTTGTGATGGCGAGGCGGTGCTTTTGCAAGCTGGTGGAGGCACTGCATCTTGGCAATGGATGCGCGATGGTGTTGCGATTGACGGAGCTGTTGCAACGGACTATTTGGCGTTTGAATCCGGTAACTATTCCGTAATCGGCAATGAGGGGGAAATATGCGCAAGCACATCTGATGTGGCGAGTGTAATTATCCACCCAATTCCTAATGTAAGCTTGTCTTGGACGGGTGATCCTACGGTGTGTTTTGGTGATAGCCTGGAGTTGGTTGCTTCGCTGCAGGAAGGCCAGCAAGTGATTTATTTTTGGGATGAATCGGCAATTGGCGGTAATGCCGGGGCCTCGTATTGGGCGCAATTGTCGGGCGTGTATCACGGAGAAGTAACCGACACCCTTACCGGATGTGTTGCTTTCACGAATTCGCTTGTTTTGGATGTATTGGAGCCACAATTGGTGACGATTGATGTTAATGGCCCCACCACTTTTTGTGATGGACAACAAGTGACGCTCTCGTTGAATCAAGGGGATGGATTCGTGCAATGGTATCAAAACGGAGCGGCCATAGCATCGGCCAACGATGTAGTAGTCACAGTAGGGGCGGCCGGGTTTTATGAGGCGCGTGTGACGGATGCCAACGGCTGCACGTCACAGTCGCAACCTACAGCAATAGCTGTGTATGGCTTGCCGGATGCAACTATTATCAGTTATGATGGCGCAACGTTTTTGTGTGGTTTCGATACGCTCGTATTGCAAGCAATGCCGGATTATTCCTATGCTTGGTACAATAACGATTCACTTGTGGATGGTGCAAGTTCCATGGAGTTCATGGTCACAGCTCCAGGTGTTTACAGTGCTGAAATAACGAATGCAGAGGGTTGTACAGCCTTCTCACAAGCCATTGCAGTGTCGTCATTCGACTCCCCAACAGTGCAGTTGGAGCCATCTGGCAACATTAATATTTGTGCAGGGCAAAGTCAGTTTTTTGATGCGCAAGCTTCAAGTGGGGGTGAGTTTACTTGGTATCTGAATGGTGAGGTTTATTCGAGTGACTTTGTTAGTTTCCTTGAAACGGCACAGCCAGGGACTTGGATGGTTGGCGTAACCGATGATAATGGATGCATGGCCATGAGTGAGCCAGCACAGTTGTTTGCGTTGTATGTTGCCACCCCAATAATTACCCTTGGAGATCTTTCATCTCAGGGTCAGTTGTTGCTGAGCGACGATGCTTCAGGACATCAGTGGTATTTGAATGGCGAGATGATTCAAGGGGCCACCGATTCCAGTTATCTGGCCACGCAAGAGGGGTTCTATTCTGTTATATCGCTTGAAGACGTGTGTCAATCCGCGCTTTCAGATAGTGTCTTTATCTTGCTTTGGAGTGTGGGTGAGCGGCATGCGTTATTGGGCCTATACCCCAATCCTTGCACCGAATACCTGGTGCTGATGCCTGCACAATTGCAGGGACAGGCTTGTACTATTTACGATTTAAGCGGGAATCTGGTTTGGCAGGGTTCATTAACCAATTCCCGCGTTGAAATTGATGTGCGCTCGTGGAGCGCGGGTATGTACAGTCTTGTGACCGAGCGCGGTGATCATGCGTTATTTGCCGTAGTAAGGCAATAATTATACAATCGACCGGCCTTCGATTTGGCTCAGGCACCGGCCTTCGACTTCGCTCAGGCACCGGCCTTCGACTTGGCTCAGGCACCGGCCTTCGATTTGGCTCAGGCACCAGCTTCGACTTCGCTCAGGCACCAGCTTCGACTTCGCTCAGGCACCGGCCTTCGACTTGGCTCAGGCTCAGGCACCAGCTTCGACTTCGCTCAGGCACCAGCTTCGACTTTGCTCAGGCACGGGCAGTTGCCCGATAGTGGCCAAGTGCAGCATTACAGTGAAAAGAAATTACACCAGTTCGATTTCGAATTCAGTGAGCTGCACGAACTGTTCAATGCGTTCGTGAATCTCTTCCTTAGAGAGTTCAAGCAAACGATCGGGGCCGAATTTTTCGCAGGTGAAGGAGGCCATTGCTGAACCTACAATTACAGCGCGTTTCATGTTTTCGAACGAGATGTTTTCGGTTTGCGCGAGGTAGCCGATGAAGCCGCCAGCGAATGTGTCGCCAGCTCCGGTTGGGTCTACTACATCCTCAAGGGGAAGCGCAGGAGCGAAAAACACATTGTTCTTATCGAATAGCAACGCGCCATGTTCGCCTTTTTTGATGATGAGGTATTTGGGTCCGAGTTCCAGAATTTTTTTTGCTGCCTTCACCAAAGAATGTTCTTTGGCCATTTGGCGTGCTTCTTCATCGTTGATGGTAAGCACATCCACCTTAGCAATCACTTGCATGAGATCGTCCCAAGCGATGTCCATCCAGAAATTCATGGTGTCCATCACCACGAGTTTTGGGCGCTCGTGCAATTGCTCAATTACGCGCATTTGCACCGCAGGAGCCAAGTTACCGAGCATGAGGAAGTCGCAGTTTTTATAGGACTCGGGCACAATCGGGTCGAAAGCGGCGAGCACGTTGAGGTCGGTCACTAGTGTGTCTCGCGAGTTCATATCATAATGATACTTGCCCGACCAATAGAATGACTTTTCGCCTTGCTTGATTTGCAGTCCGCCTTGATCGATACCGCGCTTGGTCATTTCGTCGAGCATGGATTGCGGGAAGTCATCGCCAACTACCGACACCAGGCCGGAGGCATTCACGAAATGCGAAGCGCAGAGTGTGATGTAAGTAGCGGCGCCACCGATGACGCGATCCATCTTTGCAAATGGAGTTTCAATAGAGTCGAAGGCAACGGTGCCAACAGCAACAAGACTGGCCATATAAAAAAATTTTGCACGAAGATATTGTGGAATGATTCAGAAGTTGTAATATTGCAACCCTTTTCGGAATAACCCTTTTGAAATCGGTGCTTTAGTCTCGGCCTTCGACTTCGCTCAGGCGGTGTCATTGACGGGATAGCTGAAGTTAAAGAGTTATCATCGCTTGACTTTCGAATAGAAATTCAACCGAAGATTCCTCAGTAGCTCAGCTGGTTAGAGCACATGACTGTTAATCATGGGGTCCCTGGTTCGAGCCCAGGCTGAGGAGCTAAGGCCATCACATTTATTTGTCGATGGCCTTTTTCATTTTCTAAAATTTTCACCATGCACTATATCTACTTTCTTTATTCAGAAACTGCCGACAAGTATTACGTGGGCCATTCACAAGATCCTTGGAAAAGGCTAGAACAACACCTGTCTAATACCGGTGATAAATACACAGGTAGTTTTCATGATTGGAAATTGAAGGCTGTATTTGAAGTTTCAAGTGTGAGGGGAGACGCCGATAA
>CANHPZ010000203.1 GCA_947462725.1 Flavobacteriales bacterium
ACGCGCCCACCAACAAGGGCGGATTCCACAGTAAGACCTATCCGCAATATCCCATCTTCACCTGTACCAAAACATCCTATGTGTATTGGAATAATCCATCCATACAACAAGGCGTATATAATAAAGACAAGTTCTACTATCAGCTTCAACCGTTCACCATCGACTCCTTGGACAACTTCAGTAAGAAGGATCTCAAGTTTGAAGGAACATTAGTGAGCGCGGGCATTTTCCCTGATATTACTGAGCCATTGGTGCTGATGGAAGACAATTCGCTGGGCTTTACGCGTAAGACCGGTGCCGACTTACCTTCCTATGGTGGTAAGGCAAAGGTTACTGCCGACTTGAAATTGGATTTCTCGGGCTTAAAAGGAAGCGGCGATTTCAGTTACCTCACGGCAGCGGCGTCGTCACGCGATTTCACCTTCCTTCCCGATTCGATGTTGGGGCGCACCTATAAGTTCACCAACCGCGAGCTCACAGGCAAAGTTGAAGTACCCAAAGCACATAGTGACTCAACCATGCTCGCCTTTTATTCCAAAAAAGATAAGCTCGACATATCCAGTATCGATAAACCTATTGACTTCTTCAACGACGAAGCCACGCTCACAGGCACATTGCACCTGAAGCCTACCGGCATGACCGGCAACGGATTCATGGACTTCAGTGGTGCCAAGTTGACATCAGATTTAATGCGCTACACGCGGAGGAAAATTCTGGCCGACACGTCATCATTTCAGATGCGCGGCGTTGGTGAAGAGCTGGGATCAGGCCTGGCATTTAAGACCGACAACGTAAACGCCGATGTTGACTTCGACCGCCGTGATGGTATCTTCAAGAGTAATGGCGGTGAAACCAAGATTGAATTCCCGGCGAACCAGTATGTGTGCTACATGGACCAGTTTACGTGGTATATGGATCGCGATGAGCTCGACCTCTCCTCCAACCGCAAACCAGTTGGCGACGACCTGCTCATCGATACATCCGAAGATGCCAAGCGTTCCAACTTCTACTCCATTGCCGAAGGTCAGGACTCGCTCAACTTTCTTTCTCCGAAGGCTAAATACGACTTACGCGGTGGCAAGCTGTTTTGCCAAAAAATCAAGTACATCATCGTAGCTGATTCCAAAATTACACCCGACTCCGGTAAGGTTGTCATTGAGCGCTTCGCCAATATGCAACCGCTTACTCGCTCTAGTATTTTAAGTAACTACGTGACCCAGTATCACAAAATTTACAATGCCGATATTAAAATCAAGGGTCGTCGGGAATTCAATGCTGCAGGTGACATCACCTACATCGACGAGCAAAAGAAAGAGCAGGTCATTCACTTCGAAGATTTGCATGTCGACACCTCCTATCAAACAGTAGGCTTTGGTAAAATCCAAGAGAATGCACAATTCTTCCTCGCTCCTGCCTTCGAGTATTATGGCGACTTTGAGATGCATGCCAACACGAAGTTCTTGACCTTCGAAGGTGGGGTTCGCATTTTACATGATTGCGAATTGATGGAAGCCACCTTCTTCAAGTTCCGTTCAGAAATCAATCCGGATGAGATCTACATCCCTGTCGATTCTTCTCTGCGCGATATGACCATGACCAAGCTGGGTGTGGGGGTAATGATTACCGGTGACTCTCCAATGGATGTTTATCCGGCCTTCCTTAGCGACATTCGTGAAAAGGACGACCGCTCCATCATTCAAGCCGAAGGTTTCTTAGCGCATGATAAGACCGGTGGTCGATATGTTATTGGACCGAAGGAAAAAATCAAGCAGCCCAAACTTGCCGGTAACTTGATTGCTCTGAACACAAGCAACTGTGAGTTGAATGGCGATGGCCGACTCGACTTCAACGTGGACTATGGCGTTATGAAGTTTAGCAACGTAGGCGACGTGTATTACCGCACCACCGAAGATGCCATCAGCACGAGCGGTGTGGCGCGCATTAACTTCCCGATAGATGAAAGTTCTTTAAAGTATATCTACGAACAGATTGAAACTTGGCCCAACCTGCAACCTGTTGACATTACACGCACCAAGTATGAAAAGAGCTTGGTGGAGTTTTTAGGTACCGAAAAATCGGATAAGTTGATATCGGAATTGGGTTTGAGTGGACAGATGAAAAAGATTCCTGAAGAACTCTTAAGTACGTTTTATTTGGCCGATGTAAAATTTAAATGGAATGCCATTGACGAGACTTTCCAAAGCCAAGGTCAAATTGGTATTGCCAGTGCAGATAAGAAGCAACTCTTTAAATACGTGAAAGGCAAAATCGAAATTGAGAAGAAGCGCGGTGCCGATGTTTTCCGCATGTATATAGAGCTAGATCCAGGCACTTGGTATTATTTCGAATATAAACTGGGTATCATGAACATCTTGAGCAGTGACAAGGAGTTCGGTGCTAAGATGGCTGAGGTGAAGGACGACAAGCGCAAATTCGATGAGGGGCGCAACAAATACACTTATCTATTCATAGCCAACAAGAAAAAGCGTGATGATTTTGTAGCGCGGTTCTCGGACCTTTAATAGGGGTTAGGGGTTAGGGGTTAGGGGTTAGCGACAAAGAGAGAGGTTTTGAATTGACTTCGCCCTTTGAAAATGTAACCTTTTCAATCCTGCTCCCGTTCAAGGAACAAATACCTAAACTTAGAACGATGAACAGCACAGATAAAAAGAATGCGCAACTCAGCCAAGTAGCTGATTTGATGAACACACTTTCAGACATGCAATTGAAGATGTCGCGCGTGAAAGCAATGTTTCCGAACTATCACCAACAACTGCAACAGACATATAATCAACTGATCATGCAAGCCAAGCGCAACAATGTGTTGCCGCCATGGATGACAGCATGACACCACGATCTTAAAACGATAAACTAAAAACTGCGTTGAAAAGCCCCGGCACAAGATGTCGGGGTTTTTTCGTATTTAACCGTGGCTGTAACAAGTCGCCCTACCCTCTCGGCAAAAGCCATAGAGCGTAATCCCCAACTCTTTGCAAAAATCAACAGCTAAAGATGATGGCGCTGAAACAGCAAGCAAATTTGGAATGCCGGCTGTGAAGCATTTCACAACAATCTCATACGACACCCTTCCGCTCACCAATACATACTTGGCAGAGCTGAGTTGACTTGCAGTGAGCAATGCGCCAATGCATTTATCGACCGCATTGTGTCGTCCAATGTCTTCGCGCAGCACCAACATGCTATGATCGGCATCAAATATGGCCGCGCCATGACAACCTCCACTCGTTTGAAATGCAGATTGCCCGGCATGCATGCTCGTAAACATTTCTTCGATATTCTCTGTAGATAGTTCTGGGCGCTCCGATTTCAATCGACCTTCAGGCAGTGTAAGTTCAGTTTTACCGCAGATTCCACAGCTGGCAACCGAAAGCAGACTTCTCTTGCTAAGCTGAGAGGCTTGCAACTGCTCATGGTTCACCACCACATCAATGGCTGAAATGCGTCCGTCGCGATCTCGCTCTACTACTTGCATCGGCACCACCCCACTTCGCTGCTTCACAACGCCTTCAGTATATAATAATCCACGCGTGAGATCCAACTCATCGCCCGGCGTTTGCATAGTCAGCGTAAACGGCTCACCATTGATGCGAATAGACAGCGGATGCTCAACGGTGAGCACATCGTCCACTGCAGTTTGCTTTTCTCCTTCAATACGCAGAGCCTGATATGAGAGGGTTTTCTGCATCCTACTTACTTGTAACGCATGATCTTTCCGGATTTCAAGTCACTCCAGTAAGCGTTCAAATCTTGCTTCACTTCCCGACTTAAAATCACCAGACCTATAATATTCGGAAATGCCATTCCCAAAATCATCATATCGCTAAAGTCAACCACAGCGCCCAAACCCGACACTGTTCCGATGACCGTGCAAATCATGAATATAATATTGAACGTTTGCTTGATCCAGTGCTTATCACCAAAGAGATACGCCCAAGATTTCATCCCATAATAGCTCCATGAAATCATGGTGGCATAGGCAAAAAGAATAATAGCAAACATGAGCACCCAATCGAACCATGGGAAAATGCTGGTAAACGCGGCGTTGGTGAGCGTAGAGCCTGTCAGTCCTTGCGGATCTGCTGCATAGCCCGTGAATACCAA
>CANHPZ010000204.1 GCA_947462725.1 Flavobacteriales bacterium
ACGATTAATTCGAATGTGACTCCAACATTTTCAGCGGTGGGACCATACTGCATTGGTTCAACAATTCCGGCTTTGCCTACCACATCAACCAATGGGATAACGGGTACATGGGCGCCAGCCTTGAGCAACACAGCTACTACCACCTATACTTTTACACCGACTGCAGGTCAATGCGCAACAACATCAACGCTCACTATTACTATTAATACGAGCAGCGTGGCTGCAACATCTGTTACTCCCTCGTCCACTTCTGTATGGACCAATTCAACGGTTACGCTTACAGTTAGCGGTGGCAGCCTTGGCACAGGTGCTCAATGGACTTGGTATGCCAACAGTTGCGGTGGAACGGCTATCGGAACAGGAGCAACGATTACACCGGTGGTAACTGCAACAACTACTTATTACGTGCGTGCTCAGGGCACTTGCAATACAACTACCTGTGCCTCGGTGACTATAACTGCATTACCCTGCGGACCAACTTCTGTGAATGCTAGTTCAAATAGCCTCTGCGCTGGTGCTAGCACCACGCTTACAGTTCAAGGTTCGACCGGCACCGGAGGCGCATGGAAATGGTACAGCGCCGGATGCGGAACAGGCACGATGGTGGGCACCGGAAGTTCGATTACCGTAACACCATCAACCACCACTACCTATTACGTGCGTTCGGAGGCGGGCACTTGCGGAACTACAAGCTGCTTGTCTGTTACGATTACAGTTAGTAATGCGCCCGCAGCTGCAGCCGGCATAATCGCTCCGCCTTCAGTGTGTGCCAATACAGCAACAACCTTTGCTGTGCTCAACCCGATTGCAGGCATATCATATTTCTGGATAGCCCCGAGCGGTTGGACGATAATCGGAGGGCAGGGAACCTCCTTGCTGAATGTAATTGTGGGATCTGTATCAAGTTCGCTGACTTTGTATGCATTCAATTATTGCGGAAACTCGGCGCCAATTTCTACAACAGTAAATCCTGTTACCTGCATGCTCATGCTTCCTGATGAAGCATTGCTAACAGATGGATCAGTAAACTCGGATCTCTCGCAAAACCCTCGAAGTGTGGAAGTGACCTCAAATGGTGGTGGCGGAATGATCCACATTTTTCCAAACCCCACCAACTCAATCACTCATTTCAGTGTAAGTCCACAAAGCGCCGGTGCAATTGCTTTGGAACTGTATGACATCACTGGTAAAAAGGTGGCGGAAATTTTTCAAGCAAGTGAAAATACGCTTGCCCCACTATTCATCGATTTTGATGCTTATAGCCTGGCTGGTGGCATGTATTTCGTTCGATATTCCAATGATGGAGTTGTTATTACTGAACGCCTGCAAGTAGTGCGATAGGAAAGTAAAATGAACTATACAAAAGCCGACTCGGAGAAATCCTAGTCGGCTTTTTTTATACTTGGCTGAAAGTGCTGTATAAGAAATAACCAAGAAGATTTTCAATTCCAGGAAATTTCAAATGGAATGCAACCTTCTTTGCATGCGTATTTTCAAATTGTAGACATTGAAGTTGTAGACAAATGAAATGTCTACAATTTGTTTGTCTACATTTTTTGGAACGTGGAGATTCGCAGGAGCAACTGAGAAGCGCATAGGATTTTCTGTTGTGAAATGTCGTCAGCCCCAGAGGGGCGACATATTGATAACCCACCCATCATGTTCTTGGAAATCGTGAAGCCCCAGCGGGGCGATACAAATCGATTGCGATTGTGGTGTTCGATTATCCCAAATCCTTTGGACAAATGGTGCCGCCCTTTCGGAGCAGAGCCCAATGGCAACCCCTAATCCCTAACCCCTAATCCCTAACCCTTAATCCTTAACCCCTCGCATTTAAGAAAGCACTTCCAACACACCACCAACTACATACGCCAACTGCTCCTCGGTGAGCTCGGTGTGCATGGGCAACGACATGACTGCACGCGATAGCGCTTCGGTCACAGGGAAATCGCCCTCTTGGTAGCGCACATCGGCATAGGCCTTCTGCATGTGCATGGGCACGGGATAATACACCATCGATGAAATGCCTTTCTCTTGCAACTTGGCTTGCAGGTCGGCGCGGTCAACGCCATTCAAGACCATCGTGTACTGGTGAAACACATGCGTGCTCTTCGGGTCGCGCGCCGGAATGGTGAGTTTGGGATGATTGCCAAATGCATTGTCGTAGTATGCGGCAGCGCGCTGACGATTGGCAATGTAGGTATCGAGATGCGGCAACTTCACTTTCAGCACCGCTGCTTGTATCGTGTCGAGGCGAGAGTTCACGCCAATGCTGTCGTGGTAATAGCGCACCTTCATCCCGTGATTGGAAATCATGCGCAGTTTCTCTGCTAGTATGTCGTCGTTGGTAAACATCGCACCGCCATCGCCGTAGCATCCCAGATTCTTCGATGGAAAGAAACTGGTGGTGCCAATGTCGCCCATGGTGCCGGCTTGCTTGCGGGTGCCGTCACTGAAGGTGTAGTAAGCGCCTATGGCCTGACAGTTGTCCTCAATCACACGCAAGTTGTGACGACGCGCAATGTCCATGATGGCTTCCATGTCGGCGCATTGACCAAACAAGTGCACAGGCACGATAGCTTTTGTTTTCGGAGTAATTGCTTTTTCCAGTGCAACAGGATCGATGTTGTATGTGCCAGGCAATGCATCCACCAATACCGGTATAAGCTGCAACAAGGCAATCACTTCAACCGTAGCAACAAAAGTGAACGAGGTGGTGATGACTTCATCGCCCGGTTGTAAGTCGAGCGCCATCATAGCGATTTGCAATGCATCGGTGCCATTGGCACAGTTGATCACATGCTTCACGCCCATGTATGTTTCCAATGCCGTCTGAAATTCCTTCACCGCAGGACCATTGATGAATGTCGTGTTTTCGACTACATCCAAAATTGCCTTGTCTATTTCTTCTTTTACATTGTGGTACTGGGTCTTCAAATCGACCATGGGAATGTTCATCATGCCTTGTTGTTTTGTGGCCGCGAAGATAATCAATGGTCGTTACACAGAGGTGCTTAACTCCCCACCGTTACAATTCCCTTTGTAATTGTTTTTTTCACGAAAAGCTCGCGAAAGCAATTACCGCGCAGCCCGCTAAGCCAATGTTGCGTACTCTGCGCCCTTTCAAAAAATAAAAACTCTGCTGAGCTCCGTGTAACACATCATCGCCAGAATTTAATCAGCAAAACTTCTACTGCCAGGAATATCAGTGCCCAAACAATCAACGAAAGCCAATACTTCTTGCCTTCTTCGATGGTGGATGCGCCAGCGGCTACTCGTTCGGTGTCGCCTTCCAGTACGCTCCAATTGGTCAATTGGCGCTCGTTCAATTGTTCTTCGAACGTGGTTACGGGTAAGGTGGCATTGTATGATTCTGTGCGATCATAGTTGAAGGCCAAAGGATACACCCCTGTATTTCCCCAGCTCAGCAGGTAATTGCCCGCATCTTGCATGTCGCCGTGCACATAAATTTCGACCTCGCCCGCCACATTGCGGTGTTCGGGAATAACTTCAACTTGTGTTACAATGTTCTTCAAGCGAAACGTTTCCTCCCCGGGCATATTCAGATTCCGCAATACAATGGCTTCGCTGCTTCCAAGTGTGTATGCGAGTTTGTTGGTGGGCTGACTAAACTCGGCCATCCGCACCAACGTCGCCGGGAAGAAGGCGTGCTGAATGAAATTGCTCTCGGCAGTATTGAGCGATACAGCTGCGACATAAATGCGACCATAGCCGGCTCGTGCGGACACCAAAAAAGGACTGCCGCTCTGCATGCTCATCATAGGTTCGGCTTGTGAAGCGGACGTGAGCGAAAGCTCATAGAAGCTTTGTGCTAAGGGCAAATCCACATTGCCATCGGATTTTTGGAAAGCATCCTTGAAAATGTAATGCTCGTAGTTTACGCTGCTCACCTTGGTGGGCGTGCTGTTCTTGCCAGCTATTTGGCCGAGCTTCCATTGAGTCAATAACGCGTTGTATTCGTTCTGCGCTATTTCTGTAGCAGGAATAACAAGCACACTTCCACCTGCACGTACAAACTTGTCGAGCTCGGCTGCCAAACCACTAGTGATGTTGCGCAGTTGATTCAACACTACAAAATGCTG
>CANHPZ010000205.1 GCA_947462725.1 Flavobacteriales bacterium
ATACGACGTGGTCATGCGGCAGCATACCACAAATGCCAACGATGCCGAGATTTCAGTGAAAGATCCGAATGGCAAATCAGTGGCGCTCGACGCGATGGAAATCTCAGGCACCATTCGGTTCTCTATTCCCGATACAACCGTGGTGGCGCTGCAGCCTACACTTGTCAACGGCGCAACACCTGCGCAACCCGTTGGCACCGTTTTTCAGTCGCCTAGGCTGAATTATACGACACCAACTCCAACGGCAGACAACAACCCTATTTTAACACCTACTTCAACAGCGGCCCAACCCGCTGCACCGGGTAAGACCTCCAGCTGTTTGGGTAATATTGGTGCGCTCATCATGGCGCTGGTACTCATGAAATGGCTGCCGGTTATAGGCATCATTCTTATTGTCAGTTTGATTGCCAACGCCATCGGCACGAAAACGACTCCGGGCATGGCCACGCCTACTCCGAAGGAAAAAGTAGGTTGCTTCTCCTCGATTCTGTTGCTTATTGGCATTGTTACCTGCGTGCAGGCATTCACCAACGCACCACGAACGATTTTCTACGCGTTACTTTTCGTGACGTTATGTCTATTGATTTCGCGTATTCAAACCCGAGCGGTATGGCGCGTTTTGATTGGGCTGCTTTTCACGTTGACCATGATCGGATACTGGGCCAACTACTTCCATTTCGACTGGCAAAAGCTATTTGAGTCGAAAAAGAATGAGGGCCGGACTAACATACAACCGCCTGTTCCCATTGAAGTCACCGACAAGAACGGGAATAAAAGAATAGATTCACTCTACCAGCATGAAGTGCATTGGGACGACTTCTCTCAGCGCAGTTTCATGGAGCAATACAACACGTCGCTCAGTCAGTTTGAGCAATCCAACCGCATGCACAATGCACTTTCCGGAGTTGACCCTCGCGGCGATGCGCGATCATATTGGAGCAGCATTTATCAATCACTTGCGCGGAATGACGATGCCAAACTCGACACCATTGTCGATTACTTCAGCCACCAGCGCGACAGTTTGCGATTGAATCCGCTCGAGACGGCTGAGGCTGTAGTCACATTCATCCAGGAGATTCCCTATTACCTGCTGCATGATGGTACCTGCGACGAAGCCGTGGCACACGGAAACGATTTTATGGCCGAATATCATGCACAGGGAAAACCTTGTCTGGCGGGTGTTGTAGCCGGCTTACAAAGCCCATACGAGTTTGTGCACAACCTCAAAGGCGACTGTGATACCCGCAGCGTATTGTGTCACAC
The DNA here is from genome assembly GCA_947462725.1 of Flavobacteriales bacterium. GTDB lineage: Bacteria > Bacteroidota > Bacteroidia > Flavobacteriales_D > Sanyastnellaceae > JAIBBG01. The sequence continues at coordinate 1,264 of CANHPZ010000205.1, forward strand.
TATTCTCGTCAAGCTCGGTATACCTTCTTCGGTATGGGTAAGCGAAGCGTATGGCCACTCCATCATCGGCATCGGCGTGGCCGGCTCGGGCAACAACTACAAGGCCGTGAACGGTCAGCGCCACTTTGCAACAGAACTTACCGCCAAAGGATTTCGTGTGGGCATGATCAGTCCCGATCATACCGACATGGACAACTGGCTTATTACTATAACAAACCCATAGCACTATGCACCTTTTCATCTTCGTACAAGCAGCCATCGCCTTTGCCATCGGCATTTCATCGCTCTATGCTGTTTATTATATTCTGAACCGCTACCTCTCGCGCAACATGGGCATCACAGAGGCCAACACGTCCTTTGCTACCTTGCAGGTGGGCGTGCTTCTTTCCACTGCACTCATGATTTCGTCGGTGGTGGGCCCGGGCCTCAATGCCATTCGTTTCGTGAATCAAAACAGCTTTGAGTTCATGAACATCCTTTACAGTTTGGGGTACGTTTCGCTCTTCGTATTCATCGGAGTGCTGTTCACTTTGCTCGTCATCGCCGGTGGTGTGTTCACGTTCTTTCAACTCACACAGGTGAACGAGTGGGAAGAAATCAAGCGCAATAACATTGCAACGGCGCTCATCTCATCAGCCCTCATCCTCGGCCTGGCCATCATCATGAAAGACCATGTTGCCGGAATATGTGAGGCGTTGATTCCTTATCCTGAGGTGGTTGGGGTGAAGTAAAGGCGATAATGGCTTTCATGACCATTGTGGCCACCCCCAAAGTAACTGGTTGATGTTTTTTGAGGACTGTTACAGATACTTATTCAATGGATTAAGTGCGCCCCATGTACCCGTTGATTTGTAGGGTTGAAACCGGGCAAACATCTCTTCCTTATACCAATCAATCTTGTGGGTTCGCTTGATGGCTTCTTTGTGTTCGGGACTGTTATAGGCGAAATTCTTGAGGGCATCCAAACTCTCCCAAATACTAAAGGTGGCCATCTGAACCAAAGGGGCCTCTCCTATTCCCTTAGTATATATCAATCCAGGGCAACCCTTTTGAATGGGCCTTTGCGATGTGGGCACATACCTCCAAAACTGGATCAATTTGCCGGGTTTAATTGTGGCGCGAGTAATCACGGCAATTAAGGCGTTGTTACGATCTAATTCTGATGACTGTGAGAACGGGTTTTTACCGGACCATAGTCCTTTGGTGCTGATTGGTTTCATAAAAACGGTCCACTGCTCAGCTGAATTGGCCTTGTATTGCTGGAAAATCGACGCATTTTCAAAAAAAAGCTCTGACGATGCTTCATCATTCCATACTGCTAACAGGGCATAAACGCCCCAATCCGGGAATGGACTGAAGCCCAAATCTCTGCCGCTGCCCATGAGTTTATAAAATTGTAGCCCTTGGATTGAACTCATTGCGGCATGGGCAAATTGCATTTGACCGAAGGCCCAAACCCTTGTGCGCAAGTTTGTAAATCGAAACAGTGTGAGGGTTGTAATAGAATTCATTGCTTGTATTATCTGCCGAAGCAACACCAATTTACCGCTGATTTTACAAAGCTTTCGATGTTTTCAATCATGGATTAGAGTTACCGATATTCAGGCAGGGACTCTATTTGACGTTTTGACATTAGAAAGGATATCCTTTCTGAAAAGTCATCCTTACAGCTGTTTCAAGTCGTTTTCTAAGGCATTGTGAGAAATGTAGATTGCGTAAACATTTAAAAACAACACAATGGAAACGAAACTAAAAATCAAGGAAGATTGGAGTGGCTTGAAAAAAGAACTCAAGCAGAAGTATGCCGCACTTACCGATTTAGACCTAACTTATAAAGAAGGTCGAGAAGATGAATTACTGGCAACAATCTCAAGAAAGATTGGAAAAACAAAGGACGAGGTCAGTAACGTCATCAAAGAACTACAAACCAAAATGGCGGGTAAATCAATTGTTGAAAGAGAAGGTATTCATTCTGAAAAATCTAGATCTGCACGCAATCTTACTGGTGAAGGAGAGGGAATTGATGCTGATCCTAGACATATCGAGGCATCCAAAAAGCACTAGAATTCAGGAATAATACGATTGTTATTTTCCTCATTTGAATTCAGAAGGGAGGTATTACTTTGGAGTAGTACTTCCTTTTTTTTCAATCGAGATCTAAACTGAATCCACACAATTTCCAACCCAACGCACGTGCTACTGAATAGCCTGACGCACGCGCCAACTTTCAACCTTCAACTTTCAATTTTATAACCACAGAATCGTGCAATAAGCGGAGAGGGCGGCTCGCCAAATATCTCCTGTATCGCTTGCTGGACGCGCTTTTCCGAAGACCCGCTATTGACACGTTTATTATACGTAAATGCGGTGTTTTTCTTTAGAACAAATGTACTTTAATTGGGTGTTGAAAGCAACTTTTTGGGGCTTTTTTTTTGCTGGAGCGATGTGGAGAGTATAATGGTGGCTATTGCGAATTACCCAAATCTCAATCTCATTGTGTTCTTGTTTCGAATTCTTGACTTTTTGGAATTGAGAGGAGAAATTCAAACAACCTCTGTTAGCGTATACTCCTACTCAACACATAAAATGAATTGCAATGCTGTCGTGTTCGTGAAATGAAAACGTCTCAGTAGAACCTATGTCCATAGAAAATCCTGCTATCCTTTGGCTTTTTGATACTGTCAATACATGATCTAGGTCAGCTAATCATTGATGATTAAGTAGGAGACTTGCTGTGTTTGGACATGGACCATGGCGAAAATTTTATTTGATGTGAACCTATCGCGCTCGAAGAATCGCAACTTCAGTAGACACTTTATTCTCCTTAGAAAAT
>CANHPZ010000206.1 GCA_947462725.1 Flavobacteriales bacterium
ACCAAATCACCTAAGCTTTCCAACGGTCCCCACTGATATACTTTTTCACCGGCATCGTTGGTCACGAGCGTGTAACGTGTGGCGAACAGGTCGATGTTGTCGGGATTCTTGGGGTTGGGATTTTTCATCGCCACAATGAGCTCGCGGTTATCGACGGTGATAGTAGCACCGCCACAGTTGGCGCCCTGGTTGAATGGCGCGGGCAATGCAGCGCCTTCGTCAAATAGTGTGTTGATGTCGGGACGCTTGCACCAAGAGAAATGTTCGTAGGTGCGCGGTGCGATGTCGCCCTTGGCCTGTTTGGTTATTGTGCGAGTAAAGAACATGATTTCACCATCAGGCGAAATCAGCGGCAAGTAATCGTCGGTGGGCGAGGAGACACCGCTCACTTTCACGGGCTTGAACTCGGCCTGGTCGCGGTAGATGTCAGCGTAGGCCTTCACGCTCTTCATTGCTTCTTCTACTTCTGCATATTTTTTCTGGTAGTCCTTTTCAAACTTCGTGGGATCGTCATCCGGAAATCGCAAAAATTTTTCGAAATAATCCGCGGCCTTATCGTACTCGTGATCGGCGTAGCACATGGCTCCGAGCGAATAATATACTTCGCTGTGGTAATTGGGGCAGAGCTCATCGAGCTGCTGCAGATGCTGCTTCGCGGAAGCAAAGGATCCTCCGCGCTTGGCTACCTTGAATTCAATATCCGCCAAACGCATGAGGCAAGGCGTGCACTTGGGGTCTTCGTCAAGGGCTTTCTCCAAAAACTCAATGCGCTCGTTTGTTTCGTATTTCTTCATGTCGAAACTTTGGTCGAGCAACTTCTGGATTTTTCCCGATGGCGTATATGCGCATCCGTCTTGAGCCAACACTGCAGAAGGCGCAAGGAGTAGAGTGAGTTGGAGCGCACGCAAGATGCGCCACGTCTTTGTTTTCATCAGTGAGGCAAAGTAACGCAAATTGAACACGAAGTATTATGTGTAATTTGGACGCATCGAAAACAATTCAACATCCTTGTCAACGAAGTCCAGCTCATGGATGTGGCTATTGCGTATTATCGTCTTTGCCTTGGTGATGATTCCCCTGCTTGGACATTTGGAGAAATTGCCGCTGCGTCAGTACGACGAGGCGCGGCAAGCCATCAACGCGCTCGAGATGGTGCAGCACGGACATCCGCTGGTGACCTACTACGACGGCGCACCGGAAACCTGGAACACCAAGCCGCCGCTGCTCATCTGGATGCAGGCATCGCTCATGGCGGTGCTTGGCCCCGGAGAACTTGCGGTGCGACTGCCTTCGGCATTGGCCGCGCTGCTCACGTGTGGTTTGCTTTGGTACTTCGCAAGACGGTATTTGCACAACGAGCGGATTGGTCTGCTCGCCTCACTCGTACTCGTTACCGCGGCAGGCTATGTGCGGATGCATGGCACACGCACGGGCGATTTCGACGTGCTGCTGGCGCTCACGACAACGGCTGCGAGTCTATCGCTTTTCTTGTGGGTGAATGAAAAAAGGAATCGATGGGTGATGCTCTTCTTCGTTGCGATTACCCTCGGTGTGCTCACCAAAGGCATCGCCGCTTTGTTGTTTGGTCCGGCGTGGTTGCTTTATGTCGTATTCAATGGAAAGCTGCGCGAACTACTATCGCTACGAACCGCCTATTTCGGGCTGGCCATTTTTGTGTTTTTCGGATTTGGATATTACGCACTGCGCAACCAACTGCAGCCCGGATTTCTGCAAGCTGTGTTTCAGAATGAGCTCGGCGGACGCTATGCGCAAACCACCGAAGGACACGCGCATGATTTCGGCTACTATGGACAATTGTTGGTGAGTGATCATTTCTTTCCGTGGTTGTCGCTGTTGCCGTTTGGCTTGTTTTTCATTTGGAATACGCGTTTCAAGTTGCTGCGCCAACTATGGATCTATCTGCTTTTGCTCACAGCGATACATCTGTTGGTGATATCCGCTTCGGGTACCAAACTCGAATGGTACATGATGCCTGAATATCCGCTGCTGGCATTGTTGGCGGCCGTCGGACTTTACCTCGTCTACGATGAAGTGATGCTTAACGCTACTCTCTCTAAAACCGCAGCAGCGGTGATCGTGACCATTGCGCTCGCTGTGCTGTTTCAATCTCCTTATCGGCGCATTCTGCAAACGACCTATAAACCGGTAGAGGCAAGTTGGGATGAAGAGAACTACGCCATATGCTATTATTTGCGCGAGGCCTTGCAAGGCAAGCGCACACTCGCGGCCAACAAAATTGCACACTACGGCTACGATGCCCATGCGCGGTTTTATGCGATGCTATGCCGTGATAGGGGAATTGAAATTGAAATATCACGTTGGGAAAATCTGAAGCCCGGTGATATGATTACTGTTTGCCATGAAGAGGTGGCCGACTACATCCAAGAGTATTATGATTGCACGTTGACTGAATCCTATAAAAACGTAAAAACCTACGCCATACATGGTCGAGCCATCCAATAGTACCATCGTACTCTCTATCGTTGTGCCGATTTTCAACGAAGAGCAGATATTGCCCGAGTTGCATAGTCGGCTCTCAGCTGCAGCGCAGAGCATTACTGCGAAATATGAAATTGTGTTTGTGAACGATGGTAGTCGCGATCATTCGATGGATGTGCTCAAATTGCTGGCGAGCCGCGATGAACGCGTTTATTATATTGGATTCAGTCGCAACTTCGGTCATCAGATTGCCGTGACAGCGGGCCTGGATCGCTGCCGTGGAAAGGCCGTCATCATTATCGATGGTGATTTGCAAGATCCACCGGAGGTGATTCCGCAATTGTATAGTCAGTATCAGGAAGGTTACGAGGTGGTATACGCTCGTCGAAGCGAACGTAAGGGGGAAACATGGTTCAAGAAATTCACTGCAAAGATGTTTTATCGTGTGCTACGCAAGTCCACGTCCATTGATATTCCGATTGACACAGGCGACTTCCGACTCATCGATCGCAAAGTGGTGGATGCCCTCAAGCTCATGCCCGAGCAAAATAAATTCTTGCGTGGACAAATCGCATGGCTGGGATTTCGACAAACGGAAGTGCTCTTCAGTCGCGACAAACGCAAGTATGGCAAGACCGGTTATTCGCTGGGCAAGATGCTGCACTTCGCGATGGACGGTATCACAAGTTTTTCGGATAAACCTCTGAAGCTCGTGACTGCCATGGGCTTCACGATTTCGTTTTTATCCTTTGTGATTATTCTTTATGCGATGTATTCCCATTTCATTTTGCTGCGCACCATCACAGGGTGGACATCGCTCATCATCAGTTCTATGTTTATTGGTGGCGTTCAATTGCTGTCGATTGGCATCATCGGAGAGTATATCAGTCGCATGAATAAGAACATTCTCAATCGCCCGCTGTACGTTGTTGACAGCACAAACATTGACTAAATCTCTTGTCCTTATTCAGCATCTGCTGTAACGCCGCATGGCATGTGGCGCTGAACTGGGAGAAGCCGGCAAAAACCTATCTCATGACGGAGATCGTCCCCTTAAACGTTCGGGTATCGTGCTCCACGCCGCGCACAGTGAGCACATAATTATAGATGCCGTTTGGCACGAAATAACCGCCGTTGCGGTGCTCACCCATCCAAACCTCGAGGTAGTCTTTCGAATCGAAAACGACATCGCCATAGCGGTTGAAAATCTCCCAGTGATAGTCTAGCGGCTTGTAGGTGAAGGAAGGAACAATGAAGTCGTTGATGCCGTCGTCATTGGGCGTAAATCCATTGGCAACGAAAACCCGGAATTCGTCGCGAACTTCGATAATTCCCGTAAAAATATCCGTGCAGCCAGATGTGTCGGATGCAATCAGTTGAATCGTGTAATAATTCGGTTCCTGTGGAAAGGTGAGTTCCCAAATACTATCGGTAAAAATCACCGCGTTCAATTCCAGGACCTGCCACAGGAGTGAATCTGCATTTTCTGAAGTGCTGGTGAGCGTAACTGTAGGATTCGCATACGGCACAATCCATTCGCTTGCATCAAATGAAGCACTCACTGGCGCAGGCTGGCTGATGGAAATGGT
>CANHPZ010000207.1 GCA_947462725.1 Flavobacteriales bacterium
TCTTCCTCAAGATGTCAGCTTTGATGAGGTAATTGTTGCATTCGAAAACCGCGGTCACTATGGCAATGTAATCTATGTCGATAATGTCAATTTGTTTTTCCAAGTCGATGTGAAGGAAAATGCAACGGAGTCGGCGGAGATGAGTGTCTATCCCAATCCGGCTAGTGATGTTATTCGCGTTAGCGCAGAATCATTGTTGCCAGGTAACTATCGTTTGCAGCTTTTTAATCAGTCGGGAAAACTTGTGAGCGAAACAAGTGTTTTTGCTGCCGGTGCGCGTCTGGAGAAAAATTGGTCGCTACCCGATGTCGCTTCCGGATTGTATGTGGTGGCATTGGTGGGCGAGCACGACATGGTGCGTCAGCAGTTGAGCATCATTCGTTAAACATGAACGCTATTTTTTTTGAATAAAAAAGTCATCATCATCGGATCGGGTGTGGCAGGTCTTTCGGCCGCCATTCGCTTGCGCAACATGGGTTTTGATGTCGAGGTTTTTGAAGCGAATGATTATCCGGGAGGCAAGTTGTCTCAGTTCGAAGCCGATGGTTATCGTTTCGATGCAGGCCCATCGCTTTTCACGATGCCGCATTACCTGGAAGAATTGTTTGCGGAATGCGGTCGCGATTTACGCGAGTATTTTTCCTACATCCGAAAGGAAGTCGTATGTAAGTATTACTTCGAAGACGGCACACGCTTCACCGCATTTGCCGATCATGATCGGTATGCTGAAGAAGCATCACTTCGATTCAATGTGTCGAAATCGGAAGTGCTGAACTACTTCCAAACATCGGCCATGAAATACGAACTCAGCGAGCCGTTGTTCTTGAAGAAATCGCTGCACAAGTTGTCGACCTATTTGAGCAAGGATACCGTAAAAGCGTTGTCCCGTGCACATCGTCTGGGTTTGATGAATACGCTGCACGATGAAAACAAGCGTTCATTTTCTGATGCGCGTATGGTGCAGGTTATGGATCGCTATGCCACGTACAATGGCTCTTCGCCCTATCGCACACCAGGCATCATGAGTATGATACCACATCTTGAGCAGCATTACGGAACCTTCTTTCCCAAGGGAGGAATGATTAGCATTACCAATGCGTTATTTGCGCTTGCTCAAGAATTGGGTGTGGTATTTCACTTCAATCAAATGGTGGATGAGATAGTGGTGTTTGAAGATAAGGCCATGGGCATTCGCATGGGAGACTCAACCATTCAGGCGGATTTGGTGCTGAGCAACATGGATGTGATGCCTACATACCGCAGATTGCTTCCACGAGAGAAAGCGCCTGAACGCGCGCTGAAGCAGGAGCGTTCTTCATCGGCATTGATTTTTTATTGGGGAATCAGGAAGTCATTTCCTGAACTCGATTTGCATAATATCTTTTTTGCTTCGGATTACAAAAAGGAATTCGAGGTGTTGTTTGAAGGAGAAACAGTGGCGGAAGATGTCACTGTGTACATCCACATTTCATCGAAGGATGAGTCTTCGGATGCGCCCGCCGGCTGCGAGAATTGGTTTGTGATGGTGAATGTTCCGGGCAACACCGGGCAGGATTGGGATACGCTTATTCCGGTCATTCGTGCGCGTGTGATTGCCAAGTTGAGTCGCTTGCTCGGAGAGGACGTAGAGCCGCACATTGAAGCGGAATCCACACTTGATCCGCGCTCCATCGAATCGCGCACGCAGAGCTTCCGCGGATCGCTATATGGCGCTGCCAGCAATGATCGATTTGCTGCGTTCTTGCGTCATCCCAACTTCAGTAGTCGCATCCGCAATTTGTATTTCTGCGGTGGTAGTGTGCATCCTGGTGGAGGTATTCCGCTATGTTTGATGTCGGGAAAAATTGCGGCAGAAATCATTCAGAAAGATCATTGCTGAACATTATTCAAACATATCGACTTCACTTGGCCATAGCACTGGTGTGGCTCTTTCACGTGTCGGCTATTGTGGGCTGCGTACTCGGACACAGCGATTGGTTCATTGCACTGACCCCGCTTAATCTAGCTCTCAGCGCGTTGCTGGTGCTGCTCACGGTAAAAAACGATGCACGTATTGCGCTGCTAATTCCCTTCTGTGTGGGCTTTTTGGCTGAATGGCTTGGCGTAAACAAGGGGTTGATCTTCGGTACATACAGCTACGGTGAAAACCTCGGTTGGAAGTGGATGGGTGTGCCGTGGATGATTGGCGTGAACTGGGCCTTGCTCGTGTTTGCCTCACATGCCATTGCTTCGCGATTCACCAAATCGGAATGGGGCATTGCGGTCATGGGGTCGCTGCTGATGGTTGCACTCGACGTGCTCATGGAGCAGTGTGCACCTGCGATGAACTATTGGCAATTTGCAGGTGGCGTTGTGCCTCTGCAGAATTATTTGGGTTGGTTTTGCACTTCCATGGCTGCGCATCTTTGGCATGCACGTTTTACCAACGAACGCGGCCATGCGCTGGGGATTCATCTCTACTTCGCGTTTGTATTTTTCTTCTTCACGTATTGGTTTGTTGTGCTATGAATCGCTACGACTACATCATTGCCGGGTGTGGCGCTGCAGGATTGCAATTGGCCTTTGCGATGAGTGAAGATCCGCACTTTCGTGGTAAGCACATTCTATTGCTTGATGCGGAGGAAAAGAAATTGAATGATCGCACGTGGTGCTGGTGGGAAAAGGGAAGTGGCAAGTGGGATCACATCATCACCAAGTCGTGGAACAGCGCGGATTTCATGAGCAACACGTTGGAGAAAACCATCGACCTCGGTGAGTATAACTACAAGATGTTGCGCAGTTCCGATTTCTATGCATTCGTAAAGAATAAATTGTCGGTCTTGCCCATGTTTGAATGGCGCACTGGAAAGGTGCTGGAAGTGTTGGAGAGTGATGGTTGCGCCGCAGTTGTAACGTCAAATGGTCGATACGAAGCATCTGCTGTATTCAATAGCATTGTCGATTTGAAATCAGAAGCAAAGCAGTCGAATCATCCATGGATTCATCAGCATTTTGTGGGATGGTTTATTCGCACAGAAAAACCTGTGTTTGATGATAGTCGTTTTACGATGATGGATTTTCGCGTCGAGCAGAAAGGCAACACCCGTTTCATGTATGTGTTGCCGACAAGTCCGACCGAAGCATTGTTTGAGTATACGTTGTTCTCTGCCGATTTGCTTTCGCATGAGGAATATGAGCAAGGCATTCGCGACTATCTGCAGTATGCTGGAATTAAGTCGTATGAAATTGTTGAGAAAGAAGCCGGCGTTATTCCCATGACTACACATCCGTTTCACCGCAAAAACACGCCGCACGTGCTGCACATCGGTAGTGCAGGAGGTTGGACCAAGGCAAGCACCGGCTATACGTTTTACTTGTCGGGCGTGCATTCCCGAAGGGTATGTGAATTCTTGAGAGAGGGAAAACCACTCACGTCATTTCACAGTCGTTCGCGTTTCGGATTCTATGATGCGGTGGTGCTCGATATGCTGCAACGTCGCAACGATGTGGGAGCGGAGTTCTTTACATCGGTTTATCGTCGAAATCCCATTGACCGTGTATTGCGTTTTTTGAATGAAGAGTCAACGTTGGCTGATGAAATAAAAGTTATTCTGAAGGCCTATCCGCGCCGCGAGTTGATGAAGAGCGTTGGGAACACTCTGATGTGATCAATATTGTTTTACATGGGGTAAGCGCTTTGTTTAATTTTGGTGTATGATGTTATTCCGTTTAGCCGTTGTCGTATCCTTGATGGGGTGGACATTTTCTGCTTGTGCTCAATTGCAACTCAATACTTTTTTGCGATCATTCAATGGTGCTATAAACGCCGTTGAGGTGGATGAGAATCGCGGGCTGGCCTACTTCGGCGGCGCTTTTTCCACGTATGCCGGCGCGCGTAACGGCGGAGAAATTTTTGATGAAAATGAAATGCGCCCATCTTACACTTTGCCCTGGGTGCCGTATGTAGATATCACGGTGGATGATGGTGAAGGTGGTTGGATCATCGCCACCCATTACTTCGAAGGCATCGATGAGTCGAGCACGCAGAACTATCA
>CANHPZ010000208.1 GCA_947462725.1 Flavobacteriales bacterium
GGAGTGCTGAAGGGCTATGCTTTTTTGCAAGATCAAATTCAAACGGCCGATGATTTATTATTTCATCTCAAGCCACTTCAGCATTCGGAAAACACAAGTTCCATTTTGGAGGCGTTTATTCAGGCGCGATGGGGATATCGGCGCATCGAACTTTCTGAGGCGGCTATTGGCTAATGCGCAAATACAGGAGCCACGGGACTGCCAATCGTATAGACTTGGATTTTCTCCAACGTGTTTTTCGGGTTTAAGCGATGCAGCAATCCATCAAACCATCCGGATTCGATGGTCGAGCAATAAAGCAAAGTAGGATAATACGATTTCATTTTAGCTACTCGCTCATCCAGCATGACATCATCATAAAACAAGATATAGTTAGGCAAAGCGCGCGGCATGAGCGCATTCGCGGTAATTTCTGCTTCATGCTCAGCATTGCGTAAAATGCCTTCGACAGAATCTCCTTTTTTGAAGTAATAGTACGTTGTCCAATTGCCGCTGTAAAATTGCGGCATCATGGCGCCGGTTTCGGAATGTGTAAACTCCAGAATGAAGTTGTTGCAATCGCCGCGGTCGTGCAAGTAGGTCATCGATTCAACTCTGCTTTGCTTGCTGAAAGTAAAACAGAGCACAAGCATAGCCACTGAATTCAGTGTCCAGAAAAAGCGCCAGCTCCAGGTGTGCCATGCGCCGAATTTTTTCTTTTCCAGAAGTTTGTTCCAACCGACAACACCTGCCATAACGAAAAAAGGAAGTGCAGGCAGAATGAATCGTTCTTGCTTGTTGGGATATAGGATGTGAAAGAGCAGGAAAGCAAGCGTTGGAATGACGATGATCGAAAGTTTTCGCCATTGCTTGAAAAAACCAATCGTGAGGAATACACTCACAGGAGGTAAAATGAAAATGCTAATAAAGCTGAGATAGGCGAGAGGCGATCCGGGGTAATTGAGTGCGTTTTTTTTGTTGTATTCGAAATACCCTTGGAGATGCTGGAAGGGCTGACCTCCCCAAAGCAACACATCGTCGATTTGCGTAATGAAGAACGCAAAGAAGGAAACCAGACCGAAAAGAAACGCGGCCAAAAAACTGTGTTGTATCAGCAACACGGCTCCAACCATAGCTACAAACAAACCGGTTTGGAATCGCACACCTACTGCCAGTCCCATAATAAACGCCGCCAGTAGAAGCATTAACCAAGGTGTTTTTTTCTCTTCGTTAACTACCGGAGCTTGCAGTTCAATAGGGCCAAGTCGAAATGCATGCAATGGAACATGTCGTATGATGAGCCAAATTCCGGCCAGCAGCGGCGGCATGCACACCAATTCAACCAGGTTGCGCACAGAGAAGTTGGGCAGAATTGCAATGAACGCCAGGAGCCAGCCCACTTGAATGGCATTTTTCTTATTGCTGACGCGTTCGGTAATCTTGTAGCTGAAGTAAATAGTAAGCAACGAGTATGCAGCGTGAATCAGTCGGATCAACACCATTTGCGTTTCAGGATTCTCGATGCCAAAGAAGTGAAAGGCACGGAAGAAGACATAGAGGAATCCAAGGTAGAAGAAACTTATAGGCTCAGGATGCGCATTGGAGTTGCCGATGCCGGGAAGCCAATTGTTGAAGTTTTTGCCATCGGCCCATGATGCTGCGGGTTCAATGGTGAGAAAATGATCATCATGCATCATGTAGCCGGGTGCAAAAAACACAGCAAGCAAACGTGCGACAAATGCTGCAACCATTATGGTGTGCAAAGGGTGTGTTTGCAGATGATGTGCAAACGCTGCACGAAGGGAGTTAAGCATAGGCCAGAACTACAAAATTAGCGGCTGCTAAATTCGATAAGAACCTGATTGAACTTTGGTAATTAGTCTAAAATCATTCTTTCGAGCGGGCAGGTCGGCGAAGGATGTGGCGGTTGCGCACAATGTAATTGGGGCCAAACTCAGCGGTGCGCACTTCCTCGGTGATATAGAAGGCCACCGATGTGAGGGTGATCGTGCGACGCAAATCGGTTGGTCTGCGTTTTTCTTTTCCGGATGTTTCCATAACGATATCGATGGTGTCGCCGTGCTCTTCCACTGCGGTTACATTCCAAATTACTCCATCGTAATTCATTTTGGTGCCATCCTCATTCACGGTGCATTCGCCTTTTCCGCCTGTGATATCGCCACGTCCGTGGTCATACTGAACAGCGTATTCCCACTTCGTTCCATTGAAACTGGCTTGGCATTTAGCCGGTAGCGAATACTTCGTTGTATTGTCAGACTCATCGGTATACTCCATGAATCCCTCCCAATCGCCAATGGTTTTAGTGAATTGTTCAAAGATGAACTCACGATCGCCCTGAGCAACACCCAAGATGGGAGTTAATAAGAAAGCAAATGCAATGATTGTCTTCATGGTCTTTAGGATACGTAAGCATCAAATGTAATTAGAAAAGCAAAAGACGTATTGGCTTCTTGCATCATAATCAAGTTTGACGAGGCTCACATGGGATGTCGTTTATATCGCCTCAATTTGAGTAAATAAATACACATTCCATGAAAACGACCAAGGGTAATAACACCAGACAGAGCCGTCAACAGCAGCAGACCCATCGTCCAAAACCTGAAATCCGTGATGATATGGATAGCCGCAAGAATCGGGAAGAAGGTTACCGCGGCACCATCAGCAAAAAAGGTGACCGCAAGAAGAAGGAAACTAAGGAGTGAAATGTTGGTAAACAGCCGCTAAAAGTCGATGATTTTCTTTGATTATTCTGCAACTTCGCAGGCGTAGAAAACAAGGAAATATGAAGCGTATTGAGAATTATGTGCTCGGAGGTTGGGCCTTCGGAAGTGGTAACGAAAAGCAGTTGTTTAACGCCGTTAATGGTGATGTGGTCGGAGTGGCTTCATCACAAGGAATCGATTTTGGCGATGTGTTGGCCTATGGTCGAACCATGGGTGGTCCGTCGCTGCGTCGAATGACTTTCCATGAGCGCGGTCGCATGCTGAAAGCACTCGCTTTATTTCTCAACGAGCGCAAGGCTGCCTACTACGATTTGAGTTACGCCACGGGCGCTACTAAAATCGATAGTTGGATTGATATCGATGGCGGCATCGGGAATTTGTTTGCCTATGCCTCGTTGCGTCGGCAATTTCCCAACGAAAGGTTTTACGTTGACGGCGAAATGGCCAAGCTTTCCAAGCAAGGCACATTCGTGGGTCATCACATCATGGTGCCACGCGAGGGTGTGGCTATTCACATCAATGCATTCAACTTTCCGATTTGGGGTATGCTCGAAAAAATTGCTGTGAACCTGCTAGCTGGAATGCCGGCGGTGGTGAAGCCAGCAGCAATTACTTCGTATCTCACGGAAATTGTGGTGCGTGATATCATCAGCTCAGGCATTCTCCCCGAAGGTTCTCTGCAGCTTATCTGCGGAAGTGCTGAAGGGATTTTAGACCATGTAATGTCGCAAGATGTGGTCACATTTACAGGAAGCGCATCCACAGGACGCAAGCTGAAATCTCATCCGCGCATCATTGAGGAGTCTGTGCATTTCAATATGGAAGCAGATTCATTGAATGCAGCCGTATTGGGAAACGACGCTGCTCCGGGAACAGAAGAGTTTGATTTGTTCATCAAGGAGGTGCGCAAAGAGGTTACTGTGAAGTGCGGACAGAAGTGCACCGCTATTCGCAGGGTGATTGTGCCGGAAGCATTTGTTGAAGATGTGCAGATTGCGTTGGGTAAGGCATTCGCCAAAACCGTTGTGGGCAATCCGCGCAATGAAACGGTGCGCATGGGTTCTCTTGCGGCTATGTCGCAACGCATGGATGTGCTGGCGAAGCTCGAGGAGCTGAAGCTGGAATCTGAAATAGTATATGGTGATCCGGCAAAAGCCGATTTGGTGGATGCCAGCATGGAGCATGGCGCTTTCCTAGCGCCAATTCTATTACTCAATAA
>CANHPZ010000209.1 GCA_947462725.1 Flavobacteriales bacterium
GGCAGCTGTGTTGTTCAAAACAGAAATGAAATGAGCCAGATCGGTGTAATCATCGAGGTAGTCATTCGTGGTCAAATCATAATGGCGGTAACCCCACAATGAGAATTTGTAATCATCGGGATTGTTGCTGATAAACGCCAAATCTGCGGGATAGGTGCATTTGTACAGATTACCATCGCCTTGACCATCGAAGTAAAGCGACGCCATTTGCTCGTCGATGTGTTCAACATTGAGATAGACTCCGCGGAATTCATTGTTGATGAAAAGCTGCGTGTACGATGTGCGCGCAGCACGAATGCCATAAGCGCGAAAAAGGTCGTGGGCGATTTTACTGCGCATCAGCGAAGGGTCGTTGACGGTGGCCAGCAGATTCATCTTTTCGAGTCCTTGCCATTGGCCTCCGGTATCGAATGCGTTGAATGCAATCTTAAAGGATTTCTTCGCTGCTCCTATGCTGGTATTGCCCCGCAATCGAAAGCCAATGCCGGCAATGGTGTCGTTGAGCCCATTGCTTTGAAAAACGAAATCGGCGGGGTAGTCATGCTCGTTGTCGAGCGCGGCTATCATGGTGCTTAGGCTGTCGGGGTCGATCGTGATGTAAATCGCGGTCACTTCATTCTGGTCGAAGACTTCGCCGAAATCGGGAATGGATTGCGCATGTGATTTTGATATAGGCAAACAGAAGAAGAGCAAGGAGATCAAACTCCAGCGGACACGAATGCACATGCTATTTGCTTTTGTTTTTGCGCTTGTAGAGTTGCGCGGGTTTGTGCAATACGCCTTGTTGTTTCTCCTCAAGTGCTGTCACATGGTCGCCTTTGAGGATGTTCTTTCGGAAATTTCGCTTATCCAATTTTTTGTCAAGAATAATTTCATGCAAGTGCTGCAATTGCGATAGGGTGAATTTCTCGGGCAACAGTTCGAAGCCGATGTTGTCGGCAACAAGTTCATGTCGGAAAATGTCAAGCGCACGATCAACGATGTCGTTGTGGTCAAAGGCAAGTTCGGGAATATTGTATACATCCACCCATTTGGTTTTACCGGCGAAGCTGGATGCCTTTGGTGTGAAGTCTTCCATTTTCACCAACGAGTAATAACCAACTGTTATGACGCGTCGCTCGGGATGCGCTCGGAAAAGCCTGAGCCATTCTTGGTCCTTTAAATCTTGCACGCGCTTGGGGTCGCCAAAGGTGTAAAACTGTTTCAGGTAAATGCCTTTGAGGCTGGTGAGCTCTTTTAAAACGCGCTTCGCACATTCATCCAAACTCTCTTTCTCTTTCAGTAAGTCGCCCGGCAATGCGGTCTGAATTTTCGGCAGCTTACGGTCGGAGCCGGCATGTCTTTGCTCAATAAGAAGAACTTTGAGTTTCTTCTCATCAAAGCCAAAGAGCACGCAGTCGACTGAAATATCCATTGGAGTAAAACAAGGAGTAGTGAATAATGACCGTGCTAAGGTAAGTCGCGCAGGTTGTTTATAAAATGCAAATTGCAAAGCGGGATTCATTCCGCCATTTCGGCCACCTTCGGCGAATGAAATTATTTGGAAAAAACTTTTGGAAGAGCATCTGCCTTATTGCTCTAATGGGGTTGTCTGTTGCTGTAAGCGCAGCAACGGTTGATACGATTTCTGTTTTTAGCAATGCCATGCACAAGCAAACACGCTGTGTGGTCATCGCTCCCGAAAATGCTGCGCATTCGCGTTTGCCTGTGTTGTATTTACTGCACGGATTCGGCGGCGATCATCGATCGTGGTTGAAGGTGAAGCCGGAGCTGCCTGAATTGGCAGAACGCATGGGGATCCTTATCGTTTGTCCCAATGGTGAGCGCAGTTGGTATCTCGATAGTCCTATGGATAGCACCATTCGCATGGAAACCTATATCACCAAAGAGCTGATTCCATTCATCGATAATCATTATTCGACCAATTCCTCGAAAAGCGCACGCGCTATCGCCGGACTGAGTATGGGCGGCCACGGCAGTTTGTATTTAGCCATGCGGCATCCCGATTTGTTTGGTACCGTGTGCTCCACAAGCGGTAGCGTCGATTTGTTGAAGAAAACATTTACCTACAAATACCGCGAACTTATTCTCGGCGACGAGCAAACGCACCAAATCAATTGGTCACGGAATTCCATTTTGACACTGGCGGGTGGGAGTCAACCCGGAACGTTGAATATTATGGTTGACTGCGGCACCGAAGACGAGTGGTTGGAGCAGAACCGCACGCTGCACCACATTCTGCTCGATCGAAAAATTCCTCATGATTATGTCGAGCGCCCTGGCGAGCATGACGCTGTGTATTGGAATAACAGCATCGACTTCATACTGCTTTTTATTGGGAAACACATCCGAGCAAATTAATTTTAACAAAAAAGAGCTGTTTTCCCTTGATTTATCTACATTGCGTACTTTTTACAATAAGTCGGGAACAGTTTAAATACACAAACCAAATCCGCTAACGAATGACACAACCAACTACAACATCTACTGCCACGGCCAAAGGAGCATTGGGCACCTTGGTCACGGTATTTTTCTTCTGGGGTTTTATTGCTGCAGGGAACAACGTATTCATTCCTTTTTGCAAGCACTTTTTTCACCTCGATCAATTCCAAAGTCAGCTCATCGACTTCGCCTTTTACTTGGCGTATTATGTGGGAGCTCTGTCTTTATTTATATATGGTAATCTCGCCGGTCTCGATCTGGTAGGGAAGTGGGGATACAAGCGCAGCATTGTCTACGGATTGTTGTTTTCGGCGCTTGGTGCTTTGGCTATGATTTTGGCGGTAAACGGAAATAGTTTCCCTGGAATGTTGCTGGGGCTTTTCATCGTTGCGCTAGGCTTTTCATTGCAACAAACTGCAGCGCAACCTTTGGCCATTTCATTGGGTGATCCGCTCACCGGTGCCACGCGTGTGAATCTGGGCGGTGGCGTTAATTCATTTGGCACAACCATCGGTCCTTTGGTTGTGGCTTTGGCTCTTTTTGGAAGCGCCCACGCTGTAAGTGATGCTGAAATCATGAGCTTACCTCTCAATAAGGTTATTAATCTATATGTATTTGTGGGGTTGCTCTTCATTGGCGCCGCCGCATTGTTTGGGTTTTCTAAAAAGGTACCTTCAGGTGTGAGTCTTGAAAAGCCTGAGCCTGCTCGCAAGGCTATGGCAAGTATGCTCATTATAACCGGGCTTTTGGTAATTGTATTTGTTCCTGTCTTTTCAAGCTATCGTTCAGTTGAAGCCAAGCAGATTGCAGATTACGAGCAACAGGTTTCAGGTTACCAAGCACAACTGGTAAACGCCACTGAATACGATGCAATCGAAATTCAAAACAACATAGAGTACAATCAAACCATGATCACGGAGCTGAAAGAGCCACTTGAGAAAACACGCTTGATGTGGTTGCTTGCTGCTTTCGCGGTAATCGCTATTGCGCTTCCGGTCAACAACAGATTGGCTAAGAAAAATGGTAATGGCTGGGGTGCTATGCAGTATCCGCAATTGGTGTTGGGAATGTTGGCGGTATTTATCTATGTGGGTGTGGAAGTAGCTATGGGTTCAAACCTTGCTGAGTTGCTCAAGCAGCCTGAATTCGGCGGTTTCCAATCGTCGCAAACAGCTCCGTTCATTGCTATGTTCTGGGGAAGTCTCATGATTGGTCGTTGGACAGGTGCAATCGGCGCCTTCGATTTCAAGCCGCGCACCAAGCAATTTCTCAAGTTCGCAGTGCCTTTGATTGCCCTTGGTTTGGTGATGCTCTTCACCGCATTGGCCGGTCATGATGTGTCGCCATTGAAGTGGTATTTCCTCTGCGTAATCGTTCAAATGGTTGCTGCATATGTGTCGAACGATAATCCTGCTCGCACGCTCTTGTACTTTGGTGTCTTCGGTATGGTGGCGTTGCTCATTGGCACGCTCTCAACAGGTA
>CANHPZ010000210.1 GCA_947462725.1 Flavobacteriales bacterium
ATGCTGCGCTGTGTTGTGCTAATTTTTACAGCCCAGCTCAATAGAACAGAATTGTATCCGCTCCATGTTTTCCATTGAGCACGGTACATCATTGCACCGCCGATACCATCGAGCTTTTGAGTAGTTCCTGGTTGTGAAACGTCGTTCCAGGCAGCGTCGTAACTACCATCGAAGGCAGCACAAGGCAGTTGGCTAGCCAATGTAATTGTGCCCGTGGGAGTTGTAGTCGACCAGTTCACGCTCATATTGTAAATGTTTACACGGTCCACAAAGCCTGTTCCCCAGCCATTGTCTTCATACGACATAATTGGGCAAGGTGTGCCAGCAGGAGGCAAAGTTCCATCCGCTGCGCAAGCAGGCAGTGGTACAAAGAAGCCTGACTTTGGAGGAGTATAGTTAACATATACCGAGCGAGCACCGGGTGTGCCGGCCAACATCGCTGTGCGCTCAAAACAAAAAACTTTTTGTGTAGTTTGGTTGGAGGTCATGTAGTAACCATCCTGCCAAACACCGAACTTCAAATAATCCGGAAACTGTGGTGAAACGTACGTGTAGGTGTAGTATGAACCTGTTGGGTCTGGAGTGGTAGAAACAGCAATGTAGATTTTCTTATCCGTGCTTGAACCGAACTGAGCCAAAAACCATCGATCTGCAGCTTTATCGTACATCACAATTGGGTCACCGTTGTTGGCAGTTGCAGGCGACCACAGATTACCCAAGGTACCGGTTAGCTGCACAGCACCCGTAGACTTGTTGTAAATCTTGAAGGTGGTTGAGTTGATCATCTGCACGTAGTGGTTCGGACCAACTGCGCCTGATGGGTCGAAAGGACGGAAACCTGAAGCGGTTTGTCCTGCCCAACTGGCTTTAACACCCAATGAAGGAACATCGCCTCCTTTGGTTTGCATGCTCGCAGGGTCGTTGCCGTATTGAGCACCATCCTCAGGACCAAATTTGAATTTAGTCGCTTTGCGGTGCTTACGATCTTCCGATTCCTTTTTGATGTAAATCGCTTCGTCAACTGGGTTTTCTGCGAAAATCTCGCTCAATGGGCGAGTGATGTGAAAGCCAGAAGCTACAATTACTCCTGATTCTTGATGACCTGTCTGAGCCATCAGCCCGATACTTGCTGCAATCGCAAGCCAAAACGTAAAGAGTTTTTTCATGAATGAAAATTTGGTAATTTGTTAAGGACGGAACAGCTAGTGGTACTACCCCGTTATTGAACCAAATATAAACGCATATTGATTACGCAGCGAAGATTTGGTATCAAATGCTAACAGGGAATTCACTATTGGTTTTGGTTTGTTTGCCAAATCCCTATGAAGCCCTATTGGGAGTAACTTTGAACACCCCAAATTCATTGATACGCTCTATATTCATAGCATTCTCACTGCTGTTCGGACTCTCCGGTTTTGCTCAGCATGCCAAGTTGATTGGCGTCGCTGTGACACCGGAAGGAGTTCCTGTTGCCTTTGCTGCCATAGCTTTCACCCATGAGGTGTCGGGGAAATTGAAGGGGACAACGTGTGATGAGCTGGGGGAATTTTCCATAGATCTGCCTCCGGGCCGCTACACGGTATTGGCTCATATGATAGGTTATGATGATGTCGACACTATAGTCAACCTTATGGCAGGAAAGAATCTGCATTGTAATTTGATCATGCCGGAAAAGGTGAGCGAGCTCTCCTCTGTTTCTGTTTTTGCCAATAGACGGGATATTGCCAAAGAGGCTGTCGGAAAGGCAATCGATGCGCGATCTGCTTTTCTCAATGGCAACCGTTCAATACTGCAGTACGATTCATATGTTCAGACTTCAGTGCAAACGATTCAGCCTGATACAACGAAAGCACCTAGCGATTCTTTGCCTGAAAAGGATAAAGTAAAATCCAAAAACAAGCCGCTGGTGCGGTTGCAGTATAGGCTCTTCGAATCCCAAAGTGAAATGCATACGGTGCAGCCAGATCGATGGCATGAACGTGTCGTTGCAGTCAATGAGTTTACAAAGGATAAGCCCCGCACATCTTCAGCGGGAGCTTCCGTTAGTATGACCTATGGCGAGGCTGATATCATTCCGCAGCAATGGTTGTACGACGATAATTACGTTTTAAAGAGCAACATGGGATTTAACGAATACAGCATCTATCATCGGCTGTTGGATGTGCCTTCCATTTGCGAAAAGAAAATTCTATCTCCAATCGGTGAAGGTGCATTGCTGAGTTATCGCTACGATTTGGAAAATCTTTACAAGCGCGATTCCGTCACCTACTATGTGATAGCGGTAACACCGCTTTTTCCCAATGAACCGCTGTTCCATGGTTCGATGACCATTCGTTCTTCGGATTGGTCGGTGAGTGAATGCACACTCAACTTAAAAGGCCGTGTCACCAAGTTTTACAGCGACTTCCGCATGACACAGTCCTATGAGGTGCTGCCTGATGGAATTGCCATTCCCCAAAGTCAGTTGATACAGTACGTCATTGAAGAGGGGCGCACTGCGTATGAAGGAAAGTTGAATGTCAGCAACCGTGAATTCCAAACGCCTAGTGAGCCTTTCAAGTTTTCGGATGAAACCCGAGCATATGATGAGCAGGCGTTTGACCGCGACTCACTCTATTGGGAGCAAAATCGTTTGGTTGTGTTGGATAATGTGGAAAGGCGCTATGCGCAGGCATGCGACAGTTTGCAGAAATTGTACGCCAGCGATGAGTATTACCAGGATGCCGATTCCACATACAATGCACTGCGCTGGTCTGATTTTCTTTTCTATGGTATTGGATATCGCAATAGAGCCAGGGATTATTCGCTTTACATCAATCCGCTCACCATGCAGGTCAATCCGCTGGGCATTGGTGGATACCGCCAGCGGTTGGGCGGTTCTTTCCAAAAGGAATATGCCAATGGATATAAACTCGAAACCGATGGGGAAATTGACTACGGTTTTCGCAACAGTGATTTGCGCGGTAGGGTGGGAGTTGGCCTCACGTATATGCCGCTGAAGTTTGTGCGCACGTTTATTCGTGTGGGCGATTTTTATGACATGGTCAACAGCTACGCTTCACTGGGTTCTGTTTTCAGTCGCAGCAATTATGTGCGTACTCAAATGTGGAGTATTGCGCAGAAGATGGAGATTGTCAATGGCTTATTTGCGGAGTTGAGCTTCGAGTTTTCTGATCAACAACCCATCGTCAATTTGCAAAGCGATCGTTGGTCGCAAACGGTATTTGGCGATGTGAATACCCCCATAGCATTTGACCGCTACATCAAATCCGAATTTCGACTCGATGTGAAGTACCGACACCGCCAGAAATACATCATCAAAAAGGGAAGGAAGATTTTGTTGGGCAGTGTCTATCCCGAACTGGCAATGGTGTATCGCAAAGGTGTACCGGGATTGCTAGGCAGTGAGGTCGATTTTGATTACATCGAATTGGGCTTGAAGCAAAACAAAGAACTCGGTAGACTTGGTAATGTGGATTGGGCGGTGCTGGGCGGATCATTCATCAACAAAACGAATTTGCGCATTCTCGAGCATCGCTATTTCCGCGGAAGTGATGTGTTTTTCTTTTCTGATCCGATGCGTTCATTTCAATTATTGGGTCCAACACTTTCTACGGCGAATGCTTTTTTCAGAGCAAATTATTTTCATCATTTCAATGGATTAGTGTTGAGTAAAATTCCACTACTCGCTCGCCTGAAGTTGACCGAAGCCATAGGTGCAGCGGTTCTTTCTATACCGCATGAAGATTTCCATCACGCAGAATTTTATGCAGGCGTGGAGCGCATTGTGCGCATTCGTAAAGACTTGTTTCGATTTGGGTTGTATGCATCAACTTCTGACAATAGCCTGGAAAATGCAAAATTTGAAATCAAGTTGGGTGTGAA
>CANHPZ010000211.1 GCA_947462725.1 Flavobacteriales bacterium
CATTCATCACACGCTGAACTGTCAATCCCCTTCAACGTAGTACACTAACAACTAAAACCACCATAATGAACGTGCGTTTTTTCCAGCGCCTTGCAATGAGCGTCATAATCATTGCGTCAATACATCAGTCTGTGCAGGCCCAATCGGTGGCTCGGGTTTGGAATGAAACTCAGCTCGCATGCATTCGACTTTCATTGGCGCGCCCAACTGTCCACGCGCTCCATCTGAAGCGGATGGGAATAGCCATGTACGATGCCTGGGCGGCGTACGATGAAGTAGCACGGCCCTATATGCTTGGACAAACGCATGGAGTATTCACATGCCCGTACGAGGGCATACCTGCAGTCAGCGCAGAAAATATCAACTCTTACAGAGATGAAGCAATCAGCTATGCCGCGTATACATACCTAAAAAATAATTATCCGCCGCAGGCTATTGGTCTAAATCCAGAAATCATCAATGAACTGCTCGATTCAGTAATGACTTCATTGGGGTACAACATTAATTATTGGTCAGTAAACTATCAGAATGGGAACCCGGCCAATCTCGGAATCTTCATTGCACAACAGCTCGATGAATGGAGTTTTGTGGATGGCACCAATGAGCAGAACAGCTATTCAAACCAGATTTACGATACGGAAAACATGGAGATGAATCCCAATTTCCCAGGTAATCCAGGTGCTATATATCCCAATCAATGGCAATCGCTGGATTTAGCTGTCTGCACCGATCAAGCCGGCAATAATATTCCATGTGGCGCCAACGCAACAATTCCAGCACTCTCTCACGATTGGGGTTGGGTTCATCCATTCAGTTTAGATTCATGCCAACGCTCCTACCATGAGCGTAACGGAGTTGATTGGCCCATTTATTTAGATCCAGGAGAGCCTCCATACCTAGAGAGCACTGAATACCTGCCCAGCGAAATGTTGGGCCCCAACGTCAACATGTTTAAGTATGGTTTTTTGACCACGCTGATGTGGCATTGGTTTCACAATAACCCCAATGCCGGCATGATTGACACGTCGCCCAACAACATTGGCAATTTGAATTATGTTCTCAACCCTACATTGCCCGGTGAGCAAGGCCCTGAAGATCTTCCTGCCTCAATCACTGAATATGCCGCCTTCTATAATTTATTCACAGGCCAAGTTCCTGATCCGGGTTACGATGAGAATCCCTTCACAGACACAGCTTATGCGGAACAAATCGTACCCATGGGTGACTATTCGCGTGCAATAGCACAATATTGGGCCGATGGTCCAAAATCGGAAACCCCTCCCGGGCATTGGTTCGTAATTCTAAATGAAGTTGCAGATGCGTTGCCCGAGAGACGTTGGCGTGGGGGAAATAATCCTATCATACCAGACCTTGAATGGGATGTTAAATCCTACTTTACACTTGGTGGAGGAATTCACGACGCAGCGGTAGCTTGTTGGAGCGCAAAGGGAGCATACGATTATACGCGTCCCATTTATGCCATACGCACAATGGCCGAATTTGGTCAATGTACCTATCCTGACTCTGTCAATTTTCATGTAAATGGTCTCCCGCTTATTGAGGGCTATATCGAATTGGTAACACAAGAAGATGTCGACAATCCCAATCTCCATTTTGATCAGCAAGATCTGAATGAAGTAAAAATAAAAACCTGGCTTGGACCTTACGGCTTTGCACCGACAGATAGCACATGGCAAGGAACGCAGGAGGATGGCCATGGCTGGAAGCTGGCCCTTGATTGGTGGACTTATCAAGTTGCATCTTTCGTAACACCTCCATTTGCGGGCTACTACTCCGGCCACTCTACCTATTCGCGCACAGCAGCAGAAATCCTCACACAGATTACAGGCGATCCATTCTTCCCAGGCGGCATGTTTGAATATGTAGTGGACACATTATTCGCCGACACATATCACTATCCAACACAGCCCGTGCACCTGCAATGGGCTACGTACCGCGATGCGGCAGATCAATGTAGTATATCGCGCATATTCGGCGGCCTGCACCCACCGCAAGATGACATTCCCGGTCGTCAAGTGGGACTTATCATAGGTAATCAAGTAGTTGATTACGCTGAACGCTACATGTTTGCCAATCCACCCTACGTGGTATCGGTTGGTGTTGATGAAATCAATCCGGCAAGTGATGCATTCGACTTTTCAGTAGCCGTGCAATTCGATCAAAGTATGAATACCGGCTCTAGTCCGATCATTACGCTAACAAACGCTGGCATTGAAGCTTTGCTTACACAAGGCAGCAGTTACTGGGCTAACGACAGCCTATTCATAGCAGAATACAGCACCGAACAAGGAACAGGATCTTTACTCGGAGTTTCCTTTTCAGTTGAAAGCTTCGAAGCAGCAAATTTGATGGTAGCGGGAACATGCAGTTTGGATACGTTGAACTTCGCATTGAACTATACACCACAGCCGTTCGACATTGATCTGAAAGCGCCAATATGCATGGCCACTGCACCGGAGCCATTCATTACTGATGCTAACGTTGGCAGCACCTGGATGGTAGAGCTCACCTTTGACGAACCGGTCGACACTTCAAGTTTCAGCTTTACGGGAGCAATTGCCAATACCGATTTTACGGCGAATTTCAGTTACATGAATGCAAGTTGGGCTGATGCACAGCATGCATACGTGAATTACGAAATACTCGACAACAACAACGAATTACTTTTAAACTTGACTGCATTTTTTGATGGCGCCGATTTAGCGGGCAATGGGGTTCAAGGATGCTTGCTCAATGCCTCACTCTCGATAGACACCAACAATCCGATTGCCGGAATTGGCGTGCCTGAACCAGACTTCGTAGTATCTGATAGCGAAGCGCTGAGCGGGTCTTTTAGTATCCCCGTCTTCTTCAACGACACCATGGATACTACTCAAGTTCCTGTCATAAGTTTCTTGAATGATGACCCAACGACCAACACACTAACCCTTGACAGCATTGTATGGCTCGACAATTACAACTGTATGGTTTATTTCAGTGTAATCGACAGCAACGTAGAATTGGACAACATCATTATGCAAATCAGCGGTGCAAACGACAGCAATGGCAATCCTATGAATGCACCGTCAGTATTCAATCAGCCGTTTGCAGTAGACACGCGTAACCCTTTGATTTCATCCTTCACCGTATCAACCGACTTAATTACTGCCTCACCGAACAACATGAGCGTAACAGTTGGCTACGACGAAGAAATGAACGCTTCAATTTCTCCTGTTATAACGATGCCCGAAGCAACTGAGTTAACTCCTTCCACTGCAGACTGGACGGACGCCTTAACCTTCGAACAAACCTTTTCGTTGGGAGCAAATAATTTCAATCTATTCGGAATTGACGTTATCGTTGAAAGTAATGCAACAGATGTTGCAGGCAATTTCTCAAACGATTCAACCCTCGTTGACGAATTGGATATACAACTCGTTGGTGTAAATGAAAACGACACCTATTCGTGGACAATGTACCCCAATCCGACGCAAGCAGGATCGCTGATAACAATTAATGCAGCATCGATTCTTATTGAAAAAATCGAGATTATGGATGTACTTGGCAAAGTCATTTATATATCTGACAATCTAAAACAATCATCCTACCTGCTTACAATACCCTCTTGGAGCTCCGGCTGTTACTATGTACGAATGTCTACTTCCAAAGGAATTACAACACGACCGCTTATTATCAGCGCATACCGATAAATCTGCAGGTTTGTTTTCAAAAATTCAAAAGCCGCCCCAACTTTACGGGCGGCTTTTTTGTTTTACCCCCATGGCGAAAGAAACCATCGTAGTTCCGAAATACCTGGCACAGCGAATTGCAGAGGGCGAGCACCAAATGCTCGACTTCAAATACGCTGTGAACGATGCGCGCAA
>CANHPZ010000212.1 GCA_947462725.1 Flavobacteriales bacterium
ATCAAGTCGAGTTCAGGGAAGACCTTCTTCAATTCCTTACGCACAAATTTGTCCATACCAAAGTTGTCGGAGATGTGCAAAAACCCGCCGCCGAGCAAGTAATTGCGAAGATTGCTTGCGTCCGAAGCACTGAACACAACATTCCCGTGCCCGGTCATGTGCACAAAAGGATAATTGATAATCTCGGGGCTGCTCACATCAATGTAGGGCACTTCCTTATCAATGTTGGTTGAAAGATTTTTGTTGACGAAATCCACCAGATTCGGCACACTCGTGGGGTTGGAATAGTAATCTCCACCACCCTTGTATTTCAGTACCGCCACTTTGTAAGAAGGTGGTGCCGGGGCGAAACTCGCCAAAACAGCGAGCGCCATAAACATGATGCATGTGCGGATAAACATGAGCCAAAAATAAGTACGTATACCCCATTAAACGTGGCTTTCACTTTCTTTAAGTGGAATGAAATACATTCGCCCCACACATTTCATCCTATGAAAAAAATCATTGAATCACCACAAGCGCCAGCGCCGATTGGGCCATACTCACAAGCCGTACAGGCCGGCAACATGCTCTTCACGAGCGGGCAAATAGCTATTGACCCCGTGACGCAAGTCTACACACCGGCCGACATTGATGCCGAAACTCATTTGGTGATGAGCAATATGCAGGCTGTGCTTGCGGCCGCAGGATGTTCATTTGCCGATGTGGTGAAGACCTCAATTTTCCTGGCCGACATGAATGACTTTCCGAAGGTGAACGCTATTTACGCTACATACTTTACGGGAGATTATCCTGCTCGAGAAACCGTGCAAGTTTCTGTGCTGCCGAAAAGTTGCAAAGTGGAAATTTCTATGATAGCCATCTGCAAGTAATCCCACCTTACATTTGAGTATGCTTCTAAAGAAAATTCTATACTACCTCGATCCGCGCAATCTTTTCAAAAGAGAGAAAGTGGATTTGAATCTGCGCTTCATGCACGGCATCAATAAAATTTCAATTCTGATGTTTTTGATTTGCCTGATTGTGTTATTCGTGCGTTGGATTGCCCGATAAATCAGCGCCAGTTGAGTGTTTCAGTAATGCGCATGACATCAGCGCGCACAAAATCGAGAACCGGCGCCAGAGAATCGGCATTGGGCGCATTGAAAAAGTAAAGTGCACCGCGTAAAAAGTGATCCGTACTATCCGTCAGAAAGAATTGCAGATTAGAAGCGGCATCACCTTCAATATCATAGACAATCCCATAGACATTTCGCGAAGAGTCTGCCACCATAGTGCGACGCAAAGCAGATGCCTTCATCTCATGCTTCGCTGCAAATCCATAAGCGTCATCTATCAACGCATTGAGCCTGCCGTTCACATCGATATACGAGCAATGTATACGTGCATTCAGTTTTGGGTAATAGATATTAAACCAGCAAGAGTCGGGAGATAGTCGATCACGAAACAATTCAATTTCCGCTGCTTGCGAGACATCGACATTCAAGGGGCATTCAGACTCATAAATGCGATACTCCTGCTGCGGCAACCCGATTCGGAAATAGCCGCGCGGCTTAGGTATAGCAGTTTCATCGGAAGAAAAAAACCACAACACTACAACCATCACTAACGCTAACGCTGCTAGCCACAAGAAACCCTTTTTACCTCTTATGATTCTCATCGGGGTAATGTGATTTTAATGCGCTTGATTTTTCGCTTGTCCGCAGCCTCTACAAACAGAGTGAAACCATGAAAATCGATTGAATCACCACGATCCAACAACCGTCCTGCTTGCTCAATCATAAAGCCGGCGAGGGTGCTATTATCGCCACGGTGCTCTTCGAATAAAGCTCCGTCGATGTTTATCATTTTGTACAAATCCACCAATGGCGTCTTTCCCTCAACCACATAAGTATAGTCATCGAGTTTGGAATAATGTAAATCCTCTTCGTCAAATTCATCTTTGATTTCTCCGACGATTTCTTCAAGAATATCTTCAAGCGTAATCAAACCGGATGTGCCACCATATTCATCAACGACAATAGCTAAATGAATTTTACCCAGTTTGAACTCCTGGAGCAAATCATCAATTTTTTTGTTTTCGGGAACGAAGAAAGGCTGCATCACCAATTGCTGCCAATCGAATTCTACCTTATCAATATGGGGCAATAAATCTTTGATAAACAGAAATCCGGATATCTCATCCGTTGAGTCCTTAATTACCGGAATGCGCGAATAGCCCTTGGCCAAAACAATTTCAAGCACAACTTGAAATGAATCGTGAATGGAAAGGAAAACAATATCCGTTCGTGGCGTCATAATCTGCGCGGCTTCCTTTCCGCCAAACGTTACGATACCTTCAAGAATCTTATGCTCCTCTTCTGTTCGATCATCATCGGCTGTCAACTCCAGCGCATGGCCGAGTTCATCCACAGAAATATTGCTGCGCACTTTATTCTTCAATCGACCTTCAAGCAAAGAGGATGACTTCATGAGGAACCACGTGAGTGGACTGCACAAGCGGCGAATGAACATCAATGGAAATGACATAAATCGAGCGACCTGCAAATTATTTCCTGTAGCATAGACCTTGGGAATTACTTCACCAAACAGCACAATCACAAACGTGATGGCCACCACGTCCACCAGCGTTTGCATCCATTCAGGAACGGCTCCCGTAGCGAAAAGCTGCGCGGTGAGTTGCGAGGAAATAAGTACGATTGCAATATTGACAGCATTGTTGGCTATAAGAATCGTTGCGAGCAAGCGTTTAGGGCCATTCTCACGGTCGGGCGTTTCCAGCAAAGATAAAATGCGCTGATCGCTTGATCCTTTAGACTCATACAGATCTGCCTTTTGTGAAGGCGTTAGCGAGAACATCGCTACCTCGCTGCTCGAGATTAACGCGCTGCACAATAAAAGAAGCAGCACGAGAACCAAGGGCCCCGTGCTGCTCAGAATACTCAAGAATACGGTTGCGCAATGCGCAAAAAGGAATGTTGACTCCAAGTGTTTGTTATTGGTTCAACTTAAAATGGCAAATCATCATCGCCAACAGTTGCAGGCACCGGAGCCTGCTGTTCAACAGCAGTAGATGACGGTTGGGCTTCGCCTGTTCCGCGTCCACCTGTCAAAACCAAATCATTCACGACAACCTCGGTAAAATACTTGGTGTCGCCTTCTTTAGATTGGTATTGACGCGTGCGCAGGCTACCTTCGATATACACCTGACTTCCTTTGTGCAGATACTGCTGAGCGATTTTAATTAAACCGGCGCGGGTAATTCGCACATTGTGCCATTCGGTAGGCAATTCGACGCGTTGCGACTTCTCCTTATCCCAATAGCTCTCAGTTGTAGCCAGGGAAAACGAGCATACGCTTCCGCCGTTGTCGAAATTTTTGGTCTCAGGATCACGACCGAGGTGTCCGAGTAAGATGACTTTGTTAACGCTTGCCATGAGTTTAAAATTTAGGGTGAATAAAAAGTTAACGGTGCAAACCTACGTTGGCCTCCGACCCTAGTCCAATTCCATATAGGAATGAATTATAGCAAAATTATTCCATCTCTCCCCTGCTTGACTCACGATGTTGCAGATATCTATCAACAAGTCGAGAAACGCCCAATGCATGCAACGACGCTGAAGGCACCCAGGAACAAAACACAGGTGGAGAAAAGGCACTACTGCATTTCACCTGGATGAAATAGGCATGTATTCGCCGATGAGAAAGAAGATGCGTATACTCAGCGCTCAACTCTTGTACTTCAAGAACCTTTGAAGAGTCGACCGACTGCATCAACGTTTTAGCGGCGAGCAAAGGGTCA
>CANHPZ010000213.1 GCA_947462725.1 Flavobacteriales bacterium
CAAATCGTACTGACCACCAATCCAGGGTGGCCTTGTGAAGACCAGGCCGTTCATGATTATACGGTTTTTCCTCCTGTTGTTCCTACAATCACACCGACGACTACGAATACGTATGCTTGCATAAATATGCAAGACACCTATGATTTTGAAGTTACCGGCTCGTACTCTACAGCAGCTAATGTGTTGTGGAATTTCGGCACCGGCGCAACACCTCTAACCTCAGTGAGCAATAGTCCACCAAATGTGGCTCTGCCAGCTAATGCCGCGCAATGGGTTGTTACCGTTCAAGTTTCAGAAAATGGTTGTGTGGGCACTGATACGCAAACCATAACCAATCAGCCGGACCCTATTGCCTCTATCGCGCCTCAAAATGTGTTTTGCCAAGGTTTGGAATACTCGTTTACTGCGAATTCGCTCAATGCAGCAACCCAAACCTGGGATTTTGGGGGAAATGGAGTGGCTGATCTCTCCAATATCAATTCGCCCAGCTTCGTTTATAGTCAAAGCGGAACATACACCGTAGAACTTGTTGCCACAGCGAATCAAGCTTGCAACGATACGGCCTCTGCTGACTTTGAAGTTTCCCTGCTGCCCGAAACTTTTTTTGAACGTCCTGACGCACAATGTTTAGAAAATAATAGTTTCTCCTTTGTAGCCGAAGGAGCATTGACTTTGAATCCTCAGTATTCTTGGACGTTTGGGGCGTCGGCATCTGTCTCCAGCAGTTATTCCTCGCAACCATCAGGGATTTCATTTGATTCTGCTGAAGTTCATCCTGTATCATTGACGATTACCGAAAATAACTGCTCAGTTTCGTACACCGATTCGGTTGCAGTGACTCAGCATATCTTGCCGGATTTCGGAGTGGAAGCTACTAGCGGTTGCCCCGGTCACGTGGCTCAGGTAACAGCAGTTACTGAGTCTATCGTTCCTGTGTATTACCTGTGGGATTTTGGAAATGGCGAATCTTCATCGCAAGGAACGACAAATCATGCCTATGATTTGCCGGGGGTTTATGCCATTACTGTTACCGCATTTACCAACCAGGGATGCTATGATAGTCTTACACTTACCTTCCCCAATGCAGTTACGATTTATCCCAATCCGGATCCAAGCTTCACCATTGAACCGCAAGTCATGGATATCGCTAATGCTGTTTGTCAGATTGTCGGACTTTATCAAGAAGGCAATTGTACGTATTTCATGAGCGATGGTGGGCAAGCGGATGGATGTGATGTAGAATACAATTGGCAGGAATCCGGCGTTCAAACCATCATACATTATGTAACAAGTCCGCAAGGCTGCACATCCAGCACGACGGGCGAAGTCGTAATTAGTGGTCACACTTTTTACGCACCAACCGGATTTACTCCGAACGACGACGGCATCAATGATTATTGGATTCCAGTTATGACAGGCATGACATCATTTAAGCTCGAGGTTTTTAACCGATGGGGTGACTTAATCTATACTACAACGGATGTCAACCGCCCATGGGCCGGACAGGTCAAGGAAGGCACATACTACGTGCCGAATGGCGTTTATAACTACCGCGTAACCATGAAGGATTTGGTGTTTCAAGCACATGAATTTACGGGGTCTATTCTGCTCAATCGATAATTCACTCGGAATGTCGTGTTTTCTATTATTTCATGAAATAAAGTTTGTATAAACGTATAGAGATTATATATTTGGCTTCCGAGACTCAACACTAGAATCGAAAAATCGTAAAGAATCATGAATGACGGCTACAAAGAGGATGTGTTTTCAACATCCGTCCGAGCAGGAAAACGAACATACTTCTTCGATGTCAAAGCAACTCGTGGAAACGACTTGTTCATGACCATCACTGAAAGCAAGCGGGTTGGACATGAAAATGATGGTCCTGTGCATTATGAAAAACATAAGATTTTTTTATATAAGGAAGACTTTGACGGATTCGCCGACGGACTTCAGAGCGCAATTGATCATATCCGAGGACTTCAGGGTAATGGAGAATTTCGTTCAGCCGATAGCAATCGCAAAACGACCCGAGAATTCGCAGATGAACAAATGCCTGATCATATGAGCAATTCATCTGATATCGATTTTGATGATTTAGGAGGTGAGGAAAATAAATCTTAGGAGAATTTTCTTCTATTTCCCGAATTAATTGATGGGCCGCATGTCGCGGCCCTCTTTGTTTTGTAAGATTGCAGAATATGGCAAATACCAAAGGCATTCTTTATTTGATTCCAAATACGTTAGGCAGCGGCGCAGATAAGTATGGCACTGCATTTCTTACAAGCACAGTAAGCCAATTGGAAGTTTATATTGTTGAGGAATTTAAAAGCGCACGGCGCTTGTTGCGACAGCTCGGTGTTAGTCGGCCATTGGATGAGCTCGAATTTCATTCCCTTAATGAACACACCAAAAATCAAGATTTGCAAAGCCTGATTGAACCCTTGCTCCAAGGAAAAAATGTAGGAATAGTAAGCGAAGCTGGCGTACCATGTGTGGCAGACCCCGGTAGCACCGTGGTTTCATTAGCACATGAGCAAGGAATCAAAGTAGTGCCATTGGTTGGCCCCTCATCTATTTTGCTCGCATTAATGGCTAGCGGGTTCAATGGTCAACAGTTTACGTTTAATGGTTATTTACCAAGAGAACGCAGCGAACGCAGCCGAAAAATCCGCCAGCTTGAACAGCTTGCGCTTTCTGGAATCACGCAGATATTTATGGACGCGCCCTACCGCAACAATCAAGTGCTGGAAGATGTACTTCAGCACTGCCGAATGGATACGAAGCTGTGCATTGCCTCGAATATAACGTGCGACAACGAGCGCATCAATACGAAAACTGTAACGGAATGGTCTATCCGTAAGCCCGATCTCAATAAAATCCCCGTGATGTTTGTGCTCGGGAAATAAGCATCTGATTACGGATTACAGTTTACAAATTACCCTTTGGGAGTGTATCTTCGCGGCTCATTTTGAGAGCCAATCATGTTTGAAAATCTAACCGAAAAATTCGACCGGGCGTTTAAAGTACTCAAGGGCGAAGGAAAAATAACTGAGATCAATGTTGCGGAAACGCTGAAGGAAGTGCGCAGAGCGCTTTTAGATGCCGACGTGAACTATAAAACCGCTAAGGATTTTACCGAGCGCGTTAAGGAAAAGGCACTTGGTCAGCAAGTGCTTACCGCTGTTAAGCCTGGTGAATTGTTAGTGAAGATTACCCACGATGAGTTGAAGGAACTCATGGGCGGTGAGGCTAGCGATATCAACTACCAAGGAAACCCGGGCATCATCTTGATGAGTGGTTTGCAGGGCTCGGGTAAGACTACTTTCTCAGGTAAGCTTGCAAGTTATCTCAAAACTAAAAAAGGTAAAAAGCCACTGTTGGTGGCTTGTGATATTTATCGTCCTGCGGCGATAGACCAGCTGCATGTGGTCGGCGAAAGCATTGGCGTTGAAGTATTCTCCGAAAGAGAAAATAAAAATGCGGTTTCTATCGCAACAAATGCATTGAACTATGCCAAGCAGAATGGCTTCAATGTTATGATTGTGGATACGGCCGGTCGCTTGGCTGTAGACGAGCAGATGATGGCCGAGATTTTCGAAGTGAAGCAAGCCATTAAGCCGAGCGAAATTCTGTTTGTGGTTGACTCAATGACCGGTCAGGATGCTGTGAACACTGCTCGCGCATTCAACGAACGCCTCGACTTTGATGGCGTTGTATTGACAAAGCTCGATGGCGATACTCGCGGTGGTGCTGCTTTATCAATTAAGAGCGAGGTCAA
>CANHPZ010000214.1 GCA_947462725.1 Flavobacteriales bacterium
CACCGTACCGATAACCCGGTGTTCTTGTTCCGATCGGTTCGGCCGGCAGCCAATAGAAAATAATCCAACGATCGACGCCAGGCGTTAATTGAAGTACTCGGTGAACTGGTCCACCAGCTTCCGAATTGCGTCAATCCATTGTATTGTCCAATGGAAGCACGCGCTCCTCCCGGCACACCGGAAAATCCGCTGCTGTTGTCGCCTCCCTCATTTGGTGAAAACCATAAGCCGGTACTCGTATCATAGGTACCTACCGTTTTCAATTTTCCACCTGCGACGCTAATACCGCCAAGATAGTCTATCAAAAGAGTCCACTCCCCATCGGAAGGCATATGCCAACCGGAAGGGCAGAGTTGTCGGGCATCTACACATGCATACCAATTGTACAACTTACCGTTTGGACAAACATTGACTGCACTATTCCCGTAATAAGCCCACGCACCGATAGTAGTGTTTTGCCATTCTGTATTGGTCATATTCGTTGCTATGGTATCGCCATTACGGTATGTGCTCGTTTGGAGATTTTCTGCCATCCAAACTTGCGAGCCAATAGCGATGGTCTTGTACGCATGGCCTTCTTGATCGGTCATAGTGCCATAAATGCGGTCGGGGTTGTGCACATTCGCCGTACCGCAAGTATGCAACGCAGTTCCCGTCGTATATCAATTGGCTGCGCTGAGCCCCGGAATAATAACAAAGCTTCCATCGCCTATAAAAAGCGTATCGCCGGCAGGACTTACATTCAACCGCACATTTCCCGCATACAATGCATATGGCACACTCATCATTTGTTGTGTACCGATTTCAATAAAGCCGTTGCCTAAATCCAACTCCACTTGCATGTACTTCGCTCCGTTGGCCCAGTCCACCGAAGTGAGCGGCACAGCGCTTCCAAGCTGAGCGTTGAACAAACCAAAACTGTTGGTATTGACCGTTTGAATTTCCTGCCATACAGCAGCACCACTTGCAGATTCATTGTGAATGGTGAAGCGTGCGTTGATGGCTGCATTCATCAGCGGTTGCCCGGATCCATTGCGCGCAATGGCTTGGTAAGGAATGAGCGCGGGGGCTTGTGCGGTAAGCAGGGCGCTGATAAGCAGTGCGAGGGTGGTGAGGAGGAGACGCATGGGGCGAAAATAATTACAGATTACGGATTACAGATGACAGATTATGGATTACGAATTTGGGGAAGTACGAATTACAAAGTACTAAGTACGGGCATGGCTACCCCGATCAGCCACTCCTGCCCTGCTACCCTCGACTTCGCTCGGGGACCGAGCACTTCGCATATGATGAGCACCTCGGCTTCGCTCGGCGGGCGCTCGCGTCGGCCGAGCGAAGCCGAGGCCATGCGCTCAGCAGAATTAACGGTGCCCGAGCGAAGTCGAGGGCGTAGGGTATTTTTGCAACCCAAGGTATTGAATTCATGAGAATATTCTACGCTCTAACGCTGCTGTTCATCGCTTCATTCATGAACGCTCAAGACACGCTTTGCACGGCAGCATTCAGCATCGACAACAGCGAACGCATGCACCTGCAGCTTGATGCTGCAATGACTGACACCAACGCAACCTACTCGTGGTATACCGATGGGGCGTTCATAGCGGATGGTGCATCGACCAACGTGCTGCTCTATCCCGGCATTCGGGAAATATGTCTGCATGTAGAAAGCCCGACGTGCATTGCAGACAGCTGCATTTGGGCCGACGTGCTTTGCACCAACAATACAATCAAGTTCCAAATAACATCCTATGGCGATTCTACAGGTGTTTATGATACGCTCCGTGTTCAGGCTACAAATGCCTTGATCGATGTATTCAACTATTCCGGGATTACGCTCACTTCGAACGAAAATTTCGAATGGTTGGAGTGCGTGGATGAGTTCATTGACTGTATCTACCTGAACGTAACCCCGCAAACGTGGTGGCAATTACACGCTGATAGCATCACTATTGTGGCGGAATACATCAGTGGAGGTGATGGCCCCGTGGAGTTGCAGCTCTATTCCGATCCCGGCATTTCCCACAACAGCGATGCGGTGCTGGGGATCGATTGCATCTGGTATAGTGTGGAAAATGAGGAACAAGTACCCTTGAATGTTTGGCCCAACCCGATAACCGATGTGTTGCATTTTGCCACAGCGCCTGATGCCATTCGACTGATCGATTTCTCCGGAAAATTGATTTTCGAGAAAACAGTTAAGACAGAGCGACTAGCGTTGGAGCACCTTCCCGCAGGTATATATGCTGTTCAAGCCCGCTATGGGAATGTTTGGAAAACTGCGCGAGTGATGAAATACTGACGCTGGACAAAGGATCTGACTTCGCCCGAACTTTCAACCTCCAACTTTCAACTTTCAACCTTTTTCCTTGCATAATCGAATTTCCGTTGTATTTTCGCGCTCCTAAAATTTTTAATTAAATAATTCAAAATCAATGAACCGTTACGAAACTGTTTTCATTTTGACTCCCGTGCTGTCTGAAGAGCAGGCAGCGGAAACAGTAGATAAGTTCAAGAAGTTTTTGAAGGGCAAGGGCGCTACTATCAAGCACGAAGAAAATTGGGGCTTGAGAAAATTGGCTTACCCTATCCAGAAGAAAACGACTGGCTTCTACTATTTGATGGAGTTCGAAGCACCAGGTGAAATTATCACCCCATTCGAAACCGAATTCCGTCGCGATGAGCGCGTTTTGCGCTTCCTCACGACTGCCATGGACAAGTTCCACACGCAGTACGCAGAGAGCCGTCGCAACAAGGCTAAGGAAAAGAAAGAAACCAAAGCCGAAGCTTAATCTTCATTAACCCGCAAAAACAGAAAAAAATGGCTGACGAAATTCGTTATCTGAATCCGATCGATATCGAGACCAAGCAAGAGAAATACTGCCGCTTCAAAAAGCACGGTATTAAGTATATCGATTATAAAGACGCAGACTTCTTGTTGAAGCTGTGCAATGAACAAGGTAAACTCCTGCCACGCCGCATCACCGGTACTTCTTTGAAGTATCAGCGCAAAGTAGCTCAGGCAGTTAAGAAGGCCCGTCACTTGGCCCTCATGCCTTACGTAGCAGATATGTTGAAATAATCACACGGAGGGAAATTATCATGGAAGTAATTCTGAAATCAAACATCGAAAAGTTGGGCGCTAAAGACGAAATCGTTGTAGTAAAGCCCGGCTATGCTCGCAATTTCCTCATCCCACGTGGATACGCTATTGCAGCAACTGACAGCAGCAAGAAAATGCTTGCCGAAAACCTGAAGCAACGTGCACACAAAGAGACCAAAATTTTGGCTGAAGCGCAAACTACAGCTGATAAATTGGGCGCTCTCGAAGTGAAAATCGGCACCAAGGCTTCTGAAACCGGTAAGATCTTCGGTTCTGTTAACACCATTCAACTTTCTGAAGCTCTCGGCAAAGCCGGCTTCAACATCGATCGCAAGAGCATCAGCTTGTCTGACGACAACATCAAGATGCTTGGCGCTTACGAAGCCAAAGTGAAACTTCACAAAGAAGTTACAGCTGTGGTGAAATTTGAAGTGGTTGCTGAATAATCACGCTACCATTACGATCTATACAAAGAGCCGCTTTCGAGCGGCTCTTTTGTGTTTATAACTCAACGCAAAGGCAATACGAAGGCGCCTTGCTTCACATCC
>CANHPZ010000215.1 GCA_947462725.1 Flavobacteriales bacterium
CACGGGAATGTTGTGTTCAGTGCTTCGGACGCAAGCAATCTTCGCAATTACTTGCTCGGCGGCGGGTTTTTGCACATCTCCGACAACTTTGGTATGGACAAATTTGTGCGTAAGGAATTGAAGAAGGTCTTCCCTGAACTCGACTTGATTGAGTTGCCCTTCAGTCACCCGATCTATCATCAGACGTATGATTTCCCTAATGGATTGCCCAAGATTCATGAGCACGATAAGAAAGCGCCGCAAGGGTTCGGTTTGATGTGGGAAGGTCGCTTGGTGTGCTTCTATGATTACGAATGTGACCTCGGCGACGGTTGGGAAGATTTCGAAGTGCACAAAGATTCGGATGAGGCGCGCACCAAGGCGCTGAAGATGGGAGCCAATATTGTGCAGTATGTGCTCATGGGTCACGACGACTGATGGCGGCCAAAAAGCGCTACAACGGCTTGAGCGAGGATGAGCTGCGTGATTTTCTCGAATCGAAGTATCACTCCTTCAATGTAAGCGCTTTTATTGACGATGACCCCGTGTCGATTCCTCATCGCTACGCCTCTCGCGCGGATATAGAGATTTCAGCTTTTCTTACAGCAACAATCAGTTGGGGTAATAGAAAGTCAATCATCAAAAACGCGTCACGTATGATGAAATTGATGGACGATGCACCGCATGATTTTGTTGTCAATCATACCAAACGCGACTTGAAATCGCTCACCGGCTTTGTACACCGCACATTCAACGCCGATGATTTTGCAACTTTTGTTGAGGCGTTGAAGGATATCTACGCTGAGCACGACACACTGGAGAATTGCTTCAGCGATGCCATCGCAAAACACGCGGGTACAGCGCAAGCCATATCTGCCTTCAAGCAAAGATTCTTTGCCATACCGCATGCTTCCAGAAGCGAAAAGCATGTGTCTGATCCTTTGTCCGGTTCGAGTGCTAAACGCATGAACATGCTGTTGCGTTGGATGGTGCGCAAGGATAAAAACGCTGTGGACTTGGGAATTTGGAAAAGTATTTCAACCGCGCATCTTTCCATTCCTCTTGATGTGCATTCGGGCAATGTGGCCAGGCAATTGGGCATGCTCACACGCAAGCAAAATGATGCGCGTGCAGTAGAGGAGCTCGATGCTGTTCTGCGCCGACTTGACCCTGTAGATCCGGTGAAATACGATTACGCTCTTTTTGGTCTTGGTGCTATTGAGAAGTGGTGATTAGAACGCGTAGTGGTTGTCTTCAATCACTTTCGCTGCAACTCTTCTTCGCGCTTCCTTCACGTTGAATGGTTCTGTTTTCGTGTAGCGTCGAAGTCCCATCAACATCATGCGCAATTCATCACCTTCGCCAAAGGCAAGTAGTGCTTCCTTTCCTCCATGTGCGATTTGCTCCGCAGCATCAAAGAAGAAGACTTGCAGTATATCATCGTGAAGCGCTTCATACTTCAATCCCTTCTCCTTCATTTTTTCAATGCGAAGTAAAAGTGACTCTGCGGTGTAGGTGTAGATGATCATATCAGCCACATGCATGAGTACCTCTTGTTCTTTCTCCAGTTGCATCATGAGTTTTTGAACTGCCGCACCGGCCACAAGCAATACAGCTTTCTTGTAATTCACGATGTATTTGTGACAGGCTTCGAATATGTTGGAAGGTGCGTCGCCGAAATCGGGAATCGACATGAGTTCGGCGGCAACTGCTGAAGCTGGCGACATCAAGTCGAGTTCACCTTTCATGGCTTTCTTCAAAATCATGTCTACAATGAGTAGTCGGTTGATCTCGTTGGTGCCTTCAAAGATGCGGTTGATGCGTGAATCGCGATAAGCGCGCTCAATGCGCGACTCGGCGCTGTAACCCATGCCTCCGTGTATCTGCAAAGCCTCATCGGCACAGTAATCAAGCACTTCGGAACCGAAAACTTTCAGTATCGCACATTCGGGAGCGAATGAAGCAATCCCCTTCAACACTGCTTTGCCTTTTTCCAGGCCTCCGTTTTGAAGTGCATGAATTTCGTCGTCGATGTTTTGTGTGGCTCTGTACAATGCGCTTTCGAGGGCGAAAATGCGAATGGCCATATCACCAATCTTGTGACGAATGGCGCCGTATTTCATGATGGGACGACCGAATTGCTGACGCTCGTTGGCATATTGTACGCCGTAGTTCAGTGTTTCTTTTGCACCGCCCAAAACACCACCGCCGAGTTTGATTCGACCAATGTTGAGGATGTTGACCGCTATCTTGAATCCGTTGCCGCGCTCGCTGAGCAAATTCTCCACGGGCACTTTCACGTTATTGAAAAAAATCTGTCGTGTAGAAGATCCCTTGATCCCCATTTTCTTTTCCTCAGGATTGAAGGTAATACCCTCCATATCACGCGTGAGAATGAAGGCCGATAGGTTTTCGTCGTTGTCGATTTTTGCGAATACGGTGAGCACATGCGCAAATCCACCATTGGTAATCCACATCTTCTGCCCGTTGATGATGTAATGCTTGCCATCGTCGCTGAGCACTGCTTTCGTTTTTCCACTGTTGGCATCCGATCCGCTGCCCGGCTCGGTAAGGCAGTAGCAGCCTTTCCATTCACCCGTAGCGAGTTTGGGAATGAAACGCTTCTTCTGTTCTTCGTTGCCGTAGTAAAGAATAGGCAACGTCCCAATGCCCGTGTGTGCGCCATAGGCAACACTGAAGGAATGGCCGGCGCCGAGCATTTCTGTGGTGAGCATCGACGTTTTGAAATCCATGCCCATGCCGCCCAGTTCTTCCGGAACGGAAATGCTGAGCAAGCCGAGTTCGCCGGCTTTATCGAGAATGCTTTCCATGAGGCCGGGCTCTTGATGGTCGATGGCATCGAGGTGAGGAACGATGTTTTGGTTGACGAAATCGATGCAGGTTTGCTTCATCATCAGCTGCTCTTCCTGAAATTCCTCCGGAATGAATACATCGTGTGCTGAGGTTTCTTTAATCAGAAACTCGCCTCCGGTAAGTGTGTTGTGACTCGACATGGTCTTTATTTTTTTATCAATTCAATAATTCAAAAACTCCTGCGGCACCTTGGCCTGTTCCTACGCACATCGTGACGATGCCGTATTTGTTGTTGCGTCGGCGCATTTCATTCAGCAACTGCACCGTGAGCTTTGCGCCTGTGCAACCTAGCGGATGGCCGAGTGCGATTGCACCACCATTCACGTTTACGCGTGAAGCATCCAACCCCAATGTTTCGATAACGGCCAGTGATTGCGATGCAAATGCTTCGTTGAGTTCGTATAAATCGATATCACTCGATTTCAATCCTGCCTTTTCGATGGCAGGCGGAATAGCGTAGATAGGGCCAACACCCATGATGCGCGGCTCGAGTGCGGCTACGTGGTAGCTTTTCAATTGCGCGATAGGTTGCACACCAAGTTCCTTGAGCATGCGCTCGCTTACAATCATCACGAATGCTGCGCCATCAGATGTTTGCGATGAGTTACCGGCAGTTACTGATCCATTCGCATCAAATACAGGCTTCAGCTTGGCGAGTGCCTCGAGCGAAGTCTCTTTGCGTGCGCCTTCATCCGTGTCGACGATGTATGTGCGCTCTGATCTCTTTTCATTTTGATCGAGGAAAATTTCCTTCACTTC
>CANHPZ010000216.1 GCA_947462725.1 Flavobacteriales bacterium
GCGCAAGGAGAATTATCAAGCTTTACCAATCGCACCTTGCACATGCAAGTGCAAGAAAACGCACACGTGCATTGGGATAAAATTCAACTGGAAAGCGACTCTCAGATTTTGATGAACGAAGAGAATGTTCGCATTGAAAACAACGGACGTTTCACCATCAACACACTTACAATCGATGGTGGTTGGGTGCGCAATGCACTCAACATTGCACTCGATGGACAAAACATCGAAGCCAACCTGCACGGATTCTACATGCCACGCAGGAAGCAGTTCGTGGACAACCACACCAAGGTGGACCATCGACTTGCGCACTGCAACAGCAATGAGCTTTACAAAGGTGTATTGAACGATCAGAGCACGGGTGTATTCAACGGAAAAGTATATGTGCAGATTGACGCGCAGAAGACCAACGCATTTCAAAGTTGCGCCAACATTTTGCTCAGCGACGATGCACAGATGAATACCAAACCTGAATTGGAAATCTATGCCGATGATGTGAAGTGTAGTCATGGCACTACCACGGGTCAGCTCGATGAAGAAGCGTTGTTCTATTTGAAATCACGCGGACTTGGAGAAGACAATGCACGCCGCTTACTCACATCGGCCTTCATCGGTGATGTGATTGCCAAAATCGACAACGAAGCCATACGTGATTACGTGACCGATCAACTTATCCAACGCGAATTGCTCTTTGCCTGATGCTCGATGTACACGCCATACGATCGCTCTTCCCCATCTTGCAACAGCAGGTGCACGGCAGACCATTGGTATATCTGGACAATGCGGCCACCACACAAAAGCCAATTGCCGTCATAGAGCGCATTGATGCTTATTACAGAACAACCAACGCCAACATTCATCGCGGCGCTCATCATTTAGCCAATATTTCTACTGAGCATTTCGAACAAACGCGCGAAAAAACTCGTGCTTTTTTGAATGCCCGAGAAACAGCCGAAATCATTTTCACCTCAGGCACTACCGATAGTATCAATTTGGTGGCGCAAACTTGGGGAAGACAAAACATAGGCGCAGGCGACGAGATACTCCTCTCGATGCTAGAGCACCACAGCAACATCGTTCCGTGGCAAATGCTTGCTGAAGAAAAAGGCGCCGTGATACGTGTGATTCCTATTCACGACAACGGCACTTGGCAAGTTGAATCACTGGATACGCTCATCAACGAGCGCACGAAACTCGTAGCAGTGAACCACGTTTCGAATGCATTGGGAACGATCAACCCGATAGAAACACTGATTGCAAAAGCCCACGCTACGGGCGCTAAAGTGCTCATCGATGGCGCACAATCCGTTACCCACATGCCCGTGGATGTGCACGCACTCGATTGCGATTTTTACTGCTTCAGTGCACACAAACTTTATGGACCTACCGGCGTTGGCGTGCTCTACGGCAAACGCGAACTCCTTGACGCCATGCCGCCCTGGCGCGGTGGAGGAGAAATGATTAAGAGCGTATCATTCGAAAAAACAACCTACAACGAACTGCCGCACAAATTCGAAGCAGGAACACCGCACATCGCCGGCGTGATTGCGCTCGGCATTGCCATCGATTTTGTGCAGTCGCTTTCTTGGTCAGAAGTGACAGCGCATAAGCAACAACTGCTTGATCACGCCACAGCATTGCTGCTAGAAATAGATGGCGTGCGCATTTTCGGCACAGCTCCGCATAAGGCGGGAGTTGTGTCTTTCAATGTGGCGTCTCATCATCCTTTCGACATCGGCACATTGCTCGACCAGCAAGGCGTGGCGGTGCGCACAGGACACCATTGCACCGAGCCACTTTGGAACTTCTATGGAGTACCCGGAACCGTGCGCGCTTCGTTTGCTGTGTACAACACGCTCGAAGAAATTGAAAGCTTCATAACCGCTTTGAAAAAAGCCATACACCTATTGTCGTGAGTATCGAAAGCAAACAGCAAGAAATCATTGAGGAGTTCAGCGTTTTTAGCGACTGGATGCAGAAGTACG
Organism: Flavobacteriales bacterium; assembly: GCA_947462725.1. Classification (GTDB taxonomy): domain Bacteria; phylum Bacteroidota; class Bacteroidia; order Flavobacteriales_D; family Sanyastnellaceae; genus JAIBBG01. Next base: position 1,986 of record CANHPZ010000216.1, read on the forward strand.
AATACATTATCGACCTCGGCAAGGACTTGCCCGTAATTGAAAACGATTACAAGACTGATGACAACCTGATCAAAGGATGTCAGTCGAGAGTATGGCTGCATGCCCAACTGATTGAAACAGGACGTGTGCAGTTTACAGCAGATAGCGACGCTATAATAACAAAAGGATTGGTAGCCCTTGTTGTGCGTGTATTCGACAACGAATTACCTGCCGACATTGCTTCAACCGACCTACACTTCGTAAAAGCCATTGGCCTCAGCGAACACCTCTCGCCTACGCGCAGCAACGGACTCGCGAGCATGATTAAACAAATCAAAATTTACGGACTGGCTTTTAGCGCCAACCACGCATAACCGAATCAATCACCATGGACATCGCTCAACGCAACGAATTAGAGGGAAAGATCATCACGATGCTGAAGACTATTTACGACCCGGAAATACCTGTCGACATCTATGAGCTCGGTTTGATTTATAACATCGGCATCGATGATGCAGCAGCCATTACCATCATGATGACCCTCACCTCACCTTCTTGCCCGGTAGCTGAAACACTTCCCCCGGAAGTAGAGCAAAAAGTGACTTCTGTGGAAGGCGTTGCATCCTGCAAAGTAGAAATCACGTGGGATCCCGCTTGGGACAAAAGCATGATGAGCGAGGAAGCGCAGCTGGAGCTGGGTTTCTTATAATGACTAGTGACGCGTGATTACTGCCGCGTGACTAATGGAGTATGAGGCAATCCCTTAATTCGCATTATATCCAACAGCCAATTATTGATGGCGAGATATCATCTCATGAAGCAATTCAGCGGTTTGCTTTAACCCCTGATTTCTCAGCGATTGTATTACTTCCTGTGATAATTGAATCGGTCGTTTTCTTTGCTTGACCAATTGCTTGAACGCGCGGAGGGCATTTTTGGGGTTGTTCCGAATAAGATTAGCAAGAAAAGAATCCGCATTCATAGCTGCAATACCGAAAGAGGAAAGCGCAGACTTTGGAAAATCCTTCAGATTCTGAGTAACAATGAAATCTGCACCAACTCGAATGGCAGCTGCGAGTACATGCCTATCATCTTCATCCGGCAAATGAAGTTGCTCAATCAAAGATTCATACCCCCGAACCATTGCAAAGGGAAATGCGTCCTGAATCATGTGCATTCTTCTTTGGGATTCTGTTTGCGTCAAACCATTTCTTTGCATGACTCGGCTCCACTCCATGAGTACATGTTTGCTCCAGAAGGGAACAAACAATTCTTCATACGCGAACCAAAGCAGTATGTCACGAATTACAAGGGGATAAAGAACATTGGTATCGAGAAATGCACGAGGCAATTTATTCTCATTCATAGAGGCCCGCATCTTCATCGGCTTGCATGAGTTCCATAAGTTGCTTCTTTTGTTGCTCTCTTAGTTGCTTCTTGTAGGCACGCAAATCATCCCATGCAATACGTCGGTGCTTGCCAACGAATGTGCAAGGCAGTGCATTTTCATTGAGTAGCTTCACCAAGTGTGGACGCGAACAACCGAGCCATTCGGCTGCCGCCTGCGTGGTGAGGTATTCGGATTTCGGAGTCACCGATACTCGCTTGCCCTTTGCTGTTGCTTTTAAAAAGTTTAGCAACACA
>CANHPZ010000217.1 GCA_947462725.1 Flavobacteriales bacterium
CTGCAACAACACCACTCCACCGGCCAACACATCCGCCGGTGTGAGCATGCGCTCGGCATCCGATTTTACTTTGTTCACGCTGATGCTGCCTTCTTGCAGTGCGCGACGTGCTTCGCCATTGGATTTCATGAAGCCGCTTTTCACCATAGCGTCAACGATAGAAACACCGGCCGCCAATTCATCACCACCAATATTTCCCTGCGGCACGCCTTCGAAAATTTCCATCAATGTTTCGCTGCTCAGCTTGCGCAAATCTTCATCGGTGCTCTTGCCAAACAATATCTCAGATGCTGCAACAGCGGCTTCGTAATCGGCCTCCGAATGCACACGACACGTGATGTCCTTGGCCAGGGATTTCTGCATCGGGCGCTTGCTAGGATCCTGCTGCTGCTCGGCCTCCAAAGCTTCTATCTCTTCGCGTGTCATCAAGGTGAAAATGCGGATGTAGGTCGATACATCGGCATCACTCGCATTCAACCAAAACTGATAAAACTTGTAAGGAGATGTGCGCTTGGCATCCAACCAAATATTGCCGCTTTCCGTCTTGCCGAACTTGGTTCCATCAGCCTTCTTGATGAGCGGCGTAGTAAGCGCAAACGCTTGTCCACCATCCTTGCGGCGAATGAGCTCCGTACCGGTTACGATGTTGCCCCACTGGTCGCTTCCGCCCATCTGCAGCATCACGCCACTGTTCTTCCACAAATAATAGAAGTCGTAGCCCTGCACCAATTGGTAACTGAATTCAGTAAACGACATGCCCGTTTCCAATCGGCTCTTCACCGAATCCTTCGCCATCATATAATTCACGCTGATGTGCTTGCCGACATCGCGGATAAATTCTAAAAAGCCAAACGACTTGAACCAGTCGTAGTTGTTGACCATTGCAGCAGAGTTCTCTCCACAGTTGAAATCGAGAAATTTCTCAATCTGCCCTTGCTGACACGCTTGGTTGTAACGCAGTGTTTCTTCATCCAGCAAATTGCGTTCAGCGCTCTTACCGCTAGGGTCGCCCACCATTCCGGTGGCCCCGCCTATCAATGCCATCGGCTTGTGGCCGCATTGCTGAAAGTGCAACAGCGTCATGATCTGCACGAGATTACCCACACCGAGTGAATCGGCCGTTGGATCGAAGCCGATGTAGCCTCGCACCATGCCCTTCTGTAATTCGTCTTCTGTGCCGGGCATCACATCGTGCAACATGCCGCGCCACTTCAATTCTTCAATGAAATTTTTCTTACTCATAGTCGATTGCAAAATTACCGCGTCACAGCGCGCTTACCACTTCTTCGAGTTTAATTCCGCGCGAACCCTTAATCAACACCACATGATCGCGCATAGTGAGTGTTTCCAGGTGGGCCTTGGCAGCCATGTTATTTTCAAAAACATCATAATCACCTTCCTTCCAAATCGATTTGAAAATGGGCCCTACCAACACACCATGCAATCCCAAACGCTTAGCCACTTCAATGATGTGACGATGCTCCGCCGGACCCATTTCACCTAGCTCGAGCATGTCACCAATCACAAAATATTTCTGTGCTGCCGATTGCTTGCTCAACGCATCCAAGGCAAACTCCAAACTTGTCGGGTTGGCGTTGTAGGCATCCATGATGAGGGTGTTGCGTTCTGTGCGCTTGATCTGTGAGCGATTGTTCTCGGGCGTATAAGCACATATAGCAGCATGAATCTGTTCATTGGAAACACCAAAATGTTCGCCCACAGCAATCGCCGATGCAATGTTGTAGAGATTATAAGCGCCGGCCAATTGTGTGGTGTATTCGGTACGAATTCCGGCATACACATGCGCATAAACAAGCGTAGGACTTTCGGACACGCATTCCATCGTGTTGCTTGAATAAGGCGTAATGCGCATGCCATCTGAAGCACGCTTCAACTTTTCTAAATCGGTATTCACGAAAATTACGCCGTCATGCGCATGCGTATAATCGAACAATTCCTTCTTGCCTTTCACGACACCTTCTTCACCGCCAAATCCTTCCAAATGCGCTTTACCCATGTTGGTAATCAACGCATGCGTAGGCTTTGCATATTCGCAGTAGCTGCGAATTTCACCTTGGTGATTGGCTCCCATTTCAATGATGGCCAATTCGCAATCCGCAGGTATCGCCAGCAAGGTTAGCGGCACACCAATGTGATTGTTCAAATTGCCTATCGTAGCACTCACACGATATCGCTGCGCAAGCACATCGCGTACGAGTTCCTTCGTAGTTGTTTTACCGTTGCTTCCGGTGATGGCTAAGAAAGGAATTTTCAAACTGTCGCGATACATTTTCGACACTTGCTGCAAGGCACTAAGCACATCATCAACAAGCACCATGCGCGCGTCATGTGGCACCTGCGGTTCATCAATGACCACCATGGAAGCGCCCATTTCCAGCGCCTTGGATGCGAATGTATTTCCGTTGAAATTGCCTCCCTTCAAAGCGAAAAAAATGTCGCCCGGGTTGATCTTTCGCGTGTCGGTAGTGACAGCGCGCACACGCAGAAATTGCTCAAAAATCATTTCCATCATGGTCTAAAAGTAAAAACCCCGACCATTGCTGATCGGGGTTCTTAGAATAAGTTTGAACAAACGAGTTCTTAATCTTGTCCTGAGATACCGGTTGGACTTCCCAAACGATCCATAGCGCAACGGAAGCCGAGTGTCGACTTCGAGCGACGCTCATCGAGGAAGCGACGTGTACCCGGGATTGTGTAATAAGCACGATCTCTCCAATTACCGCCTTTGTAAACACGCGCACGATCATTTACGAGCGTGGTTACACCCCATTCATACATACGGTTTTTATCTTGTTCCATATCGGCATTTGCATAGTAGATACTACTATTGAAATCACCATCGCGGTAGTCGATATAATCAGCCTTGCGGTAATTGCGGCGGTCGATGTTTTCCTCAACGGTAACATTGCGACGCTTCACCTCACCGGGAGCACTCACAATGTAATCCGACATACCATCGCGCAAGTCGGCTGCGATAAGATCTTCAGAATCGGTTACCAAATCCATAGCCTCCTGCATCACATCCTGCGCCTCGTCTTCCTTACGCTCTTTCAGCTTTTCAGCAGCTGCAGCCACTTTCTGGTTGCATTGATCGATAAGTGTAAGTGAAGTTTGCATCAGACGAGCTCCGGCTTGTTCTTGATAGTTCTTTAAGAAATAAGCTACACCGTCAACATCATAAATGTTCTTGTCATGCTTATCAGCAAAACTTCCGTCGCTGTTCAAAACGCGTGTCTTATACACGTTACCACGGAACGGACGGAATTCACTCTTATCCTCTGGAGAAAGTGGGCGATACACGTCCATTACCCATTCTGATACGTTACCCGACATGTTGTACAAACCGTAATCGTTTGGTGGGTAAGCATAAACCGGTGCAGTGATATCCGCGTTATCGTTGAGGTATCCGGCAACCCCCATGTAGTCACCTGATCCACGCACGAAGTTGGCACGGATAGTACCGAAGAAACGACCTGCATTGTCATCGTTACGCACATAGTGACCATTCCAAGGATAGGTGCGGCGATCGGTAATCAATTCCTGGAAAGA
>CANHPZ010000218.1 GCA_947462725.1 Flavobacteriales bacterium
GCGCGTGTTAAGGCTTCGCCACTCAACCCGAGTTCTTTCAGCGATGAAACGCGATATACATTGAACAGAAAGATGTCGAACGTATCAATGAAAAACCCCAAGCCAGCCGCCAGCACAGCAATGTTGAAGGGTGAGTGGTGGATCTTGGAAGTCATTCTGCGTTTGGGATTGAAGGCCAGCAAAAGTAGGGGAGGAGGTGCTCCATTGCATATTGGAGTACTATGCCTTTTGGATGCTAATTTCCTTTCGTGGATAAACACATTGAAGAGATCATTTATTCCAAATAGGTTTGTTTTTTTTATTATACATGTGCTTTCGTTGCATCACAACGAACCCCGCTATTAGATATGAATAATCTACCCAATAATACGAGCAACCGACGCTACATAATCATGTCGCAACTGGCTCGTGAGGCTGCGTTATGCCAAGAATCATCGATGGAAGTACTTCATGAATTCGAAGCACTCGATGATAATTCAGCGATAGGATAACCGACTGCGCGAGAATCAACGTGTTGCACGTGACCTAGAATAGAGCCCCAACATGGTCCATTCTCCATTCTCCTAAAGTTTCGGCAAATTCTAAAGGTTGATAGAAGTAGAAGAAACAGAAACAGATGAGAAGTCCCCACTCCCCAGTCCCCATACTATCTTCGCGCCCATGAATCCTATCCTCAAAAATCTTCTTGTTGCCATCGTTGCTCTCTTCATCGGGGCCATGGCCAATGGTCTTTTGGTTCAACTCGGGGGCAGTGTATTCCCGCCGCCGCCAGGATATGATTTCACCACGGAAGAAGGCCTAGCTGCTGGAATGGCGGTGATGGAGCCGAAGCATTTTGTGTTTCCATTCCTTGCCCATGCTTTGGGCACGCTCATTAGCGCTTTGATTATCGCGCGTTTTGCGGCTTCAAGACAATTGCAGTGGGCCCTAAACATCAGCGCTCTATTCTTTATGGGAGGTGTATATATGGTGACCGTACTGCCAAGTCCGATGTGGTTCAACATTATGGATCTTGGTCTTGCATATTTCCCAATGGCTTTTTTGGGATATCGTTTCGGTAGGAAGAAACGAACATCGCTTGGGGAGCGATGACAGCCTTAAGTCGCGGCCATCATTGGTCGTTTTATGTGTCAAGTTGAAGGTTAGACCATTGCCAATACTCCTATCTTGCAAGCGGTTTAGCACAGTGCTTTGTGTCAACTAAATATCACCACAGATTCGAATTTTTATGGATAAAATCGTATGGATTATACTCGCTTTTCTTGCCGGTTCCTTTTTACCGATACAGGCCGGTGTCAACGCTAAGCTGGGCAAAGCGGCTGAAAGTCCACTGCACGCAGTATTCATTTCTTTCCTGGTAGGTGCTGCGGCTATGCTTGTTTATGTTTTGCTCAGCAAACAAGCGATATCCTGGAGCGGACTCAGAGCTGCTCCTGCCTATGCCTGGATAGGGGGGATGCTTGGCGCGTTTTACGTAACGGTAGTGATTTTGGCTTTTCCTCACCTCGGGCCGGGGCTCACCTTTGGCCTCATTGTGGCCGGTCAGATGCTTTTTTCTGTGGTACTCGAGCATTTCAATATTCTCGTTGCACAACCGCATCCGATGACTTGGCAACGTATGGTCGGAGTGCTGTTGGTCATCGTGGGGGCTGTCATAATCCGAAAATTCTAGTTGTATGAGAAGGGAGATGTTTATTACACTGGTGCTCACGCTCCGGTTGTTTGCGGGTATTGCGCAGATTGAGAACATTCAACTCAACGATTATGCTACAGCGAATAAACTATACGCAGGATTTTACTCGAAGCTGCAGGTTCCCGTCGATAGTTTGCGCACCAGTGCTTCTGCATCGGTGCGACTGGGCGCACTCATCACACAGCGCTTCACCAACGTGTTTATGCTCGAAACACAGGCGGTCGTTCAATTCAACAGCAACAACACAGTGAACGCCTTGCCTGCCTTTGAATTCATCACCAAGTTCAGCGATAAGCTGCAGTTGCGTGCAGGGGTGCTCGTGACTCCCACTACTACCGTGCGCCCCAACCCGGTGACTTGGCAACAGCAAAGTGAAACTTACGCGCAGTCGCGCATCATCGGCAGCAAGCCCGGTGTGATGCTGCGTTATGCGCCCACGAAGGATTTGTTTTTGGCCTTTGCCTTTCACAATCATTCGGGAGAATGGGCCAATCACCTGCGCATCGACTATAAGAAACTGCGCGTAGCCGGCTATATGCGTCTCGATGGTAAATACTTCGCCGGTGCGAAGTTTATCAATGATCGACTCGATGTATGTGCCAATTATTCATCCGAACAACAAGAAGCCGCGAGCTCTGTATTCGTGAATCTTACCAAGCGCTACACACTCTATTGCGATGGCAACTACCGCGTGAGTTTAGAAAAGAATGAAGTACTCAAATTTGGTGCACGCAGTTACTTCGACAGCGCAGAGAAACACTTGCGCGGATTTTTCGCATTGGAGTACGATGCGCGCATGCGCATGTTTGGTGGACAAGTGATGCTGAGTGTGTTTTGAGAATGAGCCAGGTGTGCTTTCAGAACTCCGCCGCAACTTCCACCGCAACCCTTTTGCCGCTCACAGGATGTTTGAACTCAATGCGCTCTGCATGCAGGTGAAGTCGTGTTGAACGCTGTCCATACAAGTCATCGCCTACGATGGGATGCTTTAAACCAAGTGTATGCGCGGCATGTACGCGCAGTTGATGCGTACGTCCGGTAACCGGAAAGAAGTACACTTTGGTGCGGCCATCCTTGCGCTCAATGACCTTCCAACGGGTTTGCGCCGGCTTACCGTGTTCATAGCAAACCACCTGTCGTGGCCTATCGTCGAGGTCCACACGCAACGGCAAATCAATCCATCCGGCGTTTTCGTTGATGATTCCTTCCAGCAGCGCAACGTAGCGTTTCTTCACTTCACGCTCCGCGAATTGTCGTTGTAACTCCTTGTAGATGTCCATCGTTTTGGCAGCAATCAGTAACCCTGAGGTCGACATGTCTAATCGGTGAACGACTAACAGTTCCGGTGCTTCAGGGTAGAGTGATTGTAATCGCGTGAGCACGGAGTCTTCGATTTCTTTTCCTGGAACGGATAAAAACTCGTGGGGCTTATTGATGATGACAATGTGTTCGTCTTCCCACACCACAGCGAGGTCTTTTCCTAGCGCAGGATTTTTCAGTAAGGGATTTTCATCCATGACGATTCCCTGTAACATGTGTCCTAAAATCGGTTGGCACTTGCCCTTACAGGCAGGGTAGAAGTGACCGTGCAAGCGCACTTCCGTTTTGGGCGACTGTCCCCACCAGAACTCAGCTAGCGCAATGGGTTCGAGATGATTCAGAAAAGCGTATTGCAGCAGTTTCGGTGCGGCACATTCGCCGGCACCAGCTGTGGGTCGGCCTTCCGGAGTGTGTTTGAAGATATCGCCCACACTTCTTTTTTCGAGGGCGCGGTTCACGAAATAGAATTCGTCGAAGATGGCATCTTGCAATGCTGCAGACCGATTTTTCCGCTCATCCTTTAGC
>CANHPZ010000219.1 GCA_947462725.1 Flavobacteriales bacterium
TTCGGGAAAACCGTCGAGAGATTGCTTTGACTGACGCCAAACCATTTGGCTAGCGTTGCAGAGTATTCATCAACACTAACAGTCGGAATCCATCGTCCTGTAGAAGTGTCGTCGGGACCGTTCACTGCAAGTGTTGGAAAGTTGCCATAGATTCTACCTCCGCGAACGGCTCCACCAACGATCATGTGGTGACTGCCCCAACCGTGGTCAGATCCTTGACCATTCGTCGGGAACGTTCGGCCGAAATCTGATGCGGTAAATTGAGTGACACTATCACCTAAGGTCAATTGCTCCATGGCGCGCTGAAATGCATACATGGCCTCGGATAGCTCGTTCATCAAATTTGCGTGCGAACCAACGGTTGTGTCCGTAGGCGCTGTGCCGGATCCTACTTGAGCCGTGTGCGTATCGTAACCTCCGACTTGCGCGAAAAAGATCTGACGCTTCATCGAAAGAGGAGAACGTCCCGCAATCATGCGCGCAATCATTTTCATTTGTCTTCCTAATGAAGTGTTCGGGAAGCCGCCTATTGCACCACCTGAATAGATTCCCGTTAGACCGGTGTTCCAGCGCCAAGGAGCGGAGCTACTTTGAGTTGTGTAGGAAACATCTGTTGGATCGAGGTAAGGGCTTATCGATGAATTCAGGGTGTCACCAATTTCGATCGCACTTTTAGTGACCTCGGCATAAGCATTTCGCTGCAAACTATGCGTATTTAGTGAGAGAATATCTTTAACTGCTTGCAAGCGCTGACCAGTGACGCCACCTAAGGTCACGGCGCCTGAAGTGCTCACGTGAAACTGTGCAAATTGATTGCCGACTTCGAAGGTGTTCGCTCCCGCAAGAGAGGTGCAGAGCGAAATTTTAGCACTATTCACTGTGGGCACACCATCGAGTAATTCATATTGGCTAGGGTGAAGCAGATCGGCAATCCTGCCGCCCCAACCCGTGCGTGGTGGTTGATCGGGTAGTGCAGTCTGCCAGTGCGTAACCTGATCGCTGTGCGAAAAAAGCTGAGGCGGTTTTGCGACGGAATTTTTTTGATATTGCGTGCGATTGATCGGCTGCACTAATGGGCCTGTATTAAACAGCATGGCCATTTTTTGCTCGGCGAAAAGTGTCGCTAACTCGGGGCATGATGGATGTAATCCGTATTCGCGACCATCGGAATTCAACGGATTGATGGGTAATACCGAAGAAGATGGCAACGCGAGATTTTGACGAATGGCTGCATAGTTTGCGTAGTCCGAGCCGACCGGAATGACTAGATTATTCGAGTCATTTCCCCCTGCCATAAAAATACAAACCATAGCCTTGTAATCAGTGAAGGTCTCTTGGCCTGAGCCGGAATTGATCAACCAAAGATCGCGAATAGTCGCGCGCGCCGAGAGTGCGCCGACAGATGCGCAAGCTGCTTGACGTAAGAAATCGCGACGACGGGTGGTAAACTGAGAGAATTCCATAACTGTTAGCGTTGGATGGTGAAATCAGGTGAGGTGGTGATGAGATGAATGATGCCGCGGAGCCGGTTGATTTTCTGAGCATCGGTCGCGCTGCCATTGGTGTAGGAAATATTTGCGGTATTGCTGACGAATGTGATAATGATTTGCTTCGCTTGCGCGCTGAGTTGATTTGCTGTTAGCAATACACTCAGCTCATCAACTAGTGTTACCAGGTTTGCATTATCTGTCCATGCCCCGCTGCCGCTAGGTCTGGTGCCAATCCAAGAGCGGAAGTCTAAACCGATGGCGCCAGAACCACTACGGAAGCTTGAGAATATGGTGTTTGTTGTGCTAGGTTTGAGTATGCCCTCATAAATGAAGTTGGACTGCCGAATCACATTTGTATCGGAAGAGAGTTGGAACTCAGGTGTGATCAATCCGTTCGATGCAAGAGTCCCCGGGAACTGGTAATCAGGCATATAGAAATTGAAAACGGTAGGGGAGCGCATCGCTGTTTGACCTAAATCCGTGTCAGTATCTCCCATGCTGAAGGAGCTATAACCAAGTGTCGCTGAGCCGCTGAAATTTAATACAGGAACGGCAGGACTCATCACGATCGAACCAGTGCGAGAGGATGTAAACGTGGCAGCACCTGCGTTCTCGATGGTGAACTGACGATCATCCAGCACTGTAACAGTGTATAGACCTGCAGTAGGTGCGGTCGTTTGACCTGAGATGGGAGCAAAAGCAATGGAAACTTGATCACCGGTAGACATGTGATGATTCGTTGAGGTAATCAGTGAAACAAGCGGACTGTTAGCTGTCATACTATAGCCGCCCGTATGGCGAACGATATTGATGTTCTGAGCAGTTGTGATCGTTGCAGAATTATCAACCGTGATCGTGAAGATTGAAGAACTGACATAAGTGATTGTGTATAGCTTGCTTATAGACGTACCCGATGGGAACAATACATACACCTGAGCTCCATTACTGAGTCCGTGACTGTTAGCCATCGTAACTGTGCAAATATTGCCACTTTGCTTGTATGTTCCGTTAGGAACTTCTTTTGGTCTCACAGAAAAGACCGTGTTGCTATTCGCTGGACTCGTATTGCTTGTCGTAACTGCATATGATCCCGATGTAGCGGGGGAGGTAGCACCGCTGACAGTGCTGGAAAAATCAACTGTTATTGGGCTGCCGCTCACAAACAGATGCGGAGTAGGTGTTGTGAATGTGATGAAGCCATTGTTCTGCACGTAGGTCATATTGACTGGCACACTGGTTGGAAATGCCCGGGCAATGTTGGTCACACGGATTACGGGTTCTTTTTGTTTGCCGAATCCTTGCTGATTAAGGACGTTCGGAGAGCGTGCTTCATAATCTAACAATATTGCTTTAATCACGGCTTTCAAATCACCCCTGACTCCACTGCCATTGTCGGCAAAAACTTGTGATACTCGATAAATATACGCTCGGCTTGGGGTGCTGGTAACGAGGCGTTGGATGAGTTGCGAACAAAGAAACGGCCCTAAATTCGGATTGTTGAAAATGGAATCATGAGTGGCATTCATTTCCTGCATGGGCAAATTTTGGAACTCGTCATCATCACGAATATTCGCTATGCTGTTGTAGCTAGTTGCTGGATTCAGGGCAATGGTTGCACCTGCCGACGTCGTGATTTTAGGAAGACCAGGCAATACAACATTATTGAGAATACGCTTGGTTCCTATGTCGTGGCGAGCTGGTACTTCCTTCATTGGTTGCAACCAATTGCTAGCAGGGCTCCAATTGGTAGGCTTTAACCCACCTACATCCGCTTGATGATAGGTCCACCCGGTGAATGCGTGAGCAAAGCCGATGATTTCTTCTTGGCCATAGGTGGGGATCGGCTGACCTGTTGAGTCGATCATCAGCGATCCATCGGGATGCATGCGGTAGAGGCCTACACTAAAAAGCTGCAAAATTTCCCGCGCATAGTTTTCGTTAGGAATACGACCAGTCGCTTTATCGGGTCGCTCGTTGCGGAGCATGTCGAGATAACGTCCCATCGCAGGGTGTAAGCTGACATCTTGAATCAA
>CANHPZ010000220.1 GCA_947462725.1 Flavobacteriales bacterium
GAAGAAGATATCATCCGGAACGGAGCCAACAGAATAATCAATGTTGTTATCGGTGGTCACATACGGAAACACATTGTTGGTCTCGCACGAAATCTGCACAACTTCCAGCGGCACGCCGACCGAGAAAAACCCCTCATTATCGGTAATGGTAGTTATACCCATTGGATAGAAATGCAACTCTGCTTCTACCACGGGCAATTCATCCGTGTCCCATACCCCGTCTTCATCGGCATCGTGAAACACATAGCCTTCCTGCAGCACCAAACACTCACCGGGATTACACGTTGCATTGGGATCAAAATTCAATGCCCACGAGTAATTACATCCACACACACCGTAGCAACAAGAGCCGTCCCAACTCTGCGCCTGAGGATCGAAGTTGCATGCGGCAGGATCGGTGCATCCGCTGAGCACCCAATTTCCGTGTTGAAAGAGCCAGCCGTCTTCCACTCCTATCGTAACAATATCCAATGGGCCGTCATTGTCTAAATCAGCCCACGCAGCGGCCGCAGGATTGGTTTCTGTAAGAATTACATGCGGCACGAATTCACCCGTTCCATTGTTTTCATACCAGTAGAATACCTCGCCCGTTTCATTGATAAACACTCCATCACCGAGCACATCCATATCGCCGTCATCGTCGAGATCAGCAGCGTCAAAAAAGTGACCTTCACTCACCATTTCATCTACCGAAATTTCACCAACAATCGGCAAAGCATCCGTCGATGTATCATCGCCGTAGAATCCATTCCCCAAATTGTGCAGGAAGAAAACACCGCTTCCGCTTTCGTAGATAATGTCGACCAAGCCATCTCCGGTCAGATCGTGAAAATTCAGGCCGGTATAAATATCATTGCTGATATCAACCGATGTTCCGTTCCAGTTGAAACTCCCATTTCCTGCGCCGATGTAGATATAAACATGACCATTGAGATTGTCGGCATAGTCTGAAATGCCGTCATTGTTGAAGTCGCCGAAATAAATCCCAAAGTCGGGGCATGTATAGGGGACTGATTGAAATGCACCGAAACCTCCGCCTGGCAAGCCATTGGCGCGCACCCAACCGTTGGCCAGCGTCACCTGCAGGTCGCGAATGCCATCGTGATTTAAATCAGCCAAGTGAGCCGCAATCACTTCGTCATCGAAATTCATGAAAGATGAAGCGGGCGTGGACATACCGGCTCCAAAATTTTCGAACCATACCAGTCCTAAACTATCATTCACAGAATCAAACGTGAGGATATCTTGATCACCGTCGCCATCAGCATCCACACGCTCAAAGAAAAAATACGCCTCGTTGAAGTAGTTGTATTGGGTTGCCGGCGTGCTTGGATACAGCGTATCCATAATCGCTGCTCCCTGCCAGGTTACGAGATCCACGTGCGACATAAGCATGGGAGAAAACCAGGTATTGTCGGCAGCCTTCACTCCGTAAATCACATCTTGGAATCCGTTGCCATCGAAGTCATAGACCTCCAGCACCCTTCTCCAACCTTCTTGCTGTTGGTTGGCATAGGCCAACTGACTTGCCTGGCCAAAGGGTTGGGCTAACGCTATGGATGAGCTGAACAACACGCATAGAAGAAAGACTGACTGCTTCATGAAGGCAAAGTTAGCAACATAGCATATATACCCTAGTTGCTCTTCGGTGATCCACTCGTTCAGTTCTACTGAATCATTTTATAATGACATTCTATTGCCCTACCGCAGTTTAATTCACCAGAATCTTCTTAGATACGGTTTGTTTCGCACCGGTCAGATGTACAGTGTAAAGTCCGGGAGACATGTTGGACATGTTCACATTCATCCTGTTGAAGGATGTGTTCCTTTTCTCATACACCAATTCACCCAGTGCATTGAAGATTTTCACTTGATTGGGACCTGTGGATGTACATTCCAGATGTAGCACATCCGAAAGCGGATTCGGATACATCAAGAAATCCCATGCTGCCTCTTCGGCAATTCCGGCTGCAGTATATCGATTTCTCGCGAACAAGGTATTGTCGCATGCGATTTCAGAAACGCCATCGGGCACAAAACCGCTCACATACGTATTCGTGTAGGTATCGAAAGCAATCATTTCAACCACATTGCTTTCGCTGATACCTACCAACAAAAAGGTACCGGTGTTTTGATCGAATAAAGAGGAACCACCAACGAAGTACGGAAACTCACTCAGCTGCCCGAGCGTATTGACGTCACCGGTAGTGATGTCGATTTCGACGATGCTTCTACCTGTAGAATTTCCGTTTTCATCAAAGCCATCATTCGCCGCAAATAGTTTCTCATTGACATTATCAAAATTAAGACTACCGATGCTGCTGTTTGCAATGGGGGTATTAAGAATGGTTCTGGTAAATGAAAATGAGTCATCTCTAACCGGAACGGAATAGAGCGCCAACGCAGGGTCATTCGTATATCCGACATAGTATAGAATACCGTTATTGGAATCAAAACCGATGGCATCGGCTACAATGCCAATAACTCCAAGCTCGAATATGGTTCCGATTAAAGTATCGTGATTCGTTTCAAAATCGTATTCGTATATGCTAATGTATCCCTCCGTTTCCATGATGAGGTTATACATTTTGCTGGTACTCATGTCAAACTCTGCAATGTTCGTGTTCAACGAACCTGTGGTCAGATTGCTTTCGCCCGTATCTGAATTGTATGAATACAACCCAGTGGTTTGACCTGAAACGCCAGCGATGTAGTAGTTGCCTTGGTAAGGATCAAAAGCAGATGACGTAAATAGATAGGCGTCCAACACAGTTGGCGTGGCTGTAACTGATGAAGAATCGAATGCCGCCCACCGAAGTATATCAACATGGCCTGTGCCGGTGTTGTATGATACACCTATAAGTTTAATCTGTGCTTGCGCACTAGCATTCAAGGTTAAAACGATGAAGAGGGTGTAAAGCCGTTTTCTCATTGTTGTTCATTTTGGAATCAAACAATCAGACATACGGTTTGTTCCATCTCTTGTTTTTGAAGATTCAGAATCATCTCTGGAAATGGAGCGTTCAGTTTTTAAGACAATTGAATCAAAGCCCGTGTTAGTGGTCCTAAAACCTGAGCTCAAATGTTATCTATTTTACTAAAATCGACAAATCCCTTCATCAATACGCCCGCGCAAACAACACGCGCTGCTTGGATGGCTTGCCGGTAATCATACAAGCACCTTCCTCCTCGCCCATGCCAAAAGGAATGCAACGAATGGTGGCTTTGGTTTCATCCTTCACGCGCTCTTCGGTTTCTTTGGTTCCATCCCAATGCGCGAGGAAAAATCCGCCCTTCTCATCGAGCAGCTTCTTGAACTCATCATAAGAATCAACGCGAGTGATGTGTTCTTCGCGGTAGCCCATGGCCTGCGCAAACAGGTTGTCTTGGATGTCGGTCATGAGTTGCTGGATGCGGTCAGCAACGCCTTCGAATGGAACAGTTTCCTTGGTGCCATTATCGCGACGCGCAATCTCCACCGTGCCATTTTCCAAATCCTTCGGGCCCATCGCCAAACGCAC
>CANHPZ010000221.1 GCA_947462725.1 Flavobacteriales bacterium
GGAAAGGCACTTAGCGGTGGAATTTATCCGGTGAGTGCTGTTTTAGACAGTGATGAAATTATGCTTTGCATCCATCCGGGACCGCACGGAAGCACATATGGCGGAAATCCATTGGCAGCCCGCGTGGCTATTGCTGCTTTGGAGGTAGTGAAGGATGAAGGACTAGCGGAAAACGCGCAGCGTATGGGCCAACTTTTTCGAAGCGAAATGCAGCGCATCATTGATGCCCACCCATTGGTGAAACTGGTGCGAGGCAAAGGTTTGCTGAACGCCATCGTGGTGAATGATACCGCCGATAGTTCTACAGCATGGGAACTTTGCCTTGCCTTTGCTCAGAACGGACTTTTGGCCAAGCCAACTCATGGAAATATCATTCGCTTTGCCCCACCATTGGTGATTACTGAAGCTCAAATCATGGAGTGCGTGGCCATTATTGAAACTACAATTGCTCAATTCAAAAAAACAGCATGATAATAATTGGTCAAACGCTGGTGAGCGAAGATTTGTTTGAAAAGCAGTTTGTCTGTGATCTGAATGCATGCAAAGGCGCATGCTGTATTGAAGGTGAAAGCGGTGCTCCATTGGAAAAGGAAGAGTTGCTGCTAATCGAGGAGCAATTGGATGCGGTTAGACCCTACATGCGGAAGGAGGGTCTCGAAGTACTCGATAGAGAAGGGCCCTATACGGTGGATTCTGATGGTGATTTCGTTACGTCTTTGGTTGGCAATCACGGTGAGTGCGTGTTTGTCAATTTCGATGATAAAGGCATTGCTAAATGCGCGCTCGAGCAGGCGTTTCTGGATGGGAAAACGGCCTGGAAAAAACCGATATCATGTCATTTGTATCCCGTTCGATTGGCCAAGCTCACGGAGTACGTGGCGGTTAATTATCATCGATGGCAAGTATGCGAGCCGGCATGTGCCTGCGGAAAATCGCTTCAGGTGCCGGTTTATCGGTTTTTGAAGGAACCCTTGATTCGTCAATTCGGTGAAGCCTGGTATAGCGAGCTAGAAGAGGTGGCAGCGCAATGGAATGGCGCACAATAGATCTTACAGATGTTCACCGTTGGCCGTTGATAGTTCGCTTGTAGCAGCTTGAATCAGCAGTAGGTAACCATGGTATTTTGCCACTTGGTGCTTAGCTGACATGAAAAACGGATACTGTCTAATTATTTTCTTGATCTTGGTGAATACGCTGCAATCGCAAGTTGAATTCATCAGCAAACCACTATTCGATTTGAATACGGGGCAAGATGAGATTGCCTGCATGATGTTCGGCAATGAACTCATATTGATGCATGCTGGATCCGCCAACCTCGTCAATAATACAAGAGCTAACGAGAAACCTAAATTCTCTCTCAGGTCAGCTCAACGAGGGGATGATTTCTCACAATGGATGAAACCCAAGCGATTTTTCCGTGCATTCTTGAATGATGTGGGTCCGGCTAGCTATGATGCGCAGGATTCAACATTGTATTTCAGTTCGTCCCAAAATCTTGGACATGTGCATGGGCTGCAGCTTAAGATTTATAGTTGCAAGTGGAATGGAAAGCGCTGGGGTAAACCGGAATTGCTGAAGTTGGCTGATGACATTGCTGATAATTGCCATCCGCATTACATATCAGAATATCGTATGCTTGCTTTTACCAGCAATCGAGCTGGTGGAATGGGCGGCATGGACGTTTGGTATTGCTTCAAAACCGATGAGGGATGGAGCGAGCCTTTTAATCCGGGTCTTGGCGTTAACTCTTCGGCGAATGAGATTTTTCCCACCTACCACAACGGAGATATCTATTATGCCACCAACAGAAGTGATACATGGGGCGGGTATGATATACGTCGTGCCGTTGGTCATGACCAATGGAAGACCAGCGTGGCCGAAGCTGCACCTATTAACAGCGCCGCCGACGATGTGTGCCTCTTGTTCTTAAGTGATGACAAGGCCATTCTCACTTCAAATAGAGCGGGTGGTCGAGGTGGCGACGATTTGTTTTTGCTGGAGCGACAAGCCAAACCCGAGGAAATGCATCGCATGCAGGCCAGAATAGAATGCGCGGGTTTACCTTCTGCGGGGGCGTTGGTTACTATTGTCAATGATGCCGGAGAGATTGTACAAGCAACGGCTACGGATTCTACAGGTCAATTTGATATCAGTGCGCTGCGCATCAATCAGTCATATCGCGTATCGCTCACAGGAAATGCGCAAGATTCTTTCGCGGAATGCCAACTCGTGCTGATTGACGCATTGGGCAATCGATTGACCGAGGTACAGTTTAATAGGAATGGCTCTCTCCAGTTGGATTTATTGCCCTTCCAGTATAGCAATATCCATCCTTTGCTCTGGCGTGATGAAAGTTTGCTTACGCTTAATTTGGAGGGACAATTATTCAGCGAAAAGCTCGGCGATATCGGTCGAGGAGAGCCCATAACTATCCTCGATAGCCGCGGAGAACCGGTTGCTGTTGCCTACACGAATGATAAAGGCAAGTTTCGATTTACGCGTCTCGATCCTCAGTTGAAATACGTTATGCGCTTGTCTGATGATACCAGAGCAAAGCAAGTGCTCATCACCGATAAGGGAGAGAAAATAACCTTGCCGGTATTGAATGCGGAAATCAACTATCAACGGGTGGCTCCTGAAGATGCGATAACGCTAGTGAATGAGTTCTTTGATTCTGTGCAGATCTCGTCCAAGGACCTATTCGTAATTAACCGTATTTACTTCGAATACAACAGTGCGCGATTGACACCCGAGGCAAGTCGACAATTGAACCAGTTGGCTGTTATTCTCGAACGCAACGCAGACATCGGCCTTGATTTGCAAGCGCACACGGATGCACGCGGTGAGTCGGGCTACAATTTGAAACTCTCGCAAAACCGAGCTGAATCTGCTGTTCGGTATCTCATACAAGAAGGTTTAAGTGAAGCGCGATTTACCTGCAGAGGCTACGGTGAGTCGAATCTGCTCAACGAATGCGCCGATGGAGTCGCTTGTTCTGAGCCTGAGCATGCCATCAACCGGCGCATGGAGATTCGCTTCAAGCGCTCATCTGAAGCTGCGCTTTTGAAGGATTAAGGACATTTACGAGGTATGTCACACGCTAAGTTGACAATTATCACAAAACATAACACTATGTTTGGCGGTCTTTTGTGATGTTCATTGATAATCCCTCTTAGTCACCAAAACCGTTTTTGACATGCTCGATCAAATACCACAACTAACAGCTCATCCTATCCCGGTAAATGAGAAGGAGCGATTACAAGCCTTGAGGTCCTTAAATATTTTGGACACGAACGAAGAGCAGCTGTATGATGATATTACCCGCGTAGCGTTGGCCTTGACCGGAAGCGGGGGGGCGGCTATCAATTTGATTGATGAAAATAGGGTCTGGTTCAAGTCAAGTATTGGTTTTGAGTTGAAGGAAATTCATCGGCAGGACTCGATTTGCCAACATGCTATTATGGGCAATGACCTCTTTGAGGTTTCTGACACAC
>CANHPZ010000222.1 GCA_947462725.1 Flavobacteriales bacterium
CGTAGTCGGCGTTTTCGAAACGAGCAACTCCGTGATCGACAACCTCATTCTTACACCGGTAGAAACCACATGGATGGTGCACGAACACGCCGAAGAAGCGCCTGCCGACAGCGCTGCCGCTGATAGCGCTGCAGTTGAGCCCGAGCGTGAGATGACAGCCTATCTCATCAAGAAAAGAAACAAGGGAGCCTTTGGCATGCTTTCCAAACAAACCGAAAACACCACCATGCAACTGGCCAACGTGGCCGTGGAAAATAGCAGACTGATGAACAACTTCGGTCTTGGATTAAGCGCTATCACAGCCATTGCGGTAGTGATCATGATTATTTCATTCATCAGCATTTTCATATCGCTCTACAACTCCATGCGTGAGCGTCGGTATGAACTTGCGCTGATGCGCACCATGGGCGGCACGCGATTTACCTTATTTCGGTTGATTGTGCAAGAAGGTTTAATGCTTGTGATACTTGGCTTTTTGGTGGGTATTGCGTTGAGCCGAATAGGACTCATTGTGCTCAGTCACTTCATGAAAGAGAGCTTTCACTACAGTTTCAACAATTTAGGATTAGGCAATCTTGAACTGGGGTTGTTCGGGATAACTTTGTTCATCGGATTCATGGCCTCTGTGCTTCCTGCGTGGCAAGCCTTGAAGCTGGATATTTCCAAAACATTGACACATGCTTAAGAAGATTATTTTCATTTTGTTGGGTGCCGCTGTAGCTGTGGGCATATATGGCTTCATGCGCGTGAAAAACACGCCACAAGCTCCGATAAAAGCCAAGGCCATGATTGAATGGGAGCAGGGCAATAGTCTTTCGGTGATTCCTCATTTTGCCGATGGCAATATTGTGGAGCTCACGTGGCATGCGCTCACCGATGTTACCTTCAAGGAGATGTACGTTTCGGATATAGACTCTTACTACTGGAAGCCCACCTTTGGGCCCGGTGTAAAGGCCATGGAGGGCAAGGAAGTGTATATCACAGGATATGTGATTCCGGTGGATTACGACGAGAATTTCTATGTGGTTTCGCGATATCCTTATGCCAACTGTTACTTCTGTGGTGGTGGCGGACCGGAAAGCGTTGTCGATTTGCGTTTTAGTGGTAAAAACCGCACCTACAAAACCGACGAGCGTCTCACCTTCCGTGGCAAGCTCAAACTCAACGCCACAGACATTTATCAGATGAATTACATCCTCGAAGGGGCTGCAGAATACAAGCCGCAGTAGTTATATTCGCCAGGTATTAAATTACCTAACCTAATGTATTCTTTAATTCGCCAAGGCTGCTTGGCGGCGGCATGTTTTGTTGTGCCGCTTGTTGCTTCAGCCCAAACAAATCGCTGCGATTCCATTGAGTGGAATTTTGGTGTCAATCAATTCGCCATCGATGGCGACAACCTCATGGCTGATTTAGCTGATAAGGGTTGGGACGACTCCTTTTTTCAAACCAAAGAAATTGAGGTCACGATTTACGGGGCAACCGATTGTCCGGGCAGCTATACCTACAACACCAAACTAGCCGGCAACCGCGCCCTGTACTTGCTGAACTACTTCGAGGTTTCTGCATTTCCAAAACTCACCATCGCCGATAGCTATGCCATCCCTGAACGCAACTGTGTGAAGCCGGGCCAGGGATACAATCCGGCAGACCGCTTAACCCATTTAAAAGTGTGCTGGAATGATGGCGCTGCAAGCCAAACAACCATTAGCTCCGAAGCTGCCGGCAACAACGAGAACACCAATTCCGAAAATCAAAACAGTGGTATGGATGGTGGCAACTCACACGAATCATTCACCAACGTTTCAGAAAACACAATTGACCAAACAAACGGACAAACGGCAACGAACAAAGAAGCAATAGATGCTGCTGATTCTGCCTTATTCATACTTCCAACCAAACCAAAGAAAATCTTCACGATAGAAAAAACTTCAGACCTTCATACAGGTGATGAGCTTATCATGGATGGTTTGAACTTCTACCCCGGAAGTCACCGCACTTTGCCAGAGGCTAAAACGATTCTAAAGGATTTGCTCGAGCTGATGCGCAGCAACCCGACCATGATGATTGAAATTCAAGGTCACGTTTGCTGCGCTTCCAAGGCCAACGAAGATGGGCTCGATGATGAAACAGGCGACTTTCGATTGTCGTGGAATCGCGCGCAATTCGTGCGCGATTACCTCGTCCAAAATGGAATTGCAGCGCAACGCATAACCTATCGCGGTTACGCCATGACACATCCATTGGTTTATCCGGAGACAACCATACAGGATCAAATCCAAAATCGTCGTGTTGAAATTCTGATTACCGCAGAATAAGTCGGTTGGACATTCCCTTCAATGTGAGTAA
This sequence comes from Flavobacteriales bacterium, assembly GCA_947462725.1. GTDB lineage: Bacteria > Bacteroidota > Bacteroidia > Flavobacteriales_D > Sanyastnellaceae > JAIBBG01. The sequence goes on from CANHPZ010000222.1 coordinate 2,350, forward strand.
TTTCGCCACCGTTAATTAAAACACACTATGGCAACTACCACCGCTGACATTTCTAACGGCCTGTGCTTCCGAATGGATAGCCACATTTGGCGCGTAATGGAATTCCTTCACGTGAAGCCCGGCAAAGGCCCCGCTTTCGTGCGCACGAAAATCAAGAACCTCAACAACGGAAAAATCGTTGATAAGACATTCAACAGCGGTGTAGCCATCGATGTTGTGCGTATTGAAACACGCGAATATCAATACCTATACAAAGACGACAATTACAACTTCATGAACCTCGAAGATTTTGAGCAAATCTCTATTCCCGATGTCATGATCAACGCGCCACAATTCCTCAAAGAAGGCATGAAGTGCATCGTTCTATTCAACACGGAAGACGAACAGCCAATGAGCTGCGATTTGCCACAGTACGTTGAATACGCGATAACCTACACAGAGCCCGGTGTGCGCGGCGATACCGCAACCAATGCAACCAAGCCTGCTACTCTCGACATCGGCGTGGAAGTGCGCGTGCCGCTCTTCATCAACGAAGGTGATACCGTGCGTGTGGACACCACAACGGGTCAGTACCACGAACGTGTAAAGAAGTAATTCTTTTTCCCGATATAAAAGCCGCCATTGCGCGGCTTTTTTTATGCATTCACTTCACCACTACTTTTGATCCCGCATGAAATTCTCAACCCCGCAAACACTTCAACACATCGCAGCATTGGTACAATGCACATTCGATGGTGATCCAAACTTCCTCATTTCCGGAATCAATGAAATTCATCAGGTAGAACACGGCGACATCGTTTTTGTCGATCATCCCAAGTATTACGACAAGGCCTTGAACAGCGCGGCATCCGTGGTCATCATCAACCAAAAAGTAAATTGCCCTGAAGGAAAAGCGCTCATCTTTTCTGAAGAACCATTTGGCACCTACAACGCGCTCACCAAGCACTTTTCACCTTGGGCCATGCCACAAGGAAAAAGTGGCGTGAATGTTAGCATCGGCAAAAACTGTCATATCCACGACTCGGTGGTGATGGGCAACAACATCACCATCGGCAACGATTGCATCATTCACCCGGGCGTCGTGCTATACAACGACATTCACATTGCCGATCGCGTGATTATTCAAGCCAACAGCGTCATTGGC
>CANHPZ010000223.1 GCA_947462725.1 Flavobacteriales bacterium
AACGCAAAACTCTCTGAGGTAGAATCGTCGTCGAGTTTGAGGTTCAATGCAAAATCATCGAGTGCTCCAAGCGAGAGAATGGAGAGTTTGTTTTTGGCGTTGATGTCCCATTTCCACTTCAGGTTATAGTCGTTGTAGGTGGGCAGGAATGGAAGTCCAAGTGCGCTAAACAGAAACTGCAAATAGCTGCGTCGCGCAGAGAAAGTGAGGCCCGAGTTCTTACCTGTAGCCCCTTCCAGCGTGATACCTATGTCGCTGCTTCCTACAATGATGTTGCTCGCCCACTTGTCGCGGCGTGCATCTTTAAACTGGAATTCCATCACGCTGCTCAAAGCGTTGCCACGCGCTGCCGGAAATGCTCCGGAGTAAAATTCCACTTCACTGATAAGGTCCACATTGATGAGGCCTTTCGGACCGCCACTGGAGCCTTGCGTAGCGAAGTGATTGATGTTGGGAATCTCTATACCATCAATGTAAAATCGGTTCTCGTTGGCAGCTCCTCCGCGAATGATCAAGTCATTGCGGAAGCTTGGAATAGCGGCTACACCCGGAAGTGTGCGAATCACTTTGGAAATGTCGCGATCGCCGCCTGGATTGCGTTTGATTTCACTGGTTCCTATGGTGCGAACTGAAATGGGCGATTCATCCTCATTGGTGCGGCGGGTGTCAGAAATTTCAACGGGACCAATTTCCAATGCCAATTCTTCCAATTGAAAATTCACCACCGCAGGACGGTCATTGGTGACTTCCACTTCAAATGCGATTGCTTTCTTGTAACCAACTGCAGCACATTCGATGTTGTATAATCCGGGCTGCAATGAGCCAATGGTGTACTTGCCATCGATATCTGTGACTGCACCCGTTGTGCTGCCCTGCACAAACACAGGCGCAAACGGCACCGGTTCGTTGGAGGGAATTGCTGTAACCACACCTGAGATGGTTGACGCCTGCGCGTAGGAGGCGACAGTGAGTAACGAGAGAATGACTAAGGTGAAGGAAGAGAGGAGAACGGAGAATGGTGAGTTTCGCATGCGCAAATAACAATCGAATTCTAATTTTGTTTGGTGCGAATTCCAATGCAAATACCAACGTGTTGAAAGGCGTCTTTCATTGGGTCGCTCGTCCAGGTCACTTTGTCACCGGTGATTATTGACCACGCTTGATTCCAGGCATTGGTGCGCAAATCGGTAAGCGACTTTCCGGCGATGGCATATGCGCCGAAGTAGAAATGTCGGCCTAAGAAGAACTGCAACTGCAGCTTGCCTTGATATCCGAATTCAATGCTGTTGTAAAGGTCTTTGGGAAGTGCGGGATAAAAGAAATTCTCGTCGATGCCCAGGCCATTGATGATTTGATGTGTGTTGACGTGAATGTAAGGACCCGCGCAGAGGTTAATGTGTTTGCCCAAACGCATCAGTAGCAACGATTGAATTTCGTGCGCTTTGATGTTGTAGCCGACTGTGAATTCAGAGGGCATTGGATCTACTGTTGATGTGGAGTTGTATGGATATCCAAATTGAAATGACTTCGCAAAAGCGTTGTAGCCGAGCATCCAGCCAAACACTTTGCGACGGCTGTGGTCGATAGAAATGCCGGCGCTCAGATTGGACTGAAAAAACGAAGATGCATTGGAGAACCCGCCTTCCATCTTGTTGCGAAATACTCCGCCTTGCAGCGTAATTGAAGTTTGCGCGTGAAGTGAGGTCGCAAGGAGTGCCAGGATAAATGTCTGTACAATGTGTTTCAATGTCATCGTTTTTTCGTTCATAACAACGCCCCGCTGTTGCGAGGCGTTGTTGATTGGTTTGTATGCATCCGACTTACGCTTTAGCCATGAGCTTGGGCGAAGCAGCCAGGATTTCTTCGTTGGCGAATTCTTTAAACTTGTCAAAGTTGTTGACGAACTTCTCGGCTAGTTCGTTGGCCTTGGTGTCATAGGCTGCTTTGTCTTTCCAGGTATTGCGCGGGTTGAGCATTTCAACCGGCACATCCGGACAAGAGGTTGGCATTTGCAAGCCAAATATATCATGTGTTTCGTAAGAAACGCCATCGAGTTGACCTTCCAAAGCGGCTGTAATCATAGCGCGGGTAAACTTGAGTTTCATGCGCTCGCCGGTGCCATAAGCGCCGCCGCTCCAACCGGTGTTGATGAGCCATACCTGTGCACCACTTTCTTCCATTTTCTTACCCAGCATTTCTGCATACTTGGTAGGATGGAGTGGGAGGAAAGGTGCGCCAAAGCAGGCACTGAATGTTGTTGTGGGCTCGGTGATGCCTGCTTCCGTGCCGGCCACCTTCGCGGTATATCCGCTGATGAACTGGTACATCGCCTGTCCTTTGGTGAGCTTCGAAATCGGAGGCAAAACACCGAATGCGTCGCACGTGAGGAAGAAGATGTTTTTCGGAATTCCACCAACCGATGGATTCACCGTATTGTCGATGTGGTGCAGCGGATAGCTTACGCGCGTGTTTTCTGTTTTCTCGTTGCTGGAGTAATCGGGAGTAACGCCGTCGTCGGAGAAGCCGATGTTTTCGAGGATTGCGCCAAACTTGATGGCGTCGTAAATCTGTGGCTCTTTCTCACGCGTGAGGTCGATGGTTTTCGCATAACAACCTCCTTCGAAGTTAAAGACAGTTGTGTCGGTCCAACCATGCTCATCGTCGCCGATCAACTGACGGTTGGGGTCTGAAGAGAGTGTTGTCTTTCCGGTACCGCTCAATCCGAAGAATACTGCTGTGTCGCCCTGCGCACCAATGTTGGCCGAGCAGTGCATGCTGAGCACATTTTTGTCTTGTGGCAACACGTAGTTGAGTACAGTGAAAATTCCTTTCTTGATTTCACCAGTATAACCTGTGCCACCGATGATGGCGATTTTCTTGGTGAAATTCAATATAGCGAAGTTGTGCTGACGGGTGCCGTCCTGATCGGGGATGGCCATGAAGCCCGGTGCACAGATGATGTTCCAGTCGGGAGTGAAGTTGGAGAGTTGTTCGGTCGTGGGGCGAATGAACATGTTGTAGGCAAACATGTTGCTCCACGGGTATTCGGTCACCACGCGCACACCAATGCGGTAGCGCTCGTCGGCGCAGGCAAACATGTCGCGCACATACACATCACGGTTGGTGAGGTAGGCGCAGATGCGGGCTTGCAGACGGTCGAATTTTTCAGAGTCGAAGGGAACGTTGAACTGTCCGCCCCACCATACTGTGTCTTTGGTAGTTTCATCGGCAACGATGAACTTGTCTTTGGGCGAGCGACCGGTGAATTCTCCCGTGTCGATGGCCAGTGCGCCGGTGTCGGTGAGCACGCCTTGTCCCAGGCCGATGGTTTCTTCAACGAGTTCTGCGGGATGCAGATTCCAGTAGGCAGTGGCTACGTGGTTTAGTCCGAGGTAATCCAAATTGGTACCTTCGGGTTTGTGTCCGATTTGAGTCATTGTCAAATGTATGTTTTGGTTATTCATTGAACCGAGCGCGAAGATAATA
>CANHPZ010000224.1 GCA_947462725.1 Flavobacteriales bacterium
ACTTCGGCTTCTGTTCTGCAGGGTGAAGGTGCAATTGCTCAAGAACGTCAGTTAACTGTTGCCAATGTGCAGTCGCACATTTATCCGAACCCGAGCAATGGCTCTTCGGTTATGATTAGCTACAGTGAGTTGACGAATGAGAAGGTTGAAGTGCGCGTATTGGATGCTATGGGAAGATTGATTCAATCGAACCAATACTCTGTAGATGGCAATTTGAATACAACACTTACATTCGACAATCAGTTGGCACCGGGTCTTTATTTCATTGAAATGAATGACGGTGGTGTTCTCACGAATGACCGTGTGATTATTGAATAAGGAATAACGAAATGATAGAAAGAGGCTGTCCATTTGGGCAGCCTCTTTTATTTGAGCAGGGTATGGTCGGCAGGAAATAATCGTTGTATCGGCATTATTAACCTAGCGCTAATGCACTCAATCCATAACATCAACATTTTCGCGACATGAAAAAATCACCATTTGTCTTAGTGCTATTTTGCCTTGCACAGCTTGGCTGCCTGGCCCAAATAACCATTGCAGAAGCACGGCTGGCTGCTGTTGGATCAACCGTAACTTTCAAAGGATTAGTGACCAATGGAAGCGAGCTTGGCACGATTCGCTATCTGCAGGATCTGACTGCAGGAATTGCGATATATGACTTTAATGCGGCACCTGGCATATTGCGTGGTGATAGTGTGCTGGTTACGGGCACTTTGGTTGATTACAACGGACTCTTGGAGGTGAGCACACTAACCTCTTTCACTGTTTTGAATTCAGGAAATTCTCTTCCCGTTCCGCAACTTGCAACTCCAATTCAAATCAATGAGGACGATGAGTCGGAGCTTGTTCAAATAAACGGCGTTACATTCAATAATGCAGGTGCGACATTCGCAGGCAACACCACATATGCTTTTGTTGCCAATGGAGAAGCATTAAGTATCTATGTGCGCAATGGCTCACCGCTCATCGGTCAACCCATACCGGCTGGTGCGGTTGATATGGTTTGTATCACGTCGCAGTATCAAACCAATTATCAAGTACTCCCGCGCGACATGGCTGATTTCCTGGTTGGTCAGGCCATCAATATCACATCATTGGTTTCGCAAACTGATCTTACACAGGAAGGCTTCACATTGCATTGGACAACGGATTTGCCGGGAACTTCAGGTGTTTCGTATGGGCTAACACCTGCACTTGAAATAGGCGAGCAGACTGATGCAGCACTCACTACCGACCATGCATTGACGCTGATGGGTTTAGAAGCCGGTCAGATTTTTTACTGCCAGGCTTTTTCTGTGGCCGATGGTGATACCGCTTTTAGCCCAATTAAACCTTACGGAGTAGTGTCGCTTTCGAGTGGAAGCATCATCGCTTATTTCAATACCGCAGTCGACACCACGGTAAGTGCAGGGAACTATGCAACACAGCTTTTTGAGGCCATCGATGATACGTTGATAGCCTATATCAATCGTGCTGAGGCAACATTGGATTTGACCATTTACGATTTCAATAACACAGACCTCAGCAACATCTCGACAGCCATCAACAATGCAGCAGGCAGAGGAGTGCAAGTGCGTTTCATCTCTGATGGTACTCTGGCGCCTAGCAACACAGGCATTGGAGAGCTCTCAACGCAGGTCAATCACATGTATAGCCCCACAAGCAGTGCATACAACATCATGCACAATAAGTTTGTGATTATCGATGCGAATCATAGTGATCCCATGAAGCCGATAGTTTGGACGGGTTCAACGAACTGGACCGACAGACAGATCAATAGGGATAATAACTCTGTTATCATCCTTCAAGATCAAACATTGGCACGTTCCTACACGATTGAATTCAATGAGATGTGGGGGTCTAACAGTGCAATTCCAGATTCTGTGGCGGCCAAATTTGGCTCATTCAAAACCGATAATACACCCCATGATTTTATCGTTGGCGGTAAAAAAGTTGAGTCATATTTCAGTCCGAGTGATAATGTGAATAGTCAGCTCATCAATACGATAAATGCAGCGGATAGTAATGCCTATTTCGCGAGCATGCTGATCACACGCAGTGATGTGGCACAGGCGCTGGTGAATCGTTCCTTAGCTGGCGTTGATGTGATGGGTATAATTGACGATGTCGCTTCAACAACGCAATACGGAGTTTTATCTGCTCAGCTTACTCCGGCAGAGTTGTTTGTGAATCCCGACACTGCACTCATCATGCACCATAAATACCTGATCACGGATTTTGCTCAAGAAGCTATGGATCCAACGTTATGGGTGGGATCACACAATTGGAGCAACAACGCTAATACACGCAATGATGAAAACACACTTGTCATTCACGACGCTGATATTGTGAACCAATATTACCAGGAGTTTCATGCGTTAATTGGTGCGATGCCTATTTCCGGTTGCACATCGGCGAATGCCTGCAATTACAACTCAGCAGCAAATGTTGATGATGGAAGTTGCTTGGAAGTTGCACAACCATGTGATGATGGAAATAATACTACCTTCAATGATATTGTTGGTCTGGATTGTATCTGCGCTGGAATTGTTGTTGTGAACGGGTGCACCGACATCAATGCATGCAACTACAGCAGCTCTGCCAATGCCGATGATGGCTCATGTCTGTTTGTTGGTGATGCCTGTGATGATGGCAATGTGCTTACAGAGAATGATTCGATTACCGCTGATTGCATGTGTGTGGGAATTGTCAACGACATCGATGAAATGGCATCACAGCAGGAATGGATTCACGTGTTTCCCAACCCAGCTGATGGACGTACAACCCTTCAATGGAATTCAGTTCATGCAGGACTCATCAATCTAATCGTTTCTGACGCTCAGGGAAGAGTGGTTATCTCTCGAACGATCAATTGTGGCGCTGGACAAAATACCATTACACAAGATTTCACTCAACTAACCGCCGGACATTACCAGATATCATTACAACATGCTACAGGGATTCTTCGCACTCGAATCATGATTGACTAGATGCGGAAAAGGCTCATACAATCGTGAAAGCGAATTGTTATGTACTGAATATAAAAGGAGGGCGCCTCGGGCGCTCTTTTTTTATGCCTGAAAAACAGTGAGTTGTAAAAAAACAGCCTCCCTTAATGTAAAAATTACAATAAGAGTTATTGTTTATTCTACAATTTGTATACTTTGGCTTTAAGTTCACTCACACAACCTTAACCAATAAGTGTTGAGTTAACGCTTAATCATCAACATTTTCAAACCAAAACAAATCAATTCAATGAAAAAGTTTTTATTCACGACAGCGATGCTCTTCATCGTTGGCTTGATGTGGTCACAGGTGAATGTGACCTTCAGAGTCGACATGTCGGGTGTTTCAGGCTTCACAACGCCTGAGGTCAATGGTACGTTCAACGGATGGTGCGGTTCTTCGTGCAATCCGATGACCGATGCAAATTCTGATGGTGTATGGGAAACAACCATAGCACTGAATGCAGGCTCTTA
>CANHPZ010000225.1 GCA_947462725.1 Flavobacteriales bacterium
GAAGTCTCATAGATATCGTATGGAATCCATTGAACGAGATTCGCATTGGCTATCTCTATGGTAATTTCTTCACCATAACATATTTGCTCCGGAACGATAACTTCTACTCGTGAGAAGTCATTCAAGTAAATCACGAAGTTCTGACTAGAAACACACCCCGCCTCATTGGTAAAAGTGACGGTGCTCTCGTAAGTGCTATCCACATAAAAAGTGTGTGCCACTTCCTTGCTCCCGTCGTCCCAAGTCAATGTGTATCCTTCCAAAGAAGTCATCAGTGCTGAATCCGGTCCGCACACTTCAAAATTGCCATTCAGCGTAAATGGCGTTGATTCAACTAGCGTAATAAAAGCACTTCCAGAACCAATGCAAACAGCCGTATCAGCAGTATAAGTAACTTCATATACACCCGCGGTTAGTCCGGTTACATCAAAGAATCCCCAGGGTGTAACACCTTCACCTGAATAAGTACCTCCAATAGGCAATACCGTTGGCAAATAAACCCCGGCGCCACCAACGCAGGCAGTATCACTTTCGAACAAATCGAAAACAACATTACAACTATCCTGAGCCTTCAAGTTTAGCGCGCACGCCAGCACCAAGGCCAAAGCAATTAAGTTTCTCAACATTCGCAGCAGATTGTATTGAACGGCCAAGGTAATGATGGATAAATATGCCGACAACAAAACTTATCCAAAACCATCCGATACAGATAAACATGATCCAAGGTAGATACCTATCTTCGCGGCCGCATGCAACCGTTTCGCACCATCGCCTTTCATACCTTGGGCTGTAAGCTCAATTTTTCGGAAACTTCCACGCTCGCGCGTCAGTTTACCGAGGCCGGATATGCCCGGGTAGAAATGGACAATTCGCCCGACGTGTTGGTCATCAACACCTGCAGCGTAACTGACCAAGCCGATAAAAAATGCCGCAACATTGTAAGTCGTGCCATTCGGAATAACCCCGGTGTATTCATAGCCGTTGTAGGATGCTATGCGCAACTGAAACCGCAAGAAATTGCCGGTATCCCTGGGGTGGATGTGGTTATTGGTGCAGGTGAAAAATTCAATCTACCGGCTCACGTAGAAGGGAAAATAAAATTGAATGAGCCACTCATTCAAGTAGGTGAAATCAAGGATGTGAAAGATTTCATTCCGTCGTTTTCGGCAGGCGATCGCACCCGCACATTCCTCAAGGTACAAGATGGCTGCAATTACTTCTGCGCGTTCTGCACCATTCCGCTGGCGCGAGGCAGAAGCCGAAGCGCTTCTATTGCAGAAACGATTGCCCAAGCGCAAAAGGCCATCGACGGCGGTGCCAAAGAAATCGTGCTCACTGGTGTCAACATCGGCGACTACGGAACACAACATGGCAGCAATCTGCTCGAGCTCATTCATCAGCTCGATGCATTGTCTGGCATTGAACGCTTCCGAATTTCTTCGATTGAGCCCAACTTACTCTCGGATGATATCATCGATTTTGTAGCGCAATCCAAGAAGTTCATGCCGCACTTTCACATTCCGTTGCAAAGCGGAAGCGATGAGATATTGCGCGCTATGCGCAGAAGGTATCGCACAGAATTATATCACGAGCGCGTGCATCGCATCAAGACACTTATGCCACATGCTTGCATAGGAGTAGATGTAATCACCGGCTTTCCAACCGAAACAGAAGAGCGCTTCGAAGAAACACAACAGTTCTTGATTGACCTACCGGTTTCTTACTTGCACGTATTTACCTACAGCGAGCGCGACAATACCACTGCCTTGCGCATCAGCGATGTGGTGCCCATGCCCACGCGCAATCGCCGTACGAATATTCTTCGATTACTTTCTGAAAAAAAGAAACGCGCATTCTACGAATCATTCGCAGGCAGCAACCACCAGGTGCTTTGGGAAGCGCAAGAAGAAGAAGGCCACATGTTTGGGTTCACAGAAAACTACCTCAAAGTATCGCGACCTTTTGACGCATCACTGGTCAACTCGATTACAGGAGCATCGATGGGAAAAATTCTTCCCGATACAATTTTCGAAGCGTTGTAATCGTCAGATGTTGAAGGTGGCTTGCAACCACTTGTTGGTCACGTTCTGCTGGTAGGTATAGATAATAACCTTCTCACGCGAGAAACCGAGGCCGATATCAAACGAATAATTACCTACCCAAAACTCAACTCCGGTTTGCACGAAGGCACCGAAACCCACTCCGGTATTGGGAGTCGATGACATGGCTGTTTGTCCTGCCACATAACCACTGGTGATTAAATCAAACCGCTGATCTGCCACAAGCACATAGTTTTTCGTGTACTTCGTGCCGAGCATGCTTCCGCCCACCTGCACAAAAAAGTTGGAATAATCGCCCATCATCCAACCCTGGCGATATCCCAGATTGATGTTGAAGCGTTGCTCTTCACCTGCGATGGAAAGCAAGGTAGGCCCCACGTTGTTCTGACTCATTTGCGACGTTGGTGGCAGTTGCATCGTGAATTGTCCAACCGCTTTCAACTTACAGGCATTGATGTTCATGAGCACGGCAGCATATCGATTGAAATTCCACTTCATGTTCAAGCCCACATACATAGCAGGATTATAACGCATGTTGGATGGGGCATAGTCATAAGGAAATGAATACGTGGTTGTATTGTAATACGCCTGAATTGTGCGAATATCATTCGACATAGCAAAAGGTCCATCTATACCAATTCGCTCCGGTATAGAATACCAGCGCACCATAGCCGCCTCATTGATGTACGTTGTAAAAGGACCACTACCATTATAAATATTAGCCGTCTTTTCATTTGCAAAATAACTACCGAGGTTCAACCCAAAAGTCAATCCGTTGATCGTATCCTCCTGCACTTCGTCGTCTTCGTAAGTCCATGATCCTTCATGAGCAAATCGTTTGAAAATATTGAAGCGCTGCGCACTTGCCGAAAGATGAATGGCACTGCATGCCATCAAAAGAAATGCGATGATTAAATATCTTTTCATCTGCTGATATTATTTCGTTGAATTGTTATTGACCCACTCTTGCGCGCGCTTCATAACCTGACTACTCAAGCGCGATGTGTCATTCACAATAGACATGTATGTGGGGACGCTCATGCTGTTTTTTCCGGCTTCACAATGCGCTTTAATTTTGGCCAGGCCTTGCTGAATTTCTTCATTCCAGTGCTGCACCTGAGCCGAGTCGATGCTTGCGCCTACCTCACTGCTCTGAGCCGTGCTTTCAGCTATTGGCACTTCCACATGTTTGCGCGCAGCAACTTTAAGCGCTGTCACTTCCTGCCTTGCGGCTTCCAACTTCATGACCAGTGTTTCCTTCTCTGATGTATCACCTGCTTGCTGCAAGGCGCGATTCAACTTCTTTTTCGATTGAGTCGACGCATAGACAAGCACGGC
>CANHPZ010000226.1 GCA_947462725.1 Flavobacteriales bacterium
GCTATTGATGCTAACAAAGGAATTGCCCTTGAAGTTTTTGCGAATACGTCCGCCGAATGCGTAATTGGGCACTTGTACAAATCCACCGTTGAGCTCGGTTTTACCGGCCATGAGCGTACAGGATAAGTTGCCGGGCAATTGCGTTCCATTGATGACCACACCTTGAAAAGCGCGATTTCCCCAACGAGCATCTTGGTCGATGGAGCCTTGATCATAGTATTGCTTATAGCGATTGGTTACCGACTTGCCCATCGGATCCCACGGGTTGCGCTCAAACAACATGAAGCGGTTATAACCTTTCCAGGAAGCAAAAGTGAGGTCGGAAATAGCGAGCCATTGAATACCGCCAACGGTTGTGCTCCAGGCACCAAACTTGGTTTTGAAGTTTCCATACAGGTTCATGCCGAGCATTGTACCTAGATTACCTCCTAAGGCAACCGTACCAAGCGGGTATTGAATGTCGGGACGCAAACTGTCGGGCACTTGTTTGCCATAAGAAGGTCCAATGCTACCATTCAAAAATTGAAACATGCGCACATCGAATCCCCACGATGATCCACCGGGCATGGTGCCACTCACATTCAGCAGCAAATTGGGCAGCTGTGCATCATCACCGATGAATAGCGAACGCGGTAACACGGTATCACCGGGAGCTGAGGTGAGCGCATAGGGAAGTTGCTGTGTGGTGTATGTCGCGAAAAAGCGATAGAAGCCATTAATCTGCAAGCTTCCTTTGCTCTTGCGAAACTCCTTCGGCATTAACCCCAGATCGAGGTTTTCTCGGGTATATGCGGTTGTATCGCGCAACAATAGTGTTTCGACGCGAGTCGAATCTTCAGATTGAGCTAAAGCCGTGTGCAATGACAGCGTAAGCAAAACAATAGAGTAGAGGTGAAGCTTCTTCATCATTGCATTTCTTGTTGTTTGAATCGCACCATACGCGCTGGTTCTTCACCGGCTGCAGGTGGCACTACATAAAAAGGTACATTGCCATAAGCACAATGACCATTGCCGTCGGTTACCTCAAAAAACAATCGGTAGGCACCTTCTGTTTTTGGGGCGCGAAAGTCAGCGCTTTGCGCAGTTTTATCTTTAAACAGACCGCTGATTGGTGTAGGCGCTGTTTCGGCATCACCACCCGCTTTGATATCGGTGCTTTCGGGAACAATTTGCCAGCGCGCTTGAAGCTTGTCGTTTTCCGGGTCAGCTACAACCGACACTGCATCGTATCTTTTTTCTGCCGTTAGCATAATGGAAGAGCTTGCTGCTTTGCCGTCAATCAAAAGCGAGGTCAGGTGCGGAGCTTTATTCTTCGGTTCTTTACCGCTCCAAAAACGCTCGAGTTCGTCGATGGGCTCTGAGCGCAAACCATCTCGTGTGAAGAGACCATACCAAGTCGAAGTCGTTTCTTGCTTGAATCCCCACAAGAAAACATACGATCCCATGCAGTTTTTGTTGGCAGCGAGAATTTCATTTTCATAACGCTCTTTATAGGAAACCGCTTTCTCTGCGCTGGTTTGCTCAATGGGCGAACCCCAGCGTGTTTTGGCTACTTCCCAGTGACCGTTCGGCCCCCACTCTGTAATCATGTATGGGCCTTTCCATCCGTATGCAGCTATGTTCTTACGCACACCGGCAATATCGCCGTAGGTGTTCACACAATAAATGTCAATCTCCGGAGCATCCTGCATAATGAACTTTACTTCTGCCGGGTCGAGGCCTGCGGTTACTGTAGATGTTGGATGGTTAGGATCAACTTCGTGAATCATTTTAGCAATGTCGTTCACCGCTTTCCACACGTTTGTATTGGTGTAGAATAAATCGACTTCGTTTCCAATGCCCCAAAGGAGCAGTGCTGGATGGTCTTTGACTTCCATCACAATCTTTCTGAAGTATTCCAATTGGGCTTGAACCTTCGGCTTGTCGTCATAATCGAATCCGTGACGTTCGTGTTGCATCCATAAACCCATCATCACCGTAAGACCGAGTGCATGTGCCTTATCCAACATTTCTTTAGCATTGTCGGTGCTCCATGTGCGCACTGAATTGCCTCCTATGCGCGCAAGTTCATCCCATTGCTCGCTACCGCCACCACCTTTTACAAAGTACTCTTGGCCGCCGCGATACAGGCGATATTCTCCCTGTGCATTGAGCTTCACCTCAACAGGAATGGCTTGGGCCTGCGCTGCAAGTGACATTGGAATTACCAATGCAAGGAGCATGATGCAGCGCAAAGAAGAGAGGAGATCTGGTTTACTCACAAACTTTTATTGTGTTGATTTGTTTAGATAACATGGCAGATGATTTCATCAATCATCGCGGTAAATAAAGGCATAAAACACAGAAACAAAAAACTTTTTGTAAAACTAACAATTAGTCTATATTCGTTACCTAAATCCAATAGAATGTTTAAAAAAGTACTTTCTTTTTCGTTTCTCATGTGCTCCATATCATGGGCCTATTCTTTCAATGTTACTTTCCGCGTAGATATGTCGCAGCAGAGCGGATTTACTACGCCTGAAGTTAATGGTTCTTTCAACACCTGGTGTGGCAACTGCTTCGTCATGACCGATGTGGATGGTGATAACATTTGGGAAGCAACTACGGATTTGGCAGCAGGAACTTATGAATTCAAATTTTCTGCAGATAATTGGGTAAGTCAAGAAACATTGCTCCAGGGAAGCGCTTGCACGGTGACCAATTTTGGTTTTACCAATCGCACGCTTGCTGTTTCGGCTGATGTAGTGTTGCCTGTAGTGTGCTGGGGTAGCTGCACCGATTGCGCTTCAAGCCCAAACATCTACACAGCGGTGTTTCAAGTTGATATGAACGACATAATGAGCAACGTTGATTCTGTATTTACAACCCCTGAAGTGAATGGCACATTTAACAATTGGTGCGGAAACTGTAATCCAATGACTGATGCCGATGGTGATGGAATATGGAGCACCACAATTACATTGATGGAAGGTGACTACGATTACAAATTCAGTCATGATACGTGGTTTGGTCAAGAACCATTGGTAGCCGGTTCATCATGCACAATGACTGGTGGCGGTTATACGAATAGACTATTGTCGCTCACACAAGATACAGTGCTTGCGCCCGTATGTTATGGTAGTTGCACACCTTGCGGTCAGAGCTCGGGTCCATACAACGTAACCTTTGCGGTGGACATGTCTCAGGTTGCATTTTCTTATAACACCCCTGAAGTGAATGGTAATTTCAATGCCTATTGTGGCAACTGCGCACCTATGGCCGATCCTGATGGTGATCACGTTTATACGATTACTATTCCCCTCAATCCGGGTTCTTATACCTATAAGTTTTCTTATGACAACTGGTCTGGCCAGGA
>CANHPZ010000227.1 GCA_947462725.1 Flavobacteriales bacterium
AACAAAATGTGCGTACTCAACGCTGTGCGAAACAAAATCCTTCAACGCATCTGGGCAGTTGTTGAAAGACAAACACCCTTTCTTTCAAACGAAAATTTTCGACCAATTTGAAAATAACACTTGACTTGTGACATAGAAATCTGTTTCTCTTTCTGATTCTGAAAAATAAGAATAAGAATGAGAATGAGAATCAGAAACAGAAACAGAATGAGGAATCCTCAATCTGTCATCTGTCATCCATAATCTATTTCCTCACGAACTCACCCACCACACTCAAATAGGTATCATAACCCATTACTGCAGGCACGTTGTTGTGCACAGCTTCAGGGATACGGTGTGCTTCTTTGAAAGCACCCGTGTGGTTGAAGTAAACCACTTCGCCGTGGGTATCGATGCGCAAGAAGTCGTCGTTGATGCCATGTATCCAGCACAGCGGTTGTTCAACCCGCTTAATCGTTTCAGCATTGTCAAGCTCAACGTTGGTGAAATAAGAAACCGGCAATGCGGCAACAGCAGCGTCTTGTACCATGGTTTCCGCTGAAGCAAAAGGAGCTTCGAGAATGAGTTTAGCAGGAGCAAGGGCCTGCGGATCGGCAGCCAAAGATGTAGAAGGCGCGCTGCCTAGGCTATACCCATATATAATAGTCCGATCGCTCGTGAGGCCATGATCCTTCAACCAGTTCATGCATGTATTCACATCGGCGCGCATACCGCTTTCAGTGGTGGTGCCGGTCGACATTCCATATCCGCGATAGTCCATCATCAACACACCATAACGGTGCAAACCTCCCGTGTGCGCAAGCAACTTCGCGCGGTTCCAATACAAATCCATATGGAATTTGTTGCCATGGCAATACACCAAAACGGTATCGGTTGCAATGCGCGCAGTGTCGCCAAGGTAAATGGCATAGATGGTTTGACGATCGCCATCATCATCCGACAAAAGCGAAAACAAATGAACCATGCTGTCGGCAACGCCATAGGTTGCGGGCATGTCTTTCAACTCGCGCTCTCCTGTGTAGTCGTCGAGCTTGTATTCCGTGAGTTTTTCTACATTGAAAAACTGGCTGTCTAGTCGAAGGCAAGAAGTGAATGCTACGGCAATCACGATTATTATACTCAGTTGCTTTTTCATCACCTTAGAATTTACGCATGAATCCAACAAATACTCCAATTGCGCCATAGCTGCCGGGCGCTTTGTAATCTACCGTAAGCGCATCATGATTGTTCATCGGTGCCAGGTATTTGACCTCAAAGCGTGTCGACCATTTTTCGCGCTCGCGTGAATAGCCTAGGTTCCAAGCCGGAATCCAATTGGACGGTTGCTTGCGGTCGCCAGTGCCTTTGGACTGCAGTTCATACCAAGAGGTGAGTCCGGTGTAGCAATAACTTCCTTGGCCTCCGACATCCCACCAGGCATTGATATCAATTTGCGGATAGAACCTCGATTTCCCTTCCCAACGATCGACCATGAAAGTACCCTGTCCCATTGCGGATATTCCGGGGATACGTCCATCTTGTTTGCGCAGCTGACGCAAATAGCCGGCATCGATTTGCGCTACGCCAAATAGGGCAGCGGTAGTATGGATGCGAGCGGTTACCGTGCTGTTTTCATTTACGCCATATGCGGCGCCAAGGGAAGTATAAGGAACAGGAATAATCGCGTTGCCAAACCCAATGAGCGGTCCACCCAAAGTAGCGGTAGCAGCCCACTGTTTTTTCTGTAAGGGCTTAATCAGCGTCACCGGTGAACAGGACGCGAGTAGGGCGATGGTGAGAAAGAGTATGAATCGCATAGTGAGATAAAATTACTAATTACTAAGCACAAAGAAGGGCTTCTCGTTGTCGGGTTGCAAATGTTCCAAGTCGTAGGTTGTTTTTCTGTCATAGCCCACGATTTCTAATCGTGGGCGTTGATTGAATGGCTGCCCACGATGAGAAATCGTGGGCTAGTCAAGCAGGGGTCATTCCACAATCAAGCTGCGACATAAATATCCAATGCCGTTGCTCATGCCGATATAATACATACCTGCAGGCAAACCCGATAAATCGAGCATGGTGTTGCTTTGGCGAATATTGAAGGATTCTAAACAGCGACCCATGCCATCCATTATTTTACAAGTGCTTCCTATCCAATTTTCATCGAGATGCAGCATAGTGGATTGATGGGCAGGATTGGGATACATCATCATCGTATGATTGCTTTCCATGTTCATCATTCCAACACTTGATAAGAGTAAGTTTTGTGCCACGGCTGATGATTGATCGATGCCTGGTCTGTAGTCTTCCATGAAAACCACCAATTGCTTTTGATCGGCATTGATTTGATCATATGTGGAAACAGAAGCCAAGCCTTTGTTGGTTGTGGAGGTAAACAGGTTGAATGTGTTTTGGCTAGCCGCGCCAATTGCAATCAATTGGATGGTTTGCGTAGCATTCTCAACAATTAGGCATGCAGGAGTGCCATTCATGTTGAGTGCGCTTTGCTGCAAAGGTTTCACACCGGCGGCTTCATTATAAAGCACAAAGCCTTGATCATAAGCGTGCGTGCCCGTGGCCAAATCCATGGCTTGCATTTTTAGTCCGCCCTCGTCGAAAGAATTCCAGTTGTATTGGTAAAACGCATATAACGAATCATTGGCCATAGTAGCAGTGATGAAACTCGAGTTGGCGCTGTTGTCGAGTGCGGTTCCATTGCCTCCAATCTGTGGCACATCGCCCATGAGGTGTTGCACAAACGAAACACTGGAGTTGGTGTCGAAACCGATGAAGTAATAATGTCCGGTCGACATTTCAACGAAATAGGAGGGACGATAGAACGCACAAATGGCAGGGGCGATGGTTTGCGAACCCGTGGTCGTGCGATTGCCTTGCTCATCGAAACGGGAAATATAATATTGGCCATAGGCAGGGTTGCCCATGCCGTTGACGAAGTAGGCAACGCCCACAGTGCCATCAGCCGATTCTATGATTTGACCTTGACCTGTATTGGTGTGAATGGGGTCGAGTGCTGATGTCCAAAGCACGTTACCTGAGGCATCTAGTTTTTTCAAATCGCTGTTGACCAGAACATACATGTTGTCTGAAGCACCTAGTGCAAACCCGTAAGCCATGCCCGGAAATACAATGCCCGCTTGTCCGTTGAGCAATTGTGCACCCGTGGTATCAATTTTATTGATGCAGCAAAACTCACCGTCATTGTTGATATAGGTTGAAACACGAATAAAGTTGCGCTCGTTGTCCATGCCTGAATACTGCAGGTTCACGGTGAAACTACCCAAGTCGTGGTTGTGTGCAAGCACAGGATCATTCCAATTGGAAGTGCCGTCTTCATTGAGTCG
>CANHPZ010000228.1 GCA_947462725.1 Flavobacteriales bacterium
CCGATTTCAATAAAATTCCGACAACCACTTCGCGCCGCTCTTCCACAGCATCTGAACAGCGGCATAAAGCATGAGCAATGAAAAGATGAATTTAATCTTGTGCTCTGGAACACGCATCGCGTATTTCGAACCAAAGTAGCTTCCCACAATAAAGCCTAAGGCCAATAGCAGCACATAACTGAATTGAATATGGCCGGCCTTGTAGTAATTCATGACCCCCAATGCACCAACGGGCAACATCAGCAACGCGAGGCTAATTCCTTGCGCCTGCATCTGGTTCATGTGCACGAAGTAAATCATCGCAGGAACGATAATGATACCTCCACCAACTCCAACAAATCCACTCAATGCGCCAGCCATAAGGCCTATGAGTAGCAAAATAATTATTTGTGAAGTGCTGAAATCCATTCGCGAGAGTTAAGTGCGACGAAAGTAAAACATGCCACCACAATTCCGAATGAGAAAGAATACTTCTTTACCGCCTGCCAATGAAAGGCTGTTGCAGTTACATTTGGTGCCGAAAAAATAATTGTATGAATTTTCCAGCAGACCTCAAGTACACAAAAGATCACGAATGGGTGCGCATCGAAGGTGATGTAGCTACTATCGGAATTACTGATTTCGCTCAAGGCGAATTGGGTGATATTGTTTTCGTTGAAATCGAAACCAACGGACAAACCATGGACGAACACGCTGTGTTTGGCACAGTGGAAGCTGTGAAAACAGTGAGTGATTTGTATATGCCGGTTTCAGGAACTATCATTGAAGTGAATGGCGATTTGGCCAACGACCCTGCTGCCGTAAACAACGACCCTTACAACAGCGGTTGGATGATCAAAGTGAAATTGAGCGAAGGTGCAGACATGAGCAATCTCATGGACGCCTCAGCTTACGAAGCTTCGCTGTAAACCATATTCGCACATGGCGCATTCAAGAGCACATGTGCAACGCATTTGGGCGATAACCGCACCTTCACTGTGGGCGGTTATCGTCTTTTTTATGCACGTCATTCACGTCGATCAGCAGCGGGTTTCGACATTCAAAATACCGCATGCCGATAAAATCGTGCATCTCACATTTTTCCTCGTACTTGCCTTCCTCATTTCTAGGGCGCAGAAACTTTTCTATCCCAACGCCGGTCGATTGTCCGTCCTGTTTGCACTAATAATTTGCGCCGTATATGGCGGCGTCTTGGAGTGGTTACAATCTCAACTTGAAAACAACCGCATGAGCGATTGGAAAGACTGGTTGGCCGATGTGGCCGGCGCGTGTATAGGAGTTTTGTTGGCCCGAAAGAAAATCCTATCAATCTTCTTCGGTCATCAGGTTGGGAAAGCGCATCAAGATTTTCTCTAGAATACGCTGCATGCGTTCTTGGCCGGTGCCCTTCACTATTTCTACCGTTTTGCCATCATTGAAAAGATCTTCTACGTACATCGCAAATAGTCGATCGCGATCATAAGGATTCTCGCGCAAGGGATCTGCCTCCCATGGCAAATCCGGCTGGCATACCAGATACAAATCGAAATCATACGTCTCCTTCATCATAAGAATTTCTTCGTTTGATTCGCCAAAGCGTTCGCGCCACCAAATATCAAGCACGTAAAAATCTGTATCTACAATGAGGGCATCACTCGTTGACTTGAATGCTTTGGATAAAAGTTCTGCCGTTCTGCGTGCAATAGCGAGCACATCCTTTTCGCTGTAGATATACGATGGACCTTTTGCCGTGAGATATTCACGAGAATATTCCTTTACAACGCGCGCATCAAAAATGCGCTCCGAAAGCCATTCACACAAAGTAGACTTCCCACAACACTCAGGCCCTGTAATGGCTATTCTAATCATATCTCAAACCAATGCAATGTAAAATATCCGTCAATCGAAAGAACTAAATAGACCACAAACATAAGTGTGGCCGCGTATAAACGCCGACGATAAAAGATGAATATACTCAGTGCATTCACGGCCATCAAATACAACCAGCAGGCATGCACCTGATACATCATCAGCCAGGTGCCGGCAATGCCAAAGGCAGTAGTTAATGAATCCAGATAAGGCAACGCTGCGTTGGTCTTTCGTTTTAACAACGCTCCCAAAACAGCGGCAAATGCACCTGAGCCAAAAAGAATAAACAGATGCTGTGCGCCAGTGAGAGAGGTCGGTTGCCAACCGTCACTCACATTCCAGAAACCTACCACGGATGATGTGATATACACCAACTGCAAGAGAGCATCTGCATACAACAAATTGCGCAGACCTACCCAAAGCAGGAGCAATGGACCCACGATACCAAAGAAAAACGACCACGAACTTTGGTTGAGATACATCACCGTGAACGCAAGATTGCACAACACGGCCAACCATTCCGGTGCCCTACTCTGTGTCTTAAAATCCACGTTAACGTTAGTTTTCATTGTTGCGCTGCGTCTGTCACTCATTCTTTCAGCCATAAAAAACCCCCGAAATTTCGGGGGTTTCCAATGTTCTATGCATTACGAGTGTTGAACCATGTGAATGAAATCCTCATAGCCAATCGACTTCTCATTGAGTGTGCATTTCTCTTTTACCAATGCTATGATTCTCTCTTCATACAAGAAATCATACACATTCTTCGCCTCGTCCTTTTTGGCCAACGTTTGCTTCGCAAATTCGTTGAGCATCTCATCTTCCATCGGCAAACCATATTGCGCATAACGCGAAGCCAAAACTTGCTTCACATGTTGTATCGCATCTTCAGGTGCTACACGAATACCGTATTGACGAATAATCTTTCCTTCAATCAACTCCCAGCGCAATTGAGCCGCGTAAAAAGGATAGTCGTGTTCAACCATCTCTTCCGTTACGGGCTTTTCATTGGTCAAGCGGATGTAGCGCTTCAAGAAGGCATCAGGCAATTTGGGGTCAACTGATTCAGTAATCTTCTTGGCAAATTCACGCTTGAATAGGAAATCAGAATCACGCGAAAACATCTGCTCTAAATCGGCTTGCACTTTACCGCGCATTTCCGATTCTGCATTCACCTCGCCCGGTCCATAGAGCTTATCAAACAACTCCTGGTCGATGGCATGCGGCTCTATGCGCTTAATTTCGTTCACCTTCAGTTGGAACTGACTTTCCACATGATGCACATCGTGATGGGTAACGCCCAGCATCTTGGCTAAATCTTCGTGGTTATCGGTGAGGTGATGAGGATTCACATGCACGATACTATCCTTACTCAAACCAACCAACGACTTCTTGGTATCCGCATCTTTCACAAACTCTATCGATACGGTGGAGTTATTCGAAATTCCACCTTCCTTGATTGAGCCATCA
>CANHPZ010000229.1 GCA_947462725.1 Flavobacteriales bacterium
CTTGCCGAAACATCAGGCGATATGATCGGTGTCGATTGCATGTGCGTTGGTCAAGTGGTGATGACTATGGGTTGCACTATGCCAGATGCTTGCAACTACGACGCGAATGCTGCTGCAGATGATGGCTCTTGCTACTTCGTGGGTGATGCTTGCGACGATGGCAATCCAGCCAGCACAGGTGATGTGTATAACAGCAGTTGTGTGTGCGAAGGTGTTGTTTCTGTAGAAGAAGTGGCAACTGAAATCAGTTTGTATCCGAATCCTGCTTCCAGCGAAGTGTTCATCACCATCGGTGGTGTTGCTCCTGCTGATGTTACGGTGTTTGATGCAACCGGTCGCTTCGTCATGAACGTTCAGCGCACATCACATATCGATATTCAATCGCTCGCCTCCGGCGTATACACATTCCGCGTGTTACATGATGGAGCTCTGTGGCAGAAGCAGGTCATTAAATTATAGGGTATAGGGGTTAGCGGTGAGGTATAAGGTAATGGTTCAAGGACAGTCCGAAGCAACCTAACCCCTAACCCCTAATCCCTGACCCCTTATCTGTTTACAACCTCGCACTCCGTGTTCATAAGCGAGCGTCGCAAAACAGAAACACATACCTAGCTTTGTCCCCGAAACGATTTTTACATGATTGCAATACTGCCGTTCACAGCAATGTAGCGGCAGTTTTGCTTTTTATACCTTTGAGGTCAACACAATCACCGTGAGTACATTCGAAGAAAGAGATTCCTCCTCCGTTGTAGAAACCCCGCTCATGAAGCAATACAACAGCATCAAGGTGAAATACCCTGATGCACTGCTGTTGTTTCGCGTGGGCGATTTCTATGAAACGTTTGGCGATGATGCTATCAAGGCAGCGCGCATTCTTGGCATTGTGCTCACCAAACGCAAAAACGGTGCTGCGGCTTTCATCGAGCTCGCGGGTTTTCCCCATCATTCACTAGACACCTATTTGCCCAAGCTGGTGCGCGCCGGCAATCGCGTAGCTATCTGTGATCAACTCGAAGATCCGAAACTCACCAAGACAATTGTGAAGCGTGGTGTTACTGAGTTGGTCACGCCCGGTGTTTCGTATAACGAAAAAACACTCGACACACAGAGCAACACGTTTCTTGCTGCTGTGGTGTGCAAAGAGTCGACATGGGGTGTGGCATTTTTGGATATATCTACCGGTGAATTCCTCACGGCGCAAGGCAGTCAGGAATACATCGATAAACTGTTGCAGAGTTTCCGTCCAAGTGAAGTGCTCTATCAAAAAAACACCGACAAACAATTCAAGGAAGCGTTCGGCGATAAGTTCTTCACGTTTCGACTCGACGATTGGGTTTTCACGCACGAGTTCGGCAGCGAAATCCTCAACAAGCATTTTGAAACACGCAGCCTCAAAGGCTTTGGTGTAGAAGAACTAAAAGTAGGTGTGATTGCTGCAGGCGCGGTATTGCATTACCTCGGCGAAACACAACACGACCGCGTGGATCACATCCGCAGTCTTTCGCGCATCGAAGAGGATCAATATGTGTGGCTCGATCGGTTCACCATTCGCAATTTGGAACTCGTGAGCAGCGCCAACGATAGTGCAACAACACTGCTTCAAATTATAGATCACACCGTGACGCCGATGGGCTCGCGCCTACTGCGCCGCTGGCTGTTGCTGCCACTCAAGGATGAAGCGCGCATTGCTCGTCGCCATGCGGTGGTGGCGCATTTCACCGATCATCAAGAATCGCTCGAACAGTGGAATACAGAAATTAAAACCATTGGCGACTTGGAACGCCTCATCTCTAAGGTTGCGGTAGGACGAATCGCGCCGCGTGAAGTGCATCACATTCGTCGCGCGCTGGATTGCATTGCCCCGCTCAAATCATTTTTGGAAAATAGTGGTCACGCCGAGCTCGCTCATTTAGGCGCGCAACTCAATGCGTGCGAAGCCGTGCGCGAGCGCATTGCGCGTGCGCTTCATGCCGATGCGCCTATGGCCGTGAACAAAGGCAACGTGATTGCCGAAGGTGTGGATGCAGAATTGGATGAGTATCGGCAGTTGGTCTTTCATGGGAAAGATCATTTGCAGAAAATTCAAGACCGCGAAAGCGAGCGCACCGGAATACCATCGCTCAAGATTTCATACAACAATGTATTCGGATATTATCTCGAGGTGCGCAACACGCACAAGGACAAAGTGCCGAGCGATTGGATTCGCAAGCAGACATTGACGCAGGCCGAGCGCTACATCACGGAAGAGCTGAAGGTGTACGAAGGAAAAATACTGGGTGCTGAAGAAAAAATGGGTAGCATTGAATTGCGCCTGTTCAACGACTTGGTGGCGTCGGTGGCTGAGTTCACCGCAGCCATTCAACTGAATGCACAGATTATCGGTCAGCTCGATGCTCTCATGAGTCTAGCGAAAGTGGCGCTCCGCAACGGCTATGTGCGTCCTGCTATCAATGCCAGCACTGCTATCAAGATTGTGGAAGGCCGTCATCCGGTTATTGAGTTGGCGCTGCCTGCCGGCGAATCGTATGTGAGCAACGACATTTATCTCGACAACGACACCCAGCAAATCATGATGATTACAGGACCCAACATGTCGGGTAAAAGTGCCGTGTTGCGACAAACCGCGCTCATCGTCATCATGGCGCAGATGGGAGGATTTGTGCCCGCTCGCGCAGCCGATATCGGCATCGTAGACAAGATTTTTACTCGCGTAGGTGCAAGCGACAACATCAGTAGCGGCGAGTCTACGTTCATGGTGGAGATGAATGAGACCGCAAGCATCCTCAACAACCTTTCGGATCGCAGCTTGGTGTTGTTGGATGAAATTGGTCGCGGTACTTCAACCTACGACGGTGTGAGCATCGCTTGGGCCATTGCCGAGTATTTGCACGAGTTTCCGAAGGCACGCGCAAAGACGCTTTTCGCCACACACTACCACGAGCTCAACGATATGTGCACCACGTTTTCACGCATTCACAACTTCAATGTGAGCGTGAAGGAAGTGGGCAACAAGGTCATCTTCTTGCGCAAGCTGCAGCAGGGTGGAAGCAATCACAGTTTCGGAATTCACGTAGCACGCATGGCGGGAATGCCTGTGCGTGTGGTGGAGCGCGCAAAGGAGATTTTGGTTCACTTGGAAAATACGCATGGCTATGATGATGCACGGCGTTCAGCAACCATTAGCAAAAGCAAAGCAGAATCGATACCCGCACAATTGAGTTTCTTTCAATTGGATGATCCGTCACTAGCTCAAATTCGAGAAGAAATTTTGAGTATCGACATCAACAACCTCAC
>CANHPZ010000230.1 GCA_947462725.1 Flavobacteriales bacterium
CATGCTGTGCTGATGGTACAACCGGGAATCTGAATGAGCACTCCGGCGCAGATGCAATCCGCTCCAAGAACATCATTCTCTGTTGTGGCATCGCCATCATCGCAGGCGCTTCCGCCAAACACGCAAGCATCGTCATTCGACACGTTAGCACCGGGAGTGTAGTTACAAGCCGTCTCGTCATTGCACACGTTGACGTCGAGCGTTAAATCCGTTACTGTCCCCCACGTAGGAGCATTTCCAAGTGAAAACCATGCAATGTTGTTCTCTTCATGTACCTCATTTGTAATGAAGTTATTTGGATCTATTACCGCATAGAGTCTGGGGCCTCTTTCATAAAAACCGGCTTCAAGACTTTCTGGCAATTGAACGGTGAATTCAACGTCAACAAACATTTTTGGCTCAATGGCGGGAATTTCAATTTCGGTAAATCCGCTAACGTAATCCGCAAGGGGCGCATTGCCATTACCGCTCAGGCTGAGGTTCGGATGGCCATGATAAAAACTCACGGGTACCGGAGGTGATTCTACCAAACTCATGTTGAAAATACGGGCATGAACAACAACTTTATCACCGGGTTCCGGATTGGCTATTCTATAGGTGTTGCGAATATCCCCGCTGACCATTCCACCCGGATTGCTTTCACGGTATGGAGTTAACCAAATAGACTTCGTCTGATACCTCATGTCATCGTTCCACAAGCAATTTTGTCCATCGGGGCAGCCACCAACACCGGGGAAAGGTTCGCGGAGTCTCCATGGCATATTCCAAGCAGGGTCTGGGGCTTGGGTATAAGGCACAAAATACGTGGGTATGTTAGACATACTTGTAATATCCGTTCCCCACCCCAACATCATAACACCATTATTACCATAGCTATTGTAAGAAGCTACATTGTACTGCATGGCGGAGTTAAAATTACTTCCATCCCATTCATAGCTCACGTCAATTGTGCTCGTCAAAGTGGTCGTACTCGTTTTCATACCACCCCAATCGTAACTGCCACTAATCTCAAGCGTTGCACCAAAAGCTTCAGCCGATAATGAGCCCCCAACCGAACCATTGTAGCTGCTTGATTGAGAACCCTGCGAAGTATTTTCCCATGTAACCGAAGTGCCAAATGCTAAGCTTGGACTTAACGGGTAAACATCAACATTGCCCAACAGTGGATTACTTCCAATTAGATCCTCCAAGGCAGTCGGCTCAACTGTGCTTCGGTATGAGAATATATTGCCCGGTTCATGCGTAGGAATAAACGCTTTTGGTCCGTCAGCCCCTGTAACTGCTGCCCATTGATTTTGAGCCTGCCCCAGAGCCATCAGAGAAATGGCATGAGACACCACGTTACCGCCTTTTAAAATAGGATATTCTGTAACCTGATAAGGCGTTTTGGTATAACATAGCATGTCATCGCGACTAATTGATGTTTGTTGAACGGTTGTACGAGAAAATTCTTCCAGTCCAACAGTCTCAAAACTCTCACCATAGCTGGTGTTAAAACTTGCATTAACGGAAGCAATTCCTGCACTAAATCCTCCGCCTACCGATGCTTCCATCGACCAAGCGCTATTGCTGGATGTCTC
Source organism: Flavobacteriales bacterium (assembly GCA_947462725.1). Classification (GTDB taxonomy): domain Bacteria; phylum Bacteroidota; class Bacteroidia; order Flavobacteriales_D; family Sanyastnellaceae; genus JAIBBG01. The sequence continues at coordinate 1,581 of CANHPZ010000230.1, forward strand.
TACACTGCGAGTAGATGCCTGGGTAGATACATAGCTTGCCGAACCTATGGGAAGATTATCCACAGCGGCCGAAATACAACCATCCGTAAAACAATCGTAATGCACAGGAGGAGCGCAAAGCACTACCGTAGGCTGCGAAACATCATCAAATCGTTTGGTGAATGGCGTACCCAGCTCATAGCCATCGCCGCTTAGGTCGCCCGAAGCAAGCGCGCAATTGAAACCGCTGGTGCCGGCCGATTGAGCCAACTCATACGATGAGGTCGCGGCATTGTCAGTCGTTGAATTGTATTGATACTTCGTCAAAAACAAGCGCTGCGTTCCTTCCGGTGCCAATTTGCTTTCGAGTTTAAACAACTCCGGATTTCCATCCACCGAAATATCCGTTAGTGAAGAGCAGGTGAAGCCCTTGCGATTATTAATAACACCGGTGTGTTGTATTGTCAAAATACTACCGGCAGTTTGCAATGTGGTATTCCAATCGGCAACGGGATATTGATTATTCACCAAAGCCACGCCACAACGTGGAACCAAACCAGTATTTCGTCCCTTCACAACAACGGTTCTTGAAGGACCGGTAAACACCAAGTCATCGCGGTGGTCATGGTCGTAATCCATGACGTTGAATTCAACATTCGCCGATGAAGAACCAGCTAATGTCAAATTGCTTACGGTAGGAAAGATTCCCGATAACAAACCGGGTGTAGGCGTTAACGGATTAAGCTTCAATCCGGGGATTTCTGTCCATACGCCGTTCACCTGTTGTCGCTTCACTTGCACCTGAAGCATCTGAACAGCATGATTTCCGTTTATCGTAGCAATGCCCTGGGCATTCACTTGATGTTGCCCAATTAAATCAGCCACAACGATTTCCGGTATCTGATCACCATTGATGTCACCAATTGCAATTTCCGGTTTAACCATATTACCGTATGTGCCTGGATTCAAAGCAATCGCATCGCGCGAGATGAATGATACCAAGTTCGATGTGCCGGCTTCATACGTCATTTCAAAAATCTGAACGCGTGTGCTATCAATACTGCTGGCCGCATTGCGCTGCACATATACCATCTCGTGCTTGCGATCCAGATTAAAATCATCGAATGCCACATCCCAAGGTTCTACATTGTAGAAATTAGATCCTACCTGCGATAAAGCAACAGCGATATCCATAGTTTGAATGCCCACAGTTGTAAAAGGTGAAACATCCGTTTTTGCATACACCCTATGTTGCACTTTCGAATAAAAATCATTATAACAACTAAGCACCACCTGCTCCTGCTCTTTGCCGGGATCCAATTGCACGGTATGCAATTCAATCTTGCCATTCTCTGAGCGCACTGCGTAATCGCTCACCACATCAGTTCTACCAAATACTGCACTAAATGAATCAATCAACTGCACGTCGGCCGAAGAGCCTGTGCCTACCACTCGATATGCGGAAATGATAACATCACCACCTGGAGCTTCTTGATATGCAATGATGACCTCCTCGAATTTATCGCCATCCAAGTCGGCACAGGTAACAGCAAGGGTCTTATAAAAACCCAAGGATGCCGGAATATCTTCAAACACCATCGATGGTGTTCCGCTGGTGCCTCCATTGAGGGCAATTGCCAGGCGCAGGCCACCGTTGTATTCAAACACAGCTACCTGGTCATTCGAGCCCACAACGC
>CANHPZ010000231.1 GCA_947462725.1 Flavobacteriales bacterium
CTCATGCGTTGCATAAAGTTGAGGGCGAGGCGCTCACCAATGGTAATGCTACGCGATGGTCCTTCGATATAAAATGCCACATCGCCCGGATGTATGGCTGCGCCATCCGACAAAACAGGGGTATATACCAATGACGAATCAACCAACTCGAACACCTTGCGCGCTATGTCGGTACCTGCCAAAATTCCGGCTTGCTTCACCAGCAAACGAGCTTTGCCATGCGCTTCATGAGGTATAGTGGATAAAGTAGTATGATCGCCATCACCCAGGTCTTCAGCCAGGGCGCGGCGCAAAAAATCATTTACATCAAAAGCGGCCGAAGCCGAGGTTGTACTCATAGGATACGTTCAAATAAATGGAGAGCAAGCGCAGCAGCGAATTAATCTTGCTCGATTTTCAGCTGCTTAATCTGCATCGCATTCGCATTCTTTTTCATGAAAAACGTGACGCGATAATCACCCTTGACTGTGTTCAACTCAGCGATACGAAATTGGTCATCGAGCTTGGAAGTGCCTTGATGTTTGATGGTAAAACCAGTGACTTGATTTTCTTTGAAAAATTGAGTGAGAATCGTTTGAGCTTCTTTGCTTGGGCAGACACCTTCTTTAGCGGGCATTGTGATTTCGACTTGCGGCATAAGATGAACACCTATTGCGGCCGCATCTCCCTTTTTGAATGCCGCAACAACTTGAGATGTGATATCCGCTTGTGCGAATGCACAAAGTGAAACGGAAATTAAAAACAAAGAGAGGATGAATTTCATAAAGTCAAGTTTTTCGGCCACGCGCAGGGCAATGATTAAGCCATCGCAGGACATGCACATGTGGGTTTGTGCTAACTTATGGAAAAAAAGTGAAGCTGTATTGCCGTCTTGAAAATTCATTGCACAGACTTACCAACGCTGTGCGGACTATAAACAAGAAAGCCGACAGCCCAGAGGACAGTCGGCTAAAAGTATCAATACAAAAACGTCGCTTAGGCGTTTTCTGCAGCTTCCTTATCAATCACCACTCTACCCTTGTAGTAAAGTTTGCCTTCATACCAGTGGGCGTGGTGCATCAGGTGTGGTTGTCCGGTTGTAGGACAAGTAGCCACGTTAGGCGCTTCAATTTTGTAGTGTGTTCTACGCTTCGCCTGGCGGGTTTGTGAAATCCTGTGTTTGGGATGTGCCATTTTAGTATGGTATTAAATCGTTATTCTTCTTCGTCAAAAAATTCGTTGTCTTCGGGGTCTTCGTAATTCAAGTTTTTCAAAGTTGCCCATTGTGTGTTGGCAGTCTGGTCAACTTTATATTGAGCCAGTCGTTTGAGCGCATCGGCATTGCAATCCGATTCGTTGCCATGCACATGCCTTGCGGGTAGTGCCAGATGAGCGTATTCATATAGGTACTGGACCAAGTCAATTTCATGCTCATTAGGCCCCAACACCAAAATGTCATCATCACTATCAGAGGTTTGGTCACCAAACTTGACAATAATCTGTTGTGTGGTTTTGATATGCAACAGCAAATCATCGCCGCAATGGTCACATTGAGATGCCACCGTTCCAGCCACAACAAATTCGATGATCATCATCGTACTTTGTTTTTCCAAGCTCACATCAGCCTTGATATCGGCCTTATTAATCTCGGATAACTCGAATGAATCAAAGAACTCCTCCGTCAATTGAAATTCGTAGAAGTGGTTTCCCGCCTTCAAACCGAGATAGGGAATACGGTATTCCTGGGTATTTTTCACGGTCATCCGAATTTCAAAACGGACGGCAAAAGTAATCCACTTTTTCACTTTTCCAAGGAGTTGATGTGGAAAAATCGCAATCTGCCCATTGGCTGGGTCAAGTTTTACTTGGTCAATCGTGTGGGAACATTACATTTGCCCGCATTTCTTACCTATAAATCACTACTATGTCACGCATCACCGCAGCCATCACAGCCGTTCAAGGCTATGTGCCACCCGATACACTCACCAACGCCGACCTCGAGAAAATGGTCGACACCACAGATGAGTGGATTCGCACACGCACTGGCGTGGAGGTTCGTCACATCTTAAAAGGCGAAGGTCTTGGCACCAGTGACATGGGTGCAGAAGCAGTTCGTGGACTTTTGGCCAAGCGTGGTATCGATGCCAGCGAAATAGACCTACTCATTTGCGCTACAGTTACCCCCGACCATTTATTCCCGGCAACAGCGAATATTATTTCTGATAAAGTAGGCGCCGTAAATGCTTGGAGTTACGATATAAATGCCGCCTGTTCTGGTTTTCTTTTCGCTTTAACTACGGCCTCACAGTTCATTGAAACAGGGAAATACAAGAAAGTTATTGTTGTAGGTGCCGACAAGATGTCGAGCATCGTTGACTATACCGACCGCGCCACGTGCATCATCTTCGGTGATGGCGCAGGCGCCGTGCTGCTTGAGCCGAGCTCCGACGGCCTTGGTCTTATGGATAGCATTCTTCGCTCCGACGGAAGTGGCCGTCAGTATTTGCATCAAAAAGCGGGCGGTTCGGTGAAGCCTGCATCGCACGAATCCGTTGACAAGCGTGAGCACTTTGTTTTTCAAGACGGACAGCCGGTATTCAAGGCTGCTGTGAAGGGCATGGCTGATGTTTCGGCTGAAATCATGGAGAAGAACAACCTCAGCGCTGAGGATGTAGCATGGCTGGTGCCACACCAAGCCAATTTGCGCATCATCGACGCCACGGCCAACCGTATGGGTGTAGGCTCGGAGAAGGTGATGATCAACATCCAGAAATACGGCAATACGACAGCGGCTACCATTCCACTCTGCCTGTGGGATTGGGAGAAGAAATTACATACCGGCGATAACATCATACTTGCAGCCTTCGGAGGCGGATTCACATGGGGTTCCATTTACCTCAAGTGGGCTTACGAGACCAAGTAAACATCATTAAGACTAAATCTTATACCTTTGGCAAAGACAACACAATCGAAACCCGCGGCGAGCCCGGCACCAAAAACCGAAGAGCCTGCGTTATTAAATGAAAATCAGGATATGAACCTTACACAAATCCAGGAACTAATTAAATTCGTTTCCAAGAGCGGAGTCAGCGAAGTAGCTATCGAGCAAAAAGACTTCAAGATTACCATCAAGGCTCAGGACACTAAATCCAAAATACAGGAAGTCATTCAAGTGGCAGCTCCCGCAGCGGCACCTGCCCCACTTCC
>CANHPZ010000232.1 GCA_947462725.1 Flavobacteriales bacterium
GCTTGCATTCATTCCAGCGAATGGCCCGTTCATCGCACCACCGTTGCACCAACTTATCGCGCTCCCACGTAAGTCGAATCCCACTCTCGCGGTAGCTAAAGAGTTGTTGGATGTCGAAATGATTCGCTATGCCGGTGAACACATCTACCACCTCACCATAGCATACATGCACGCAGCGGTTAGACGCTTTCAATTTCTCGTTGACCCGCAGAAGACTCAGATATTGAAACTGCAGGTGACGCGTGCTTGTATCGGGGTGAGCAATCAACGACGGCTCGAAGCAAAAAACAATGAAATAGGGCAACCCAGCCTTTTCGGCAAGCATGAGGGGCTCATGATCTTGCGTGCGCAGGTCGCGCTTCATCCAGACAAGGTTGATGGGTTGCTTGGCTTGAGGCATCGTGCAGCGAAGAAAGGCCAGAGCGAATTAAACAGATTAGGATTACCGAGGTATAAATAATGGAAAGTTGAAAGTTGAAAGTTGAAAGTTGGCGTCCCCTATAATCCTACATTCCTATAATCCTATAATCCTTTCTATTCGCTCTTTGCGACTTTGCGGTTAAAAACAATTGAAAGTTGAAAGTTGAAGGTTGAAAGTTGGCGTCTCCTATAATCCTACATTCCTATAATCCTATAATCCTTTCTCTTCGCTCTCTGCGACTTTGCGGTTAAAGACAATTGAAAGTTGAAGGTTGGCGTCGCCACTTCACTATTTCACCATTTCACCATTTCACTATTCATCATACTTCGCAGTCCGAAAGAAACAGTAACACAACGAGAATGAGTGGCCGGCGCCCTGCAACTTTCAACTTTCAACCTTCAACCTCCAATCCCAGAATTTTATCCGCCAACACACTGCTCAACTTCTCATACGACTCGTGCGTCCAGCCTGCGATGTGCGGCGAGAGGACCACGTTCGACATGCCGATGAGTTCGCGCATGGCGGTGAGTGATGGATCTTTTTCCAAGCCTTCAAGCGAGGCCTTTTCATATTCGATTACGTCGAGACATGCACCGCGCACCTTGCCGCTTTTGATCGCTTCAACCAAGGCCGATGTATCCGTGTTTTTGCCGCGTGCGGTATTGATGAAGTAGAAGGGCTTAGCGAAAGAGCTGAAGAATGCGGCATCTGCGTAATAGTGCGTCTCTTCGTTTAAGGGTAAATGCAGACTTACAATGTCGGCTGTGGCTTTCAGTTCTTCCAGCGAAACTTCCTGCACCAACATGTCGCTGAATCCACTCTTATACTTGTCGTGAGCAATTACCCTAGCTCCAAAGCCGCTGAGCTTTTGCGCGAGCGAACTTCCCATAATGCCATAGCCGATGATGCCCACGGTTTTTCCGGCGATTTCATAGCCGCGATTTTCCTCGCGTGGCCAGCGCCCGGCGCGCACATCGGTATCGGCCTGACGTAGGTTGTTGAGCAGCATGAGCAACATGCCCATAGCGTGTTCGCCTACCGCATCGCGGTTGCCTTCGGGTGAATTGTAAACGGCAATGCCTTTGCTTTCGGCGTATGACACATCAATGTTTTCCAATCCGCTTCCGCTACGCGCAATGAAGCGAAGATTGCGAGCGGCATCAATAAACTCTTTGTCGATTTTGATACGTGATCTAACCACAATACCCACATAATCTGAGGCCTTCACCAACAATTCCGCGCGTGACGATTCGTATTGTCTGTCGCAATGATATCCGGCTTCGGTGAGGCGTTGGTGCAAAATCTCGTGCACACTTTCGATGAAGAGAACTTTGTTCATGAACGGCGAAGATAGGAGTGGTGCTTTTTTTAACTGCAAAGCACGCAGAGAGTTTTTAAGTGGTTATGGATGGCTATTCGCCCCTCGTCCTTCGCCCCTCGCACTTACCACACCAGGTGTCCCAGCTTCTCCATCACCTGATGCCCAATGGTGAAGTAGATGATGAGCCCGAAGATGTCGTTGAGGGTAGTAACGAATGGACCGGTGGCTAGTGCAGGGTCGATTTTGAAGCGGTTCAATGTCATGGGAATCCACGTGCCAAAGAAGCTGGCGAAGATGATGACAAAGAAGAGCGCGATGCTCGCCGTAATGCACAACGTGAGATCCATGTGAAAAAGCATACTCACGCAAAGTATAATAGTCGAGCATACGAGACCATTGATGAGCCCAACGCGCAATTCCTTCCACAGTTTCTGCCATAGGTTCTCGTCGAGGGCGCTTTGATTGGCCAAGGCTTTTACAACAAGTGCAGCAGATTGTACTCCCACATTGCCACCCATCGCCGCAATCAGTGGCATGAATACGGCCATGCCCGGATTTTCACTGATGTCGAACACCCCGATGATGTTGGCGCTGATCATACCACCGGCCATACCGATAAGCAACCACGGCAAGCGCGCACGTGTGAGTGTGCGCACACTATCACTATGCTCAACGTCTTCCGAGATACCACTGGCCATTTGGTAATCCTTATCCGCTTCTTCCTTGATGATGTCTACCACATCATCGATGGTGATGCGTCCGAGCAACATGTTTTGTTCGTTCACCACCGGCAATACAACAAGGTCATATTTTTCCATAACCTTCGCCACTTCATCCACAGGCGCATGCACGTTTACCGTGCGCACTTTGCTTTGCTTGTAAAGGTCTTTGATGGTAGTGCGCAGACTAGATAAATTGAAGAGCATGTACTTCACACTCAGCGTGCCCAGCAACACATCGGTATCGTCGACAACATAAATTGTATAGATGTTGTCCAGGTCTTCAGCTTGTTTGCGCATCTCGCGTATTGCCTGAGTGACGGTCCAGTTCTGATTCACTCGAATCAACTCTGTACCCATGATGGCGCCCGCGGTGCCCTCAGCGTATGTCATCAAATCGATGATGTCGCTGGCTTGCTCTTCGTTGCCTAGGAGCGCTATTACTTCTTCTTGCTTTTGTTCAGGTAGCTCAGCGATAACGTCGGCTGCATCGTCAGAGTCGATGTTTTCGATAAGGTCTTCAGCAATCTCTCGGCTGGTGAGGCTCGATAGCAGCTTTTCGCGCACGTCGTCATCAAGCTCGAGCATGACATCCGCGGCCTTCTCTTCATCCAGTAATCGGTATACGTAGACGGCCTCATCTCGCTTGAGTTCGTTGAGTAACTCCGCTATATCCGCC
>CANHPZ010000233.1 GCA_947462725.1 Flavobacteriales bacterium
CAATCCATGGGTACTTGACTCGCCTTCCAACGAAACATCGGAGGTGATATAGTATCTTCTTGACGCATGGTTGGTGGAATCGCTTAGAATGTAGGAAGTGCCTAATAGGTCATACTCCTCACCCTGCCAAGTGAGGCTTCCACATTGACAAGTATACGGGCTCGGCACATAGTCGGGAGTCTTTTTGCAAGCCAACAGCGACAAGGCTGCCGCACAAAAGAAAAACATAGAACGCACTAAACGCATGACATTGAATTTGAAAGCCGAATGTACGATGAATTCAACGCGAAGCGTCATGCATACTACTTGCTTTCAATGAATCCTGTGTTCAAAAAGTTGAGTAGTTTTTGGAGATAATTCACCAAACGATCAGCACTTGGCACCGCTTGATCCACATCTTGATCAGCAGCTGCGCGTTCAGCAGCGTGGGACAATTGATATCCTTGTGTAAAACGAAGACTCGACATCGATCCAGCCTGGTAATGCGCTCGTTCTTCAATCAACTTCATATCGCGCTCCTCCATCGCCTGCTGCAGCAGGTGAATCTCATGCGGTAGTCTTTGCTTGAAAATTCCTACTATTTTCTCAGCGTAAGTCTTGGATATGTTGCGTTCCAAATCAACAATAATTGTAGCAAAATCATCCGTTAACGCGAAGCTCTTTGGAGATGACACCTTTCGATACTTCGTCAAGGTACTCACCAAGACTTCTTCCGAATAGGGTTTGGATATGTAATCATTCATACCCACTTCCTTGCACTTCTGCCGCTCACTAGCCATAGCATGGGCGGAGCAAGCGATTACAGGAGTATTTATTGCCAGCTCGCCGCGCATCATTTGAGTAGTGGTCAATCCATCCATGATTGGCATTTGTATGTCCATCAAAATCGCATCATATGTTTTTAACTTCAACATTTCTATTGCAATTTTTCCATTGGAAGCCTTTTCCACCAGCGCCTTGTTCTTTGTCAAATACGTTTCAGCCAAAATCTGATTGTGTTCATTGTCCTCGACAAGTAAAATGGACATACCGGACAAGCGAGTTCCATCAGCAACAATTTGGTCGCGATCCAAATTCTGAATATCCTCTGCAGAGGCGATTGGATATTCCAGTGAAACTGTAAACGTTGATCCCTTTCCCCATTGACTATCGACGGCAAGCACACCCTTATGCAGTTCTACCAGCGATTGCACAATGTTTAACCCGAGTCCGGAGCCACCATAAACACGTGTGGTATAACTCTCGGCCTGTGTAAAGCGTTCAAAGATGAGTTTCAGTTTATCCTTCATAATACCAATTCCGGTATCCTTAATTTCGAACTGTAAGCCCACCATATTATCATGCAAGGCGGTTTCAACTACTCGTATCTCAACGCTGCCCTTCTCAGTGAATTTAATTGCGTTCGAAATCAGATTCGTCAAGATCTGAGACAATCGAGTTTCATCGCCAACGATCACCTCCGGGATTTCCGTATCGTAGCTCAGCACCAACTTTATACCCTTGGACTTCGCACTGGAAGAGTGCATGTGAACAACCTGCCTAACGATTGATTCAATTCTGAACGGTTCGTTCTCCAATTCAAGCTTGCCACTTTCCAGTTTTGAAATATCCAGAATATCATTAATCAGCACACTCAGTGTTTTAGATGCATTCGAAACAAAATCCACATTCTTACGCTGCTCTGCGTTCAGCGTGGTCTGACTTAGAATTTCATTAAATCCTATTATGGCATTGAGTGGTGTTCTTATCTCATGGCTCATATTGGCCAAAAAGGTATCCTTTGCTTTCAACTTTTCCGCTTCGATTTGTGACTCAATCAAGTTCTTTTCAAGCTCCCTTTTTTCTGTAACATCTTTTGCAGAGGCATAAACCAACCTAGATACTTCATCAAAAATTGCCGTCCATGCTAACGTGGCATACCCTCCTGACTTTTTTCGGTATCGGTTTTCAAAGTTTCTGGATGTTCCTCCACGCACAATAAAATCCATTTCATTTTCAGTGGCTTTCTTGTCATCGGGATGAACGAAATCAAAGAAAGGAATCTCCTTCAATTCACTCTCAGAAAACCCCAATGTTGACGCAAACGACCTGCTAGTGCGCAGAAAATGGCCGTCAGCAGAGGCTATGCAAAACAAATCGACCGCCAAATCGAAGAAGCGCTGTACTTCCATTTCTTGCCTTTTGTGTAAAGTAATATCTTGTGTGATTCCTTGAATACTCATGACCTTGCCTTCGGCATCCAGCAGAGGGGTGCCATTCACCAAGACCGTTTTTTTCCTTCCATCCGGAAAAACCAATCTTTCCTCAAAAGCAAAGCTCCTCCCGCTGTCCATAGATTGAGCTAGAATATTCTCATTTAGATCAAAATCTTCCGGATCTATGCGCGAGTGATATGCCTTGTAGTTGAGCGTACTTCCCTCCATCGGCAATTCAAATATGCGATACAGCTCATCCGACCAGCGAGTCTCATTGGTAGCTGAGTCATATTCCCAACTTCCCAATTTAGCAATGGATTGAGCCGCTAAAAGCTGTTTTTGTATGCGCTCCTTTTCCGTTTGAATTTCAGCCTGCTCCTGCAATGAGCGAAGTGCAATAATCATTGTTCCGCACGTCGACAAAAAAGGCTTCAATACCTCCAAATCCTGAGCAATGAATTCCTCCTTCTTATTGGCTAATCCAATCATGCCAATAAGATCACCCTTGCTATCCTTAATTGGCACACCCATATACCGTTTCAGTGGGGGATGACCTTTAGGTGTTCCACCGCTTTTCGGATCATTTGCAGAATCATTTGAAATGACCGTTTCACCCGTCTTTAGCGTGTATCCAAAAAGAGTTTCGTGATTGGTAAAAACCATTCCTCGTTGTTCGCTAGCATGATACAAATCAGATGTCTCCTTATTCCACGAAATATCCGTGATGGCATATGTGCGCAGCGCTCGTTTGCCATTTTGGATGAATACCTCACCAATAAATCCAAATTCACTTCCTGTTATGGGCACAACGAAGTCGAGCATTTTCTTGAATAAATCATGCTTATTCTCGGGCGACTTGATAAAGTCTTCATTAATTTCTTGCAACAAACTGATCATATTCTGCGAAGAATGCAGTTCAGTGAAATTTCTTCGCAA
>CANHPZ010000234.1 GCA_947462725.1 Flavobacteriales bacterium
CGCAAATAGATGGGGACCATCACCAGTATGGGAATCAGCAACTCTTGCTCATTCCACTGTCCGTTTTCGAGCATAGCCTTTACACGCAATGTGTAATTGCCAAACGGGAGCTGACTGATGCGCACCGAGCCGCCTTCGATCAGGTTCCATTCCGTGTCCACTCCTTCCAGTTTGTAGGCATAGCGATGCGACCGACGCACATAATCCAGCAATGCGAAATCAAAAGCAAGAAATCGATCGGCATGCGAGATGGTCAGCGACTTGTTTGTGTACCAATCCGTGAGCATGCTCACCAGTGAATCGGATTCATCCGAAAAGCGCTGTATGGATAGTAACTGCAGCGGGAATGACCGATTGAAATATACCTCATCGACGCGTTTCGGATCGAATGCGTTCAGCCCGTTTACACCTCCAAAGTACATCTTGCCGGTTGACGATTTGAAGGATGAAACACGATTGAACTCATTGTGCGACAATCCATCCTTTGTGTAAAAATTGAACGCGGAGAAGTTCTTTTTATCGAAGCGCATCAACCCATTGTAGGTGCTTACCCATAGATTTTCGCGATCATCCTCTTCGATGCGGTAGAGACGCAAGGCGGGCAATCCTTCAGTCATCGCAAATTGTCGCACTACCGGATTGGTATTACCTGCAGTTGCATTCCACTCCCAGCGAAACAAACCCTGATTGGCAGTGGCCAGCCAACATACTCCTTGTTTATCCTCATGCAAGTCATAGAATTCGCTGATGGGCAATTGATGTTGTGCATCACCCTTAGGCCCCCAATACTCCACAATGTTCCAATCCCCATCCAATCGAAAAACACCATTCTCGGCCAAGGCGACAATACCTTTTTTTTGTGTCGGCACAAAACGGTAAACAATCGTTGGATTCGGAATTGAACTGCTTGAGCGCATCAACACTCTCGATTTCCCGGAGCGGGTGTTTACTACATAAATTCCACCCTCAACCTCAGAGGAGCCACTCAATACCAATGAATCATTCAAGCTATGCACAGCCCACCCGGTAGCAGGTAAATAATCAAACGCCAATTTCTGCATTACGTTGCTTCCATTCTTCAATCGAAAAAACAAACCGGCATACAAGTGATCGGCATGCTGAACCAAGGGAATCAAAGAGAAGTCTTCTTGGTATCCCTCCAATGGAATTTGAGGAATCGTAGCTAACTTGCGCCAAACGTTGGCATATATCTGTTCTCCACCTGCGGCAGATCCGGTGGGGTCGACATAAATACCCCGCACCTGATTAATTCCCGCCTTGTCGAATTCGCTCTTCGTAAAGTGATTGGCGAAAATGCGCTGTCGAGCGGAAACCTGAATCAATCCAATGGAGGTGCACAACCAATGATTGTTTTGACGATCGCTATAAACAGAATAAATGGTGATATCAGAAGTTGCCAACAACCTCTCTCTATCGATCACTTGCAGATAAACCCCGCCGCTGTAGAGATAAAGTCCAAAGTCGGGATTCACACAGGCAAAAACCCCCACTTGATTGGAGGCCTTAATGTGCCAGTCTTGATTGCTAATGGAAGGCAGCTCACCCAATTCGGAAGAGCGAATAAGCGTGTTGTCATCCGTGTACCGGTAGAAACCCCTATCCCGCTCATCGGTGAGCAACGTCGCACCATGGGCCGAAGGATCATAATACATGTAGGGCGTTCCATTCTGAGCGGTCACCGCAGCGCCATACTTCAATTCGGAAATAGGAGTAATTCCTCTTTTGGAAATCCGATAACCGGGAAGATTATACCTAAAGATAGGACGTATCAACAACTCTTCGCGCTGATTCAAGTTGAACAACTCAATAAACAGCAGGGGTTGTTTTGGCAATTGCTCATTCCACAACGAAAACTCAAATGTGCGTTGCCATGCATTACCCGATGTGTAACTCCAGATTTCATAAGGCGTAGCACGAAAAAAAAGCAAGGTACCATCGCCATGTTCTGCTATTTGAAGCAGTTGCTCTGCGGGAAAAGGCAAATCCGGAAAAGCCTCCTTCAATGGCATGAGCCGATAGGAGTTTAAATCCAGCACCTGAAAGCTAATCACATTTTTTTCGGGATCTACCGTCCAATTATCTCGCAGAAAACACTGAACGATGAGTCGATTGTTGCCATGCGGTATAATTACTTGAACATCGTTTGAAAGCAAGCCATTTTTCTCTTTGGTGAACAGCAAGAAATTATTCCCATCGTAGCGATTCAATCCCATGTCGGTGGCCAGCCACATGAACCCGCGCGCATCCATTACCGCATCCTTTACATCGCGTGAGGCCATACCCTGCTCCACTGAAATCAACTGATGGGTAACCACAAAATCTGCGTTGGCATCGGGTAGCGTTTGTTGTGCTCGAAGAGGTTGAATGATCCCCCAACACATACACAACACCAATGCAACTAGCGCAACCGCATGCTTTCGTGCTATGTCCGAATGAATGTTCAACTCTTGGGATCGATTAGAAAGTGATGAGCTACGAAGGTACACTCCTCAGCAAAAAAATCCCCATCTAACCTGAATTAGATGGGGATTCTCGATTGAAAAAAGCACCAGTTTAAATCCTTTCCAAACGAATAGTGCGTGAACTATTAGCCGTTCGGATTTTCAATACATACAATCCTTTTGCAAAGTCAGACAAGTCAACCGTGGCGCGTGAGCTGTACGGTGTGATCGAAATGATCTTCTTGCCCGAGACGTCAAACACTTCCAATTCCATCATGCTTGTGCCATCGTTTACCGTGATCGCATAAGCGCCTTCAGAAGGATTAGGGAATACAGAGAATCCGCCGTTCAGTTCATTCACACCGTTACCGATAAGCGTACCTTGGCAATTGCATGCCGCATTGATGGTATCGTTTTCGGATTGCACGTTGTTGTCATCGCATGGGTCGCCAATAGAATAGCATGAGCCATCATTGGTATTGGCAGTTGCGTTGTAGTTGCATGCTGTGCTGATGGTACAACCGGGAATCTGAATGAGCACTCCGGCGCAGATGCAATCCGCTCCAAGAACATCATTCTCTGTTGTGGCATCGCCATCATCGCAGGCGCTTCCGCCAAACACGCAAGCATCGTCATTCGACACGTTAGC
>CANHPZ010000235.1 GCA_947462725.1 Flavobacteriales bacterium
CCTGAAGTGAATGGTAATTTCAATGCCTATTGTGGCAACTGCGCACCTATGGCCGATCCTGATGGTGATCACGTTTATACGATTACTATTCCCCTCAATCCGGGTTCTTATACCTATAAGTTTTCTTATGACAACTGGTCTGGCCAGGAAGAATTGATTCCCGGCAGCGCTTGCACACTTACAGAGTCGGGCTTTACCAACCGTGCATTGGAGGTCACTGAGAACACAGTGCTGAGTAGTGTTTGTTGGTCGAGCTGTGAGACGTGTATTGTAGGAGTTGATGAAGCTTTGGGAAATGTGCTGAATGTTTATCCAAATCCGGCCAACGGATCATTGAACATTACTTTGCCATCAGCCGAGCAAGTGGTTTTGAACATAATAGATATGACCGGTCGTTCGGTGCTCTCCGCAGCATCGAATCATGCAACATTGGTTCAATTGGATGTGACTTCGCTCGCAACCGGTTCCTATGTTCTTGAAGTATCAAACGGTAAAGAACTTCGTCGTCAAGTAGTACAAATTGTGAAGTGAGAATAGAGGTGAGTGAATCGAAAAGCCCTGCGAAAGCGGGGCTTTTTATTTAGTGACTAATTACTAGTTACAAATATCTAATGTTGAAGTCAATTTCACCATTTCACCATTTCACTAAAAATCGAACACAAAGCCACGGTCGCTATACTTCTCAAACAACTTCGCATCGAAGGAGTACAATTGCGAAGGGCGGTGACGAACGTTTTGCTGCGTCTCGGTGAGCTTCTTTAAGAATTTGACATTCTGAATTTTCTTACGGAAATTTCCTTTGTCGAATGTTCTGCCTAAGATTGTTTCAAAAACGTCTTGGAACTCGGTAATGGTGAATTTCTCCGGAATAACGCGCGTCCAAATGGGTTCTTCAAGCAATAGTGTTTTCAAACGGTCATAAGACGCATGGAGGATTTCGCTGTGGTCGAAAGCTAACTTGGGCAGTTTGCTCAAGCTGTGCCACTTGGTTTGCTTGGCCCAGTGAGATGCTAAAGGATGGATATCTGTGAGTTCAACCAAAGCCATATAACCTACGGTGATTACACGTCCCAACGGGTGACGATTCACGCCGCCAAATGAATGGACTTGCATCATGCGCACGTCTTGAATGGATGTCAGGTCTTCCAACACGCGATAGGCTGCTGTGTCTAAATCTTCATGCGGGTAAACCAAATCGCCCGGTAATGCCCAAAAATTCTCAAATGGCTCGGCACCACGCTGAATTAGGAGTACTTTCAAGTCGCCTTGATGATAACCAAAGATGACACAGTCAACAGAAAATGCCGATTTGAAGAAAGCATCAATCGGAATGGAGTACATGTCTTCTGCCTCCGTGGCATGCGGTATTGGCTTCACTATTTTTTCCATAGCATTTGTGGGCGGCAAATTTACGTCATGTCATATGAAATAACTCGCGGCTACCTTTCGTCATCGAAATTATGAAAAAACTGATAAATAATAAACATTTTGTAAAAATGACAATTACTCTATATTCGCAACAAACTAAGTCCATTATGACATCAAAAATTACACAGGTTTTTCTTTTCGCTTTGCTCTCTTTATTGAATTTTTCGGCAAGCGCTTTCAACGTTACTTTTCGTGTTGATATGAGTCAACAATCCGGATTCACTACCCCTCAAGTGAATGGCACATTCAACGGTTGGTGTGGCGCATGCTTCTCATTGACCGACGCCAATGGTGATCAAATTTGGGAAGGAACGGCAAATATTGCCGCCGGCTCTTTTGAGTACAAATTCACGGCAGATAACTGGGGAATGCAAGAACAACTCGTTCCGGGAGCCACATGCACGCACACGGTTGGTATCTACACCAATAGAACTTTGGTCGTTACTGGCGACGTTGTTTTGCCGGTAGTGTGCTGGGGTGCCTGCGTAGACTGTGCTTCTGCACCATCTTATTATGATGTCACTTTTCAAGTCGATATGAATGGTCAAACTGGTTTCACCATTCCAGAAGTGAATGGCACATTCAACGGTTGGTGTGGAAACTGTAATCCATTGACGGATGCCAACGGTGATGGAATATGGAGCACAACCATTACATTGTTGGAAGCCAGCTACGAATACAAATTCAGTCACGATGCCTGGGGTGGCGAAGAAACATTGTCGCCTGGTTCATCATGTACAATGACTACTGACGGATATACGAATCGAGTATTAACTCTGACTCAAGATGTTGTGCTGCCTCCTGTATGTTATGGCAGTTGCGCTGTTTGCGGTGCGAGCACAGGACCTTTTGATGTGACTTTTAGCGTTGATATGAGTAATGTAGCTGCCGGATTTACAACCCCTGAAGTCAATGGTACATTCAACGGTTGGTGCGGCAATTGCGCACCAATGAGCGATCCTGAGGGCGACAATGTGTGGACGATTACTATTCCTCTTGAGACGGGAATTTATGATTTCAAATATTCATATGACAACTGGGCGGGCCAAGAAGCTCTTACTTCCGGCTCTTCATGCACAACGACTACAGGAAATAATATCAATCGCACTATTAATGTCTCAGGTCCTATGGACATGGGGATTGTATGTTGGGAAAGATGCGAGGCGTGCAATGCACAGCCTCCATTGTTGCAAATGGATTTGCCTGTGACGTTTGATGACACGCTCGTGGAGTATGGTTTTATAGGTTTTGATGGCGCTGAAAATTCGCAGATTGTGATTGATCCTACAGATGCAACGAATCATGTGGCTCGCGTGGTGAAAAGTGCAGCCGCAGGAGCATCTGCAGGCACCACCATTACAGCTCCTGCAGAATTGGGCTTCGTTATGGCCATTCCTTTTACAGCTACTGAAACATTTATGAACGTTCGTGTATGGTCTCCCACAGCGGGCACACCTGTTCGCTTGAAAGTTGAGGATCATACCAACCCTACGCACAGTGTTGAAACGCAAGCTACGACTACAATGGCTGGTGCTTGGGAAGTTCTGACGTTCGATTTCTCCAACGAGAGCGCAGGCACCGCCGCTTTGAACCTGACTTATACTTTTGATAAGGCAACAATATTCTTCAATTTCGGAACTCCGGGCGCTGTGGCCGGTGAGCAAACGTATTACTTTGA
>CANHPZ010000236.1 GCA_947462725.1 Flavobacteriales bacterium
AATGCATGTCGGCGGTACTTGCGCAGGAAGTCGGCCTTCACAATACCGATTTTACTCAGGAAATAAACCACAACCGGCAGCTGAAACACGAGGCCTGTGCCGAATACCAGCGAGGTAGTAAGTTTCAGGTATGAAAGCAGCGTGGGCACATTCTCCACATCGGCAAACGTGTAATTCCCCAAAAACTGAATACTGAGTGGGGCTAGCAGGAAATAGCCAAACGATATACCGGTGAAAAACAACAGCGAGACATAGAACACAATACCGCTCACAGCGCTAGTTTCCTTCTGCCTCAATCCGGGCTTGATGAAGCCCCACAGCTGCCAAATGATGAACGGAAAAGCCAAGATTATTCCTCCGACTGCACATACCATAATGTCGGCGTTCATGTTGCCGCTCATGGTGGTGCTTTGCAAGATCAATCGCGGAGGATCGAGACAGAGCTGATCGCCCATGCCCATGATTTCCGACCAATAGCAGAAAGCGCGATAAGTAATAAAATCGGCCTTGCGTGGACCCATGATGATATCGTTCACCACAAAATCGTGGAAGTAAACTACTACGATGATTCCTAACAAAACGGAAATGACCGACCAAAACAGTCGTCGACGCAGCTCCTCGAGATGCTCCAGAAAGGACATATCTTTTTTCTCGGTCTCCACAGGCTTAGAAAATTCCTTCTTTTAGAATGTCGTGCAAATGCACCATACCCTTGTAGGTATCACCCTTCATGATAATCAGGGCTGTGATGTTGTGGCGTTCCATGAGTTGAAAAGCTTCCACGGCCAATGCCGACTCATCCATGGTTTTGGGGTTGGCGCCCATGATATCACGTGCGGTGAGTTTCTCCAAATCGCCTTGCTTTTCGAGCATGCGGCGTATATCGCCATCGGTAATGATGCCAACCAATTTCTTTTTATCAATAACTGCTGTTGCTCCAAGGCGCTTCGAGCTGATCTCAACAATAACCTTGCGGATGGGCGAATTGGAACTTACCGACGGCGCGCTATTGCTGCCAATCAAATCGCCAATGCGGGTATAGAGTTTTTTTCCAAGTGCGCCACCGGGATGCACGCGAGCAAAGTCGCCCGCCGTAAATCCGCGCTCTTGCATCAGCGCAACTGCCAATGCATCGCCCATAGCGAGTTGTGCGGTAGTGCTCACCGTTGGTGCCAAATTATTGGGACAAGCTTCTTGAGCAACAGGAACAAACAAAACGTAATCGGCTTGTTTATGGAGAAAACTCTTTTCATTACTCACCATAGCAATGAGCTTGTGGCCCATGCTTTTCACGAGTGGTGCCAATACTTTGATTTCCGGCGAATCGCCACTTTTCGAAATACAAAGCACCGCATCATTTTTCTGAATGGTTCCAAGGTCGCCATGGATAGCATCAGCAGCGTGCATAAACACAGCGGGTTGACCAGTACTCACTAGAGTGGCAACGATTTTCTGTGCGATGTTGCCACTTTTGCCAATTCCTGTGACAACGAGGCGACCTTTAGACTTCAGCAGCAATTTAACAACCGACTCAAATCGTGCATCAATTGATTCGGAAAGTGCCCGAAGACCTTCCGATTCGAGCATCAGCGTTTGACGAGCTGACCCGAGAATTACGTTTGTTTTTTTCGCTGTCATGATTGCGAGCGCAAAGATGCATCGAACTTATACTTCAATCTGAATTTGCCACAATTTATACAACAGCGCATTAAGGAGGGGCATGAACAAAAGTGTCTTCTATTTGTTCTTAGAGACATGTGAAACGGGTTAAAACCCACGGCAGACGGGCATTTCAATGAAAAACGCTCACTGAAAAAAGATTTTTTTATTCGCGAATTCAATGCTACATTCGCTTTCCTCTTTTTCAAGGGGTGTCCGCTACAACAAGAACGCAATAGATCGCTGAGGGCTGTAGTGAACAAAATTACCACATCATTGCAACCTGATTAGACATGCAAACACTTACCGAGCTATCCCCCAAAGAAGCTCTCAAACATTTTTTCGGATTTAGTAATTTCAAGGGCCTGCAGGAAGGAGTTGTGAACTCAGTTCTGGAGGGCAACGATACATTTGTCATTATGCCAACGGGCGGCGGTAAATCACTTTGCTACCAATTACCCGCGCTCATGTTGGAGGGAACGGCCATAGTCGTTTCACCGCTCATCGCGTTGATGAAAAACCAGGTGGATGCTATGCGCGGTTTCTCGGAAACAGATGGTATAGCGCACTTCATCAACTCGTCGCTCAATAAGACCGAGATCAATCAGGTAAAGAGCGACATTCTCACCGGCAAGTGCAAGATTCTATATGTGGCGCCTGAGTCATTGAATAAAGATGAGAACGTAGAGTTTTTCCGCGGAGTGAACATCTCCTTCGTGGCCATTGATGAAGCACACTGTATTTCGGAGTGGGGCCACGACTTCCGTCCGGAGTACCGTCGTTTGCGCCCTATCATTGAGCAAATTGCCGATTGTCCAATCATGGCACTTACAGCAACAGCTACACCGAAGGTTCAACAAGACGTTCAGAAAAACCTCGGCATGTTGAATGCGAAGTTGTTCAAGGCTTCTTTCAACCGTGCCAACCTCTATTATGAGATTCGTGCTAAAGCCAATGTTGGCAAGCAAATCATTCAATACATCAAAGCCAACAGCGGCAAAAGCGGGATCATCTATTGCCTGAGTCGCAAGAAAACGGAAGAAATTGCCGAGCTCTTGCAAGTCAACGGCATCAAGGCGTTGCCCTACCACGCCGGTATGGACGGCGGTCAGCGCAGCAAAGTGCAGGATAAATTCCTGATGCAAGATGTGGATGTGATTTGCGCCACCATCGCGTTCGGTATGGGTATCGACAAGCCCGATGTGCGCTTCGTGATTCACCACGATATTCCGAAGAGTCTCGAGAGCTACTACCAGGAAACCGGTCGCGCGGGTCGCGATGGCGGCGAAGGTGTGTGCGTGGCGTTCTATTCACCCAAAGACATCGAGAAACTCGAGAAGTTTTTGCAAGGCAAGCCTGTAGCCGAGCAAGAGATTGGCATGCTGCTCTTGCAAGAAGTAATTGCCTATGCCGAAACT
>CANHPZ010000237.1 GCA_947462725.1 Flavobacteriales bacterium
CTCAGGTAAGTCGGAGGAGGCGGCCTGAGTGATGCGTTTAGGCTCGAGGTCGTCGATACGCAGGAAATAGTAGGCAGAATCGGAGTAATAATGTTTGGTGTGTGTCCAACGGTTTTTTCCTGTAGTTGCTTCTGCGTTCAATTTCCAGGTATCCGGACCTTTGCCGTAAAACAGAATGTAGTCGCTGTCTTGAAATTGGTTGTCGGCTTCCCCTTCTACATAAATGGCGCACTTATGCAAATCATCGTAGCGTGGAAGTGCGTTGTCGGCGGGCAGCAACTGACCGCCGTTGCCATAGATGTTCATTGATTGTGGGTTGAGCGAAGCGATATCGATACCGAGCTGACTGAGTACATTTTTATCGACTTTATACACACCGTCTTTAGCGATGGCGAGCTTATACCAAACCCCTTCACTTAGGGCTGATTGCTGTGCGAATTGCAGTGTGCGCAGAGTTGGGCGTGGTGTTGAGTTCAGTGTAATGGTGATTTCAACCTCGGTGATAAGTTCAATTGCACCTCCGACCGCACGCATCGGTAATAGCTGGAAAATGAGATAGGGAATCCCGCGAGCTTCGGTTATTTTTTCCAAATGCTGCCAATCTTCCCTTAGTTTGACCATGGGCATGGAGGCAGAGGCATCCTCGGATTGTGATCCCATCACATTGATGACGACCTGTTCAATGGTGGCAAAGCTTTTTAACTGTTCTCTGTGGACAATCGATGGAAGTTGTCCGAATTCCTTAACTGGCGCGGATTTTTCGAAGTCGAGATTATCCTGAGCCCCATTGACACCTACTTTTGAGCCTGTCCACTGTAACCTTTTTGTGATGATTATAGTTTCATTGGCAAGGGAAAAATGGCTTAGAAGCACTGTTACTAGGCAGGTTATCAGGTTTTTGACGTTAATGCTCATGGGTTTTTTTTCGTGTCGCGCAACGGCTTAAACATTTTGACAGTCTGAATATTGCCAACGCGGTGCAATTTTTTTGCTCGCAAAGTTGTTGTATTATTGCTAATTCTTTCCGTACTACTAAAAAAGAAATCGTTTCTGTATGAACAAAAGCTTAAGACTATTTCTTGCTCTGATGTCTTTGTTGGTAATGGCCAATGATATGCGTGCTCAGGATCCTGAGTTTACGCAGTTCTACGCCAATCCGCTGTATTTGAACCCCGCCTTTGCAGGAACCAATCGCTGTCCGCGCTTAGTGATGAACTACCGCAATCAGTGGCCTGCGCTTACCGGTAATTTTGTAACCACCAGTGCATCTTACGACCAGCACGTGCCGACTATTCAAGGTGGTCTTGGGCTTATGGTACTTAACGATCGTGCGGCTCAAGGCACCCTCAATACCACAACGGTTAGTGGGATTTACTCATACCAACAGCCGATTTCCAGAAAATTCTCTATGAAGGCCGCCATGCAGGTGAGCTACTTCCAGAAATCACTCGATTGGAGCAGGCTTACTTTCGGTGATATGATTGATCCGCGCAAGGGCTTTATATACAACACCAATGATGTTCAACGCGGCGGTCAAGTGAAAGCAATTGATTTTTCAGGGGGATTGCTTGGATTCAGTGACAAGTTTTACGGCGGTGTTGCAGTGCATCACCTTAATGAGCCCAATGAGTCTTTGATTCTGGGCACAAGCCGTTTGCCGATGAAATACACAGTGCACGCCGGTGCAGTTATTCCGATTGAAAAGAAGAGTCGCGACAATGATGCGCGTTTATCCCCCAACATTCTGTATCGTCGTCAAGGCGAATTCCAGCAGTTGAATCTGGGGATGTATGTGAGCAAAGGTCCATTGGTGGCGGGAGTTTGGTTCCGCGGGTTGCTCTTCGGACAAACCTATCGCGATGCATTTATTGCCACCATTGGTATTCAAACCGATGTTGTGCGCTTCGGATATAGCTACGATGTGACCATTTCAGAATTGACTCCTTCAACAGGAGGATCACACGAAGTTTCACTCGGTATCAATTTCGAATGCCGCCAGAAAAAAAAGAAGTTCCGCACAATAGCCTGTCCTTCTTTCTAGTTGAGCACACAGTTTAAACGATAAAACGAACCATCAAATCAAAGGGAAATCATGAAAACCGTTTCAAAGATCTTCTTCGGATTGGGCGCCATTGCAGTAGCGACCATCTTTACGTCTTGCGACAAGGAGCGATCAGGTGCAACCGGTTGGGCATACAACGACGAGAAAAACGGAGGTTTTGAACGTCAGGATTATGTCGAACAGGAAACCGGTCCAGGCCTAGTATTGGTAGAAGGCGGAACCTTCACCATGGGTCGTGTAGAAGACGACCTCAACTTCGCTTGGGATAATATCCCACGTCGTGTGACCGTATCATCGTTCTACATGGACGAAACAGAGGTTACCAATCAGTTTTGGAATGATTACTTGCATTGGTTGAAACTCGTATACGGAGATACTTATCCGGAATTGGTAAACCGCGCATTGCCTGATACCAATATCTGGCGTGAGGTTACCGAATACAACGAGCCACAAGTAGATTATTATTTGCGCCACCCTGCATACCGCGACTATCCGGTAGTAGGTGTAAGTTGGTTGCAGGCTAGTGAATATTGTGTATGGCGTACCGATCGCGTGAACGAGTTGATTCTCATCCGCGAAGGTTTGATGTCTTACAATCCTACCGGTCAAGCCGATGAGGAGCACTTTACCACTGATTCTTATTTGTCTGGTCAATACACGGGTGATGCAGCTTCAGGTGGTTTGAAAGATTACAACCCAAAGGGTACAGGAACTCGTTTGGTTACAATGTCTGATGGTATCGTGTTGCCACGTTACCGCCTGCCTACCGAGGCTGAGTGGGAATACGCAGCATTGGGTCTTGTAGGAAACTCTTTCCAGGAATTGATTACCGATCGCCGAACCTATCCTTGGAATGGTCACTATGTGCGTAACGATGACAATGCAGGTCGTTTCTTCGGTACTATCCGTGCCAACTTCGTGCGTGGATCAGGTGACTACATGGGTGTTGCCGGATACCTCAACGATAAC
>CANHPZ010000238.1 GCA_947462725.1 Flavobacteriales bacterium
CATGTTTTCACCGCGCTTACCGGCGTAGGTCTTAGACAATACGCGCTCACCGACCATGTTCATCATAGTGAAAGACACTTGATCGTTGTTGCTTAATGAATAAGGAATGCGCGTTTGGGTGTTCGACGGGTTTGGAGCAGCAGCGCCAATTTCGAAGACATTAGCCACCTCATTCACAGCGGCTGTTTCGCTTACTACGAAGGTGTAGCCGGGGAAGCTGAATGGCAAAGCAATAGGCAATCCGAAGAAAGTAAGGTTAACGGTAACATTGATGGTTACAGGAAACTCACCTGCCATATTGGGTGTGCCTGAAACAACACCGCAATACTGTCCGCCGGCTGCGAAAGTGCAGTTCGATGGGTTGCATTGCAAATTCAATCCGAGGACTGAAAAATCGTTTGTCGTTCCGTTGTAATCGTAGCTGATATTATCGAGTACAATATTCGAAATCGGAACACCTGCGTAGGTAGAGTCAATAGCTCCTGCATCGGTTGGAACCAACACATAGATGATTTGCTCGTAGGGTTGATTGAGCACTGCCCCATTTAGTCCAGTGGCTACATCAGGATAAACACCATATTCTACGAAGCCAAAATCGTGGTCAGATGGGGTGCACTGCGCCGAAGCGAAAAGAGATGCAAAAGCAAGGGAAACACTAAGTATAATTTTCTTCATATGGTTACTATTTGATATCACGTTCTACTTCTTCCATGTATACGAGGTCAATGGCCTCGTTTTGCGTTGGAGTAATTTTCAATACACTCTCCAATTGCGAAATATTGATAAGCTTCTTCACAGCGTCCTGCAAACCGCACAGAACAAATGTTCCGTTTGAATCGCGACACAGTCTGTTGCCCACAAGCAAAGCGCTCAAACCCGAAGAATCGATGTAGCGCGTTTCAGTCAAGTCAACAATCAAATTTTTGTGACCTTCCTTATTCTGCATTACGATTTCGCTTTTCAATTCAGGTGCGTGTAGTGCATCAAGCTTCTCAACTTTGGTTGCAATCACAATCACCTTATCCTTTTGAACAACTTCAAATTTCATTTTTTTCGAGTTTGGGTCAAATGTAATGGCTTTTTTTCAGTTTGAGGCCACCTCTCTGCCGAAAGTCTTCAACCACTCCATGGTTAATTACCGATGTTCTACGACCATTTTCTTCGTGAGATGGGCGCCATTGTTTTGATCGAATGTCACAAAATACACACCTGAAGGAAGGTTGCCCGTATTCAGTGTCTCTGTTTCATTGCGGAATGAACCATTGTAAACCAGTGTGCCATTGGCGTTGAAAACACGATATCCGGCTATTTCACGGAAACGTGATGATTGCAATCGAACCGATTGATCAGCCATGGTTGGAAATAGGTTGACATCGGAAAACTCCAAAATTTCTTGAATTCCAGATGGTATACAAGTGCCATCTGCACTCGGGTATGCACCATCCATAAATGTCTCCCCTGTGTTTTGAGGATCTAGAAAAACCTTCAGTTTCTGATCAGCGGTATTGGGGTTGTCGTCCCAGTCGCGGTCAAGCTTACCATAGAAGTCCGGCGATGTAGGACTTGTGCAAAAAGAAGCGCCTCCCGTGAGGTGTCCAACGATGCGTTTGTCTTGATTGAACAACGGAGAACCGGAAGAGCCGCCCTCTGTTACTCCGTGATTGGTTTCGGTAGCCATCCAGTTTACCTGCCAGTGGTGTCCGGGAGCAGACCATGTAGCCGACACAATAGTTGTTGCAGTAGAAATTTTCTTCACATCACCTGAAGGATGATGGATGCCCACCACATCAGCCGGTGTAGTAGTGCGTGAATCCCAGCCCGCGTAATAGACGTTGTATGTTGACGGAATAGCATCTTCAATCTCCAGCAATAAAAAGTCAGAGCCGGTATCGCCACCGTTATCATTGGCATCAGCCAAGTGCACTACACCTACGCGATTGCTGGTTGAAGGCGCTGCCCCGGAACCGCAGCCCGCTTTTTGATACTTGAAGCGCACAGAGCATTGCAACCATTCTGAATCAGTCACATTCACCCCGCAGTGCAATGCTGTGAGCAAAAGCTTGCGACAGTCGCGCTGGGTGTTGTTGACGATAGAACCGGAGCACAATCCCTGAGTATTTCCTTCTGTAATCAACAAGCGCACAACAGCATCGCGCTGGCCTACCCAATCGGTACCCTCCGGACAGTTTACATCTACTTCGCATGGATCTGATGCGCGGCTGTTGTCGCCGTCTTCATACATCGCATAATCATACACGTAGCGGTACATGTGTCCGGCAGCTTGCATACCGATACGCGGTGTATTCAAAACCCCAACCGGCTCGTAGTATTCCAAAATGGCCTCATCACCCAACACTTCGCCCATCATGAAATGACCGTGTGCATTGCAATCTTCGTTGGTGAATGGACCAACAAACGTCTTGCGGTCGATGCTATAGAGAAACATCACGGCACCTTCAGGAATATACAAATTATCGAAGTACATGCATACGCCCTTGGCATTGGCCGAGCGAAAACGGTACTGCCATACACGATCACCATTGGCAAGTTCAGACCAAACGCCCGCGTTTTGATCATCCATATGCAAGTCAATCAAACGCCCAATGTTGGTGCGTCCTCCGAGCTCCTCGGTGCGTGTGTCTTCCGCAAGCAATTGCGCATGATCGAAAGTCGCTAATTCGGCCACAGGCAAGGATTGCAATGCCGCTGCATCCCATTGGTAACCGAAAGGTTTGAGTTGAGCCTGAGCTGCAACAACGAGAAGGGAACAAATAAGTGTAAAAATTCTAGTCATATCGCGTGATTCAAAATTTCAGATTTTCGGGCACAATTTAGTGCTTGTCGGGATAAGTATAAATATGAGGTTGCTAACCCTAACTATTGGCCAGGTTATTTTAGGAAAAGCAATTGTGGTTAGCCTATGAGTCTGTGCTTTGTTTAACCTCTCATGCGAAAAAGGATGCCGGCGATTCACTGCTTACTTGTGGCCGGTAATGATGCGCCATCCGGTGAGCCATA